>NZ_JBIRSJ010000006.1:0-289454 GCF_044334165.1 Streptomyces sp. NPDC020845 | reverse complement strand
GGCCCCCGCGGGCCCCCCCTGGGTTTTGCTTTTTCCCAAACTAAATGGGGGGTGTTTTTGTGGTTAGACTCAGCCGCCCCCCCGCGGTGGGGGCGGCGTGTCGCCGTCTCAAACTCACCACAAATCCATGCCTCAGTCGCTCCCGGGACTCTGTGGCTCCAACGGCGCGGGACAGTCCTTGCAGCACGAGCCGCCTCAGAGAGTCGGTCGATGGAGGAGCGCAGGGAACGGCCTTCTCCGCGTGGTCTCCAGTACTCAATCGCCACGGGCAGTCCGGCCTCCTGCTGGATCTTGTCCGAGAGTGCCGCCAGGTATCCGCGGTCGCGCACGCAGGTGATCAGGATGACAGCGTGGGAGCCAGTCCTCGGGAGAACGTCGACGAACTCGTCATCGAATTCTGCCGTGAGACTTCCTGCCTCGCTGGGAGCGAACATGGCGAAGACGCCGATCCGTATCCCATCCGGCCGCGATACGTGAAGCAGCGGTTCTCCGATGTCTGCCTCGGGATGAGTCTCGGCGTGCTCGCCTTCCTTGAGAGCCGAGATGACCGCGTCCCGCACCCGAGCTTCGAACAACAGCGAATCGATCAACAGCAGTAGCGGATCGGCGTAAGGATCGCCGTCCTTCGTCTCCGACAGGATCTGCATGAGGCGGAGCGCGTCGACATGAGGCAGACGACTGGCCACCTCGCTGATCTGCTGCGTGCGGCGTATACCGAAGTACAGTTCCACATCCTTCAGTCTCACTCGGTGTACAGACATCCCGATGACCGCGACGATCAGGAACGCGACTCCTCCCAGGACAAGTACCACGCTCCCCGCCTGGCTCTTTCCGAGGAAGATGGAGGCCACGCCGCCCCCGGTGAGCGAAAGCCCAATCGCGGTGGCGGCGATCCGCTGTCTCTTGCTGAGCGGGGCGGCATACGGTGTGTCCGGTGTCGGCTCCCCATTGGACGTACTGGCCTCACTGTTTGACATGCGCCGACCGTAACGTGGATCGCGAAAATTGGCCCCCTGTCAAGCCGGCCAGGCCATCCAGAAGGTCCACTGCTCCACGCGGGGGCGGTTGTGGCAGTGGCCAGGCCAACGGCTTTACTCGCCTCTGGCCTAGAGCGACTTGAGCGCCCCTCCGTTTCACAGCCGTGGTCAAGGGGGCGTTCCCCGCCGGAGTTAGGTGAGCTTCGGTCAGTATGTTCCAACAGGGTGTAGAGCATGCCGGAAATAGCCAATTCGTTCTGAGACGAGAGAGGCTCTCCGGTGTGCTCGCGCGCCGGAGTTTTCCAACTGAGGACCTGGGGTGGGGCTGTGGTACGCGCAAACGACGTCATCACCGTACTGGTGGACACCAAGAACGCCATCAAAGAGTCGGTAGATGCCCTCGGAAGCCGACTGGACACCAGCCATCAGCAGCTGAGCCAGCAGGTGGCGGATGCCGTATCGCTCATCCGGCAGGACCACAGCGAGACCCGTGACCGGGCCAGCGCTGCCGCGTCCCAAGCCTCTCAGTCAGCTGTGGAGGTTGCGGCACTGAAGCGGGAAGTCAACACGCTCCGCCGAACCATCGAGGACCTCGCGGACCTTGTCCGGAAAATGCCCACCCTTGCGTCTTCGCCTGAGCGACAGGTTGAAGGGGCTGTGCCCGACACGGAGCCTGAGCCCCCTGGTGCTGCCACGACACCCATTCCTGCCGAAGCGGGCGCCGACCCGGTCTCAGAGCAGCCCATCAGCCCGCAGAAGGAAGAAGATCACGCCGGGGATGAGGAAGAGGCCGAATCCAGCAAGGGCGCCCCTGTGTCTCTCGCGGGCACCCAGGAGTCACCCGATGCGAGGCGTGACGAACGCGCCAGCCACCGGGCCCTACTGCTCCATGCGGCAGGTGTCGCCCGAGTCAACGTGGTCTGTCACCGCGATGCCTGGGACTTCATCGCCCGGCGGGCTGCTGGGCACGAACACTTCGGCACAACGCCCACCGTCACGGACCACACCGACGGCCTGGTCCGTGTCACCCTGTCCGGCCGCTCCCTCATCGGCATGCTGATCACCCTTCACACGACGGAGGTCGACGGTCGAGGGGATTTCGACGGCAGTTGGGCCCTTGCCCACAGGTTCTACGACCGCATCGCCGAGGACCTGTACAAGGCCCGCCGGGAAGGCAGCACCCCGCTCACCATCGTCTTCAACGATGGCATCACCGAGACCGACACCGTCCCGCACGACAGCTCCAGCACCTCAGAGGAGTAGCCGCAGGCTCAGCTTGCCGGGCTGGTAGACAGGCAGGCGGATGCCTTGTGGGTCAGGTGGCGGGGAACTCTCCGTGCTTGATCGCGGAGACGAACGATGACCAGCCGTCCCGCGAGAAGACCAACGCCGGGCCCTGGGGATTCTTGCTGTCACGGACAGGGACCGCGCCAGGGATGAGGCGGTCGGCCACTTCCAGGCAGTCGCCCCCCTGCCCGCTGTAGCTGCTCTTGCGCCAATCTGCGCTGTCAGGGTACGGCGGGCACATCCCTCGCTGCCTCTCTGCTTGCTGGCGCTACAGCTCGTGCTGTATCCGGGCGATCAGGTCGAGACTCTCGCGCGGGCTCAAGGCGATCGACCGGAGAGAATCGAAGATCAGCGTATATTCTGCCGTCTCTTCGGGTGTCTCCATGTACAGGGTCCCCGTCCTGTGCTCCACGCATACGACATCAGAGAACACCGGGTTGGGGAAGGCGAACAGCACGAACGCGCCGAAGAGCCCGGCATGAGCCCCCGCGCTGTGCGGGATGACCTGCAACTCGATGCTGGGGTGCTGGGCCATCTCCGCAAGGTGGTCGAGCTGCTTGCGCATGACCTCGGGCCCGCCGACCCGTAGCCGGAGGGCGGCCTCGCCCTCGATCACGCACAGGCGGGGCGGATGATCCCGCTTCAGCACTTCCTGCCGCTCCATGCGCGCGGTGACCAACGCCTCGACGGCCTCGGGCCCCAGCGTCGAGGGCGCCGTCTGGATGACCGCCCGTGCGTAGTCGGGAGTCTGCAGCAGCCCGGCGACGAGGGACGACTGGAAGGTGCGGATGTACTCGGCCGACTCCTCGTAGTCGATGAAGTCGGGGTACGACGGCCTGGCGACGCTGGCGCGGCGTACCCAATTGGGCTCCCTGCCGCGACGCGCGAGCGACACCATCTCCTCGACCTGTGCCGGGTCGTCCACTCCGTAGAAGGTCAACAGGTCGCGCAGTTCTCCGAGCGAGATGCCGAGGTGCGCGTTCTCGATGCGATTGATCTTCGTGCGGTGGCATCCGATGCGGTCGGCCGCCTCATCCAGGGACTTGCCCGCTTCCTTCCTGAACTTGACGAGCAACGCCGCAACACGTCGGCGCCGAACTGTCGGACGTGCACCAGCCATATGAACTCTCCTCCGGTGATCCTGGGTGACGGCAAGACTACCGACCGGATAGAGCTTTTGGGTCAATTTCCATATGCTCGATTGCGGTTCGATTCAACGCGAGTGCATGCTGAGAGCCGCGTCACTTCGCGAACAACTCGCCGCAGCTGCTGGGTTCGTGGCGGCTCGCCGTGCCCGCGCGCATCCAGGGGCGAACAGCGCGGGTGGGTGACGTGGAAAGCGAAGAACCCCGCGACGTTGCCGGACGTCCGGGGCTGTGGCCCTCAACCACTGGAAGGTTGACGACATGACCCAAGGTATCGCGAACCTCTTCGAGGCGCTGTTGCGGTTACTGCTGTCGCCATCGGGCCGTCACCGGGCGGCCGCTGAACGTCTCGCTGTCGGTTTCCGAACCATCCACGGCGTGAAGGTGGCTGCCCAGTGAGCGCATCCCCTCGGCTGTTGCCGTGGTCCGGCCCTGGCGGCCAGCCCTGCTACCTCGTGTCGGACGAGGACGGCAGCGGCTACCTGTCCCGCATGGCTGACGAGGTCGAAGCGGTACAGCTCGGCATGGGTACCCAGTTGCTCGGCCACGCAGGCGAACTGCTCGCTGACCGGAAGGCGGGTGCCGGGGAACTTCGTTATCTGGCACACCGGTTGTGTGAGGCGCTGCGCGACACTTTGCGGGTCGCCGACAGCCGGGGCAGGCGCCTTCCCGTGCCCGCCGACATGGACGAATCGGACGATTGAGAACGCGAGCGCCGGACGGGCGAGTGGCCCGTCCGGCGCTCGGAACACCACGCGCTACGCCGGGACGCTCGCCACGCCCGGGGCCAGGAAGCGGCGGCCGACCACCCGCTCCGAGACGCCCTCGCGGTCCAGGTACGGCGTGATGCCGCCCAGGTGGAAGGGCCAGCCGGCGCCGGTGATCAGACACAGGTCGATGTCCTGCGCCTCGGCGACGACGCCCTCGTCCAGCATCAGGCCGATCTCCTGCGCGACCACGTCCAGGACGCGCGTGCGCACCTGCTCCTCCGTCAGGACCGAGTCGCCCTGCTCCAGCAGCGCGGCGACCTCGGGGTCCAGCTCCGGCTTTCCGGAGTCGTGGACGTAGAAGCCGCGCTTGCCCGCCTCGACCACGCGCCGCAGGTTCTCCGAGACCGTGAACCGGTCCGGGAACGCCCGGTGCAGGGTCTCCGAGACATGCAGGCCGATCGCCGGGCCGACCAGCTCCAGCAGCACCAGCGGGGACATCGGCAGGCCCAGCGGCTCGACGGCGCGCTCGGCGACGTCGACCGGGGTGCCCTCGTCGATGACGTTCTGGATCTCGCCCATGAAGCGGGTCAGGATCCGGTTGACGACGAACGCCGGGGCGTCCTTGACCAGGACGGCGGTCTTCTTCAGCTTCTTGGCCACGCCGAAGGCGGTGGCCAGCGAGGCGTCGTCGGTCTTCGCACCGCGGACGATCTCCAGCAGCGGCAGGATCGCGACCGGGTTGAAGAAGTGGAAGCCGACGACCCGCTCCGGGTGCTGAAGCTTCGAGGCCATCTCGCTCACCGACAGCGAGGAGGTGTTGGTGGCCAGGATGGCGTGCTCCGGCACCACCGCCTCGACCTCGGCGAACACCTGCTGCTTGACGCCCATCTCCTCGAAGACGGCCTCGATGACGAAGTCGGCGTCGGAGAAGGCCGCGGCCTTGTCGAGCGAGCCGGTCACCGCGGCCTTGAGACGGTTGGCCTTGTCCTGGTTGAGACGGCCCTTGAGCAGCAGCTTGTCGATCTCGTCGTGGACATAGCCCACGCCCTTGTCGACGCGCTCCTGGTCGATGTCGGTCAGCACGACCGGCACCTCGAGGCGGCGCGCGAACAGCAGCGCCAGCTGCGAGGCCATGAGGCCCGCGCCGACCACGCCCACCTTGGAGACCGGGCGGGCCAGGGACTTGTCCGGGGCTCCGGCCGGGCGCTTGGCGCGCTTCTGGACCAGGTTGAAGGCGTAGATGCCGCTGCGCAGCTCGCCGCCCATGATCAGGTCGGCGAGGGCGCCGTCCTCGGAGTCGAAGCCCTGGCCCAGATCGCCGTTCTTCGCGGCGGCGATGATGTCCAGCGCCCGGTACGCGGCCGGGGCCGCCCCGTGCACCTTGCTGTCGGCGATGGCCCGGCCGCGCTCGACGGCCGCGTCCCAGGCCTCGCCACGGTCCACGTCGGGACGTACGACCTCGGTCTGGCCGCTGAGCACGGACGCGGTCCAGATCAGGGACTGCTCCAGGAAGTCCGCGCCCTCGAAGATCGCGTCGGCGATCCCGAGCTCGTAGACCTGCTTGCCCTTGAGCTGCCGGTTCTGGTTGAGCGAGTTCTCGATGATCACCGTGACCGCGCGGTCGGCGCCGATCAGGTTCGGCAGCAGGGTGCAGCCGCCCCAGCCGGGGACCAGGCCCAGGAAGACCTCGGGCAGCGAGAAGGCGGGCAGCGCGGCCGAGACGGTGCGGTAGGAGCAGTGCAGGCCGACCTCGACGCCGCCGCCCATCGCCGCGCCGTTGTAGTACGCGAAGGTGGGCACGGCCAGATCCGCCAGCCGCTTGAAGACGTCGTGGCCGCCCTTGCCGATGGCCAGCGCGTCCTCATGGCGCTTCAGCAGCTCGACGCCCTTGAGGTCGGCGCCGACGGCGAAGATGAACGGCTTGCCGGTGACACCGACGCCGACGATCTCGCCCTCGGTGGCCTCCTTCTCGACCTGGTCGAGCGCGGCGTTCAGATTCGCCAGCGAGGCCGGGCCGAAGGTGGTGGGCTTGGTGTGGTCAAGACCGTTGTCGAGGGTGATCAGGGCGAACCGGCCAGCGCCCTGCGGCAGGTCCAGATGGCGGACGTACGCCTGCGTCACGACCTCGTCCGGGAACAGCTCGGCCGCTCCCCTGAGAAGCTCTTCGGTACTGGTCACTTGTTCCCCTCGAAGTGCGGGTTCTCCCAGATCACGGTGCCGCCCATGCCGAAGCCGATGCACATGGTGGTGATGCCGTAGCGGACCTCGGGCTGCTCCTCGAACTGCCGGGCCAGCTGCGTCATCAGCCGCACTCCGGAGGAGGCCAGCGGGTGCCCGAACGCGATCGCGCCGCCGTACTGGTTGACGCGCGGATCGTCGTCGTCGATGCCGTAGTGGTCCAGGAAGGACAGGACCTGTACGGCGAAGGCCTCGTTGATCTCGAAGAGGCCGATGTCCTCGATCGTCAGCCCCGCCTTGGCGAGGGCCTTCTTCGTCGACGGGATCGGGCCGTAGCCCATCACCTCCGGTTCGACACCCGCGAAGGCGTAGCTGACCAGCCGCATCTTCACCGGCAGGCCCAGCTCCCGGGCCACGTCCTCGGCGGCGACCAGCGAGGCGGTCGCGCCGTCGTTGAGCCCGGCGGAATTGCCCGCGGTGATCCGGCCGTGCGGGCGGAACGGGGTCTTCAGCGTGGCCAGGCCCTCCAGCGTGGTGCCGGGGCGCATCGGCTCGTCCGCGGTCGCCAGGCCCCAGCCCAGCTCGCCGCCCTCGGGGCTGGTGCGCCGCACCGAGATCGGCACCAGATCTGGCTGGATCTTGCCGTTGGCGTACGCCTTGGCGGCCTTCTCCTGGCTGCGCACCGCGTACTCGTCGGCGCGCTGCTTGGTGATGTGCGGCAGCCGGTCGTGGAGGTTCTCCGCCGTCATGCCCATGAAGAGGGCCGACTCGTCGACCAGCTTCTCCGAGACGAACCGCGGGTTCGGGTCGACGCCCTCGCCCATCGGGTGGCGGCCCATGTGCTCCACGCCGGCCGCGACGACGATGTCGTACGCACCGAAGGCGATGGAGCCGGCGGTCGTCGTCACGGCGGTCATCGCACCGGCACACATCCGGTCGATGGCGTAGCCGGGCACCGACTGGGGCAGCCCGGCCAGGATGCCCGCGGTGCGGCCGATGGTCAGGCCCTGGTCGCCGATCTGCGTGGTCGCGGCCACGGCCACCTCGTCGATGCGCTCCGGCGGCAGATCCGGGTTGCGGCGCAGCAGCTCCCGGATGCACTTGACGACCAGGTCGTCGGCGCGGGTCTCGTGGTAGATGCCCTTGGGACCCGCCTTGCCGAACGGGGTCCGGACGCCGTCGACGAAGACGACATCCCTAGCGGTACGAGGCACGTTGGCTCTCCTCCAGGTGCGCGGGGTGGCACTGCTGCGGGCACGCCCGGCAAGGGGCGCGCCATGGCCTCATGCTACTTATGAGTAACCATGGTGCCCAGCCCCCGCTCCGGGAGGGGCGAACGTCACACCCGGGAATTCGCCCTCCCGCCCACGCCGCGTCAGCTCACGCCGTCGTCGTCCCCAAGGCCGCCAGGAGGATCGGGGTGGTCTGCTCGATCTGCCAGGGGCGGGCGCCGTAGCCGTGCAGGACGGCCGCGACGGACTCGGCGGTCACCTCGGCCGGGGGCTCCCAGCACAGCCGGCGCACCGTGTCCGGGGCGATCAGGTTCTCCTGCGGCAGATTCAGCTGCTCGGCCAGGCCGGTCACCGCCGTACGGGCCGCCGAGAGGCGGGCCGCCGCGGCCGGGTCCTTGTCGGCCCAGGCGCGCGGGGGCGGCGGTCCGGCCACCGGCTGGCCCGGCTGGGGGAGTTCCGACTCGGGCAGGGCCCGCGCGCGGTCCACCGCGGACTGCCACTGCTCCAGCTGGCGGCGGCCCATACGGTGGCCGAAGCCGCCCAGCGCGCCCAGGGCGCGCGCGGTCGTCGGCAGGGCCAGCGCGGCCTCGATGATGGCCGCGTCGCCCAGCACCTTGCCCGGTGAGACGTCGCGGCGCTGGGCGATCTTGTCCCGGGCCGTCCACAGCTCGCGCACCACGGCCATCTGGCGGCGCCGCCGGACCTTGTGCATTCCCGACGTACGCCGCCAGGGGTCCTTGCGGGGCGGGGCGGGCGGGGCCGCGGCGATGGCGGCGAACTCCTGGTGGGCCCAGTCCAGCTTGCCCTGCCGCGTCAGCTCCTCCTCCAGCGCGTCGCGCAGGTCCACCAGCAGCTCGACGTCGAGCGCGGCGTAGTGCAGCCACGGGTCGGGCAGCGGGCGGGTGGACCAGTCGACGGCGGAGTGGCCCTTCTCCAGGGCGTACCCGAGGATGTTCTCGACCATGGCGCCGAGGCCCACCCGGGCGAACCCGGCCAGCCGGCCCGCTAGTTCGGTGTCGAAGAGGCGGCCGGGGAGCATGCCTATGTCGCGCAGACAGGGCAGGTCCTGGGTGGCGGCGTGCAGCACCCATTCGGCGTCGGCGATGGCATCGCCCAGGCCGGACAGGTCGGGGCAGCCGACAGGGTCGATCAGGGCGGTCCCCGCGCCGGCGCGGCGCAGCTGGACGAGATAGGCCCGCTGGCCGTAGCGGTAGCCGGAGGCGCGCTCGGCGTCCACGGCTACCGGGCCGTGGCCCTCGGCGAAGGCGGTGATGACCTCGGCGAGCGCGTCCGGGTCGGCGGTGACGGGCGGAATGCCCTCACGTGGCTCCAGCAAGGGGACCGGCGCCGAGGGGAGGTCGTCCGGGGGAGCGCCCCCGGTGGTTCGCAGTGTCGTCTCTGCTGCGGTCTCTTGGGCGTCGGTCACCTGTCAAGGGTAGCTGTGTACAGCGGGTACGCAGGGCGCCCGCCGACGGAACGTTCCGTCGGCGGGCGCCGGGCGTTGGATGGACGGTGGTGGCCTGGGCGGGAGCCAGGGGCTGTACGGGGTGTGTACGGGGTGTGTACGGGCTCTGTGCGGGGTCTGTGCGGGCTCAGGGGACGGGCGGGGCGGGGCTCAGTGGATGATCCCGGTACGCAGCGCGACCGCGACCATTCCGGCCCGGTCGCCGGTGCCCAGCTTGCGGGCGATACGGGCGAGGTGACTCTTGACGGTGAGGGCGGACAGGCCCATCGAGACGCCGATGGCTTTGTTGGACTGGCCCTCCGCAACCAGCCTCAGCACCTCGACCTCGCGTCCCGACAGCTCGCGGTAGCCGCCCGGATGTCCGGGGGCGCCCGGCGGGCGGCGGTGCATCCGGGCGGCGGCGCCGAGGGGGGCGGCACCGGGGCGGCCCGGGATGCCCAGGTTGGTGCGGGTGCCGGTGACGACGTAGCCCTTGACGCCGCCGGCCAGGGCGTTGCGTACGGCGCCGATGTCGTCGGCAGCGGAGAGGGCCAGCCCGTTCGGCCAGCCCGCGGCGCGGGTCTCGGACAGCAGGGTGAGGCCGGAGCCGTCGGGGAGATGGACATCGGCGACGCAGATGTCGCGGGGGTTGCCGATACGGGGACGGGCCTCCGCGACGGACGACGCCTCGATGACGTCGCGCACCCCGAGGGCCCACAGGTGACGGGTGACGGTGGAACGGACGCGGGGGTCGGCGACGACGACCATGGCCGTCGGCTTGTTCGGGCGATAGGCGACCAGGCTGGAAGGTTGCTCGAGGAGAACAGACACCAGGCCTCCTGGGGGGAAGTGGTGGGACGGGTCACCACGTCCTTCGGCACCGATACGGTCCGGCTTTAGGGAATGATCACGATTTGGTGAGTAACAATTCGGGCAATTAGGACGACTGATCGATCAAGCCTGATCAGCGAGCGCCCGCCGAGTGCTCGCCGGGGACGCGGCAGATGCTCGGCGCCGCGCTCAGCGGGGCTGAGGGCCGCGCCGCTGCGGCAGCGATACGACGCCCGCCTCGGCCGCCCCGACCGGCGGGAGCCCCGCGATCTGGCACAGCAGATCGCACCAGGCGGCCAGGTGCGCGCCGGTGTCGGGCACCCCGGCCGGTCCGTCGCCCGCGGCGAAGGGCCGCTCCGGCCGCCGGTGCTCGCCCAGGGCCGGTTCCGCTGCGGGTGGCTCCGCCGGCGTCCAGGAGGCGCGGATCTCGATCCGGGTCGACGGCTCGCGCTCCCCGATCCCGCCGAAGTAGTGCGAGCTCGCCCGGGTCACCGTGCCGCTCGGCTGCCGGTACTCGACCCCGCGCGCCTCCAGCGCACCGGTCAGCCACGACCAGCACACCTCGGGCAGCAGCGGATCCGCCGCCATCTCCGGCTCCAGATCCGCGTGCACCAGGGTGACCAGGCGGAACGTACCGCACCAGGAGTCGTGCCCGGCCGGGTCGTGCAGCAGGATCAGCCGCCCCTCGGCCAGCTCCTCGTCGTCGCCCCCCGAATCCGCCGGGTCCGCGGTGACGGCCGCCTCGAGCGCGTACGAGAACGGCGCGAGCCGCCGCGGCGGCGGGGTCGGGGAGAGCTCCACCTCGGGCCGCGGCCGTACGGCACACAGCCCGGCCACGGCATGCCGGAAGACGGCCGGGGCCCCTTCCCCGCCCGCCGCGTCCGCCCCGTCGGCGCTCCCGGCGCCATCAGCACCGTTCGAGAGGTGTCCTTGAACCGCTGCCATGCCCGGAAGACTAGGCGCATCGGGGGCCTCAACCGGGGAAGAACACCCGGGTTGGCGGGTCACTCGTTCGGCCCGTGCGAAGATTTGGGTCATGAGCGCCAACGAGCGGCCCTCGGGCCAACAGCAGACCGGCCGCACCGCGGCGAGCGCCACCGCCGACTCGGCCTTCCTGCGCGCCTGCCGACGTGAGCCGGTTTCGCATACTCCGGTGTGGTTCATGCGGCAGGCCGGCCGCTCGCTGCCGGAGTACCACAAGGTCCGCGAGGGCATCGCGATGCTCGATTCCTGTACGCGGCCGGACCTGATCACCGAGATCACGCTGCAGCCGGTTCGTCGCCACCATGTGGACGCGGCCGTCTATTTCAGCGACATCGTGGTCCCGCTCAAGGCCATCGGGCTCGACCTCGACATCAAGCCCGGCGTCGGCCCGGTCATCGCGGACCCCATCCGTGCCCGTGCGGACCTGGACCGGCTGCGCCCGCTGGACCCGGACGATGTGAAGTACGTCACCGAGGCGGTCGGGATGCTCACCGGGGAGCTCGGCGCCACCCCGCTGATCGGCTTCGCCGGCGCGCCCTTCACGCTCGCCAGCTACCTCATCGAGGGCGGCCCCTCGCGCAACCACGAGCGCACCAAGGCGCTCATGTACGGAGACCCCGAGCTGTGGGCCGATCTGCTCGACCGGCTCGCCGACATCGCCGCCGCCTTCCTGAAGGTGCAGATCGAGGCGGGCGCCTCCGCCGTCCAGCTCTTCGACTCCTGGGTCGGCGCCCTGTCCCCCGCGGACTACCGGGCCCGCGTGATGCCCGCCTCCACGAAGGTCTTCGACGCCGTGGCCGGATACGGGGTGCCGCGCATCCACTACGGCGTCGGCACCGGCGAGCTGCTGGGGCTGCTCGGCGAGGCGGGCGCGGACGTCGTCGGCGTGGACTGGCGGGTGCCGCTGGACGAGGCGGCCCGGCGGGTCGGCCCCGGCAAGGCGCTACAGGGCAACCTCGACCCGGCCGTGCTCTTCGCCCCGCGCCAGGCCGTCGAGGCCAAGACCGACGAGGTGCTGGACGCGGCCCGGGGCCTGGAGGGTCATATCTTCAACCTCGGCCACGGCGTGCTGCCCACCACCGACCCCGACGCCCTCACCCGCCTCGTGGAGTACGTCCACACCCGGACCGCCCGCTGAGCCTGCGCGCTCAGGTCTGCGCGCTCAGTAGCCGGAACCCGCACGGGGTCCCTCATCGTCTGGGAGACCATGAGGGACTTCCCTGCCATCACCGCCGACCGCGTCCGGGAACTGGCCGACCAGTGGGACGCCGTCCGCGAAGGCCGCTCCAAGGACGATGCCGACCGGCTCGTCCGCGACTGTGCCGAGCGGCTGACCGCCGAGCCCACCGGTGACCACGCCTACCTGTGGACGCTCGGCCTGCTGATGACGGCCGAACACACCGGCTGGCTCACCGGGGACGGCGTCGAAGGCGTCGCCCTGGTGGCGCTCGACGCCGCCGACAGCGCCCTGCGCGGCCACGCCTGCGGACATGAGCGGCACCCGTACGAGGACGACCTGGACGAGCGCCACGACCACCTGGCGCGGCTGCTGCCGCTGCTGCGCAACGGCAGGAGCGAGGCCGAGGACGGGCAGTGGCACGACGCGGCCACCAAGGAGGAGTGGCTGTGTCCGCGCAACATCGCCGGATACGCGCGCGTGGCCATCGACATCATCGACCCCGGCACCGTGGCCGACGTCCCGCCCCGGCTGCCCCTCATCGACGTACGGAAGGCCGGCCACCTGCGGTCGATCCTCTGGGACTACCCGCACGTCGACCCCGCGTACGAGCTCTTCGAGCACGCCGCCGCGCTGCGCGCCCACCCCGACGGCGACAGCCGCGCCGGGCTCGTGGTCATCCTGCGCGCCGCCTGCTGGTACGCGGTGAGCGGCCGGATCCGCGGCAAGTGGGTGCTGGACGAGATGATCGGCGCGCTCGAGGCCGTACTGCCGGGGCTCGGCGACGAGCCCTGCGCACACCGGGACGGCGAGCACCCCGAGACCGGCGACGACCCGGCGGCGCTGGCCACCGTGGGCGTCCATCTGCTCAGCCCCGGCGGGCGGGGCGTATACGAGCGGCGGGGCGGCATCGAGGGATGGCACACCTCCCTGGAGGGGTGGCTGTGCCCGGCTTTTCTCGCCGGGCTCGCCCGCGAGACGCTGGACCGGCTGCTGGCCGGGCGCGACAAGCTCTTCGGCAGCCGCGACACCGCCCACCTCGACGCCGAGTATCTGCTCGCCGACGGGCGGATCGACATCGACACCCTCACCACCACCTACCGGCAGTCCTGGGTCACCGAACACGACGAGCTGGTGCAGAACGCCGCGCTGTGGGCCGCCCGCCGGTACGCGGCCGGAGCGGGGTCCGGGTCCGGGTCCGGGTCCGGAGCCGGGGCCGGGGCCGGAGCTGGACCTGGGGACGAGCGGGAGCGGGCCGCCCTGCTGCTGCTCGCCTGCTGGGCGGTGGACGGGATGGCCGTCGACCTGCCGACCTCCGTGCTCGGCGTGCTGGAGGAGATCTTCGTAACCATCGACCTCGCCCCGCTGCACGAGCCGTGTCCGCACCCCGGGGAGCACCCCTGGCAGGGCCTGGAGCGCATCGCGGGCCGCGGATACGGCGTCGCGGGCAACCCCGACGCGCTGATCGGCGCGCATCTCAACCACTTCTGCGCGCCCGGGGACTTCGAGGCCCCCGACGAGCCGTTCGCCCCCGACGCCTGGAGCTGCCCCCGCCATCTGGCCGAGCGGGTCCGGGACGCGCTGGACGTCCTCTACGAGGTGAAGGAGAACGACGAGAACGGCGGCGCCTGACGGTACGACACGGCCTAGGGGCGCTGGACCTGCTCGCGGATCAGGTAGTACAGGACGGCGCTGGCGAGCATCAGAGCGCCGTCGATATAGACGGCGTGCGTCCAGGTTCCGTAGTGGTCGAAGAGGGTGCCGCTGAGCGCCGGGCTGATCACCGCGCCGATCTCGCCCACGAGGTTGAACATCCCGAAGGCGGCCCCGCGCTCGGCGGCGTCGACCACGTCGTTCAGCAGCGCGTGGGCCATGGGCTGCAGCGCGTTGAAGAACAGGCTGGTGACGAACAGAAGCACCGACATCACCAGCAGGGAGGGCGTCTCGTCGGCTTGGAGATAGGCGCCGAAGACCAGCACCAGCAACCCCTGGACCACCGTGAACGCGACCAGCAGCGGCCGCCGCCCCCAGCCCCGGTCCTTCGCCCGGTCCGAGAGCCAGCCGCCCGCGGGGAAGCCGAGGATGCCCGCGCCCGCGTTGAAGGTGGCGACCAGCGCGGCGTTCTGGAAGGAGCTGTGCGCGGCGTCGGCGACGATCGACACCGACCAGAAGCTGAAGAACCACAGGTTCCACATGACCGCGATGAAGGCGAAGCTGAGCAGCAGCGCGTTGCGGTTGCGGGAGACGGCGCCGAGCCGCGAGCCGCGCCGGGCGAAGATCGCCCCGATGAGGACGAACGCGAGCACGCACTCCAGGACGGCCACGCCCCAGCTCGGCAGCCCCGCCCCGTCGGCGATCAGATAGACGGCCAGCACCGCGGCGCAGAGCACCACGGAGATGCCCAGGAGCCGCAGCGCCGAGCCGGTCGCCCGCAGCGGGCCGCCGATACGCCGCAGATAGCCGGCCGAGACCACGCCGAACACCAGCGTCGCGCTGCCCAGGACCAGGAACGGCATCCGCCAGGCGTCCTCATGACCGAACACATCGGCGCCCCAGTCGATCAGATACGGGGCGCTGATGGTCGCGATCGTCAACCCGATGGACAGACCGGTGATCGCCACGCCCATCCCCAGGCCGGCCTTGGCGGGCGGGGTCCGCTGGGCGATCAGGGTGCGGTCGTTGGAGTAGAAGACGCCCTCGCCGAGCCCCGTCAGCACGCGCAGCACCACAAAGGCGATCAGCCCGCCGACCAGCCCGCTGGCGAGCGTCGCCACGCCCGCCCACAGCAGCGAGATCGCGAGCATCGCGCGGTGCCCGAAGCGGTCCCCGAGATAGCCGCCGGGGAACTGCGTCAGCATGTAGCCCGCGAAGAAGAGGCTGCCGATCAGCCCGCCGAGCGCGTGCGGATGGCTGGCGGAGCCCAGCATCCCGTGGTCGTTGTCGATGAGCCAGGTGACCACCGGGCCGGTGATGGTGCGGTCGGCGTACGAGAAGAGCCAGCCGCCGAGCAGCATGGCCCACAGGGTGTGATACGGCTTCCAGCCTCCGGACCCGGCTTCCGGCTCCCGGCCGGTGGTCGGTGCGGTCGCTTCGGACATGGCCTCAGGTCCCCCTCTGGGCGCAGCCGCGCGGCGTCAGCCGCTGATGTCACCTCGTGGGTCCGGCGTCGGTGGCGCGAGGTCGTGAGGTGCGTGTGGTGCTTGATGCTTGGTGCGAGGTGTCCCACAGCCTGTGGGCCGAATCGTGACGCTGCAAGGGGCGCGGTCGCACCCTTTCACCGACCGGAAGCCTCGGCGACGGGGGCTTGCCCCCAGGCGGCCGCGACGGTACGGGAGATGCCGTGCGCGGCCACCCGCACGGCCGGGATCAGCCCCGGCGCCCGCCCCTCGGCGGCCGGGACCACGACGGACAGCGAGGCCACCACCTCCCCGCCCGGTCCGCGCACCGGAGCGGCGACCGACAGCGCGTCCATGGTGATCTGCCGGTCGCTGACCGCGATGCCGGTGCGCCGCACCTCCGCGAGGGCGGACCGCAGCCGGGCCGGGTCGCGGATCGTCAGCTCCGTGAAGCGGCGCAGCGGTCCCGCGCACACCCGTTCGCGCAGCCGGTGCGGCCCGTACGCGAGCAGCACCAGGCCGACGCCGGTCGCGTGCAGCGGCCAGCGGCCGCCGACCCGGCTGCGCACCCGTACCGCGGAACGCCCGGAGATCCGCTCGATGTACACCACCTCCAGGCCGTCGCGTACGGCGAGTTGGACGTTCTCGTGGGTGGCCTCGTACAGGTCCTCCATGAAGGGCAGCGCCGCCTCGCGCAGCCCTACCCCGCGCGGCGACAGCGTCGCCACCTCCCACAGCCGCAGCCCGATGTGGTACGCGCCCGCCGCGTCCCGTTCCAGGGCGCCCCAGTCGGTGAGCACGGCGACCAGGCGGTGCGCGGTGGCCAGCGGCAGGTCGGCGCGGCGGGCCAGCGCGGTGAGGGACAGCGAGCGGTGCGTGGCGTCGAACGCGTTCAGCAGGGCCAGCACCCGGCCCGCGACCGAGCGACGGCCCTCCAGGGCGCGGGGGCCGAGGGGACGGGGACCCGGGGGACGGGGACCCGGGGGACTGGGCGCGGTCATGACAGCGGGAGACCGACGTAGTTCTCGGCGAGTTCGGCGGACGCGGCCGGGGAGGCGGCGATCCGCTCCAGCTGGGCCAGTTGCAGCCGCTCCTCGAACGGGGTCCGGTCCGGGTGCGGATGGAGGGTGTCGGTCATGAAGGCCGAGAAGCGCTCGGCCTGCCACACCCGGCGCAGACAGGTCTCGGAGTAGCGGTCGAGCAGTTCGGTGGAGCCGGTCTCGTGGTGCAGGGTCAGGGCGCGGGCCAGGGTGACCACGTCCGTGACGGCCAGATTGAGGCCCTTGGCGCCGGTGGGCGGCACGATGTGCGCCGCGTCGCCCGCCAGGAACAGCCGGCCGTGGCTCATCGGCTCCTGGACGTAAGAACGCATCGGGGTGACCGACTTGGCGGTGATCGGCCCGCGTTCGAGGGCCCAGTCCCCGTCGACGGCGAAGCGGGCGGACAGCTCGTCCCAGATCCGCTCGTCGGACCAGTCGGCCGGATCGGTGCCGGCCGGCACCTGGAGGTAGAGCCGGGAGACCTGCGGGGAGCGCATGCTGTGCAGGGCGAAGCCGCGCCGGTGGCGGGCGTAGATCAGCTCCTCGCAGGACGGCGGCACATCGGCCAGCACGCCGAGCCAGGAGTACGGGTAGTCGCGCTCGAACACCGCGGTGCGCTCGGCGGGGATCGCCCGGCGGGCCACACCGTGGAAGCCGTCGCAGCCCGCCACGAAGTCGCAGCTGAGCGTCTGTTCGCGGCCCTCGTGCCGGAAGCGGACGGTGGGCGTGGCGGAGTCGGGATCCTCGACGGCCAGGACCTCGGCCCCGAACAGCAGCGGTGGCCCGTCGGCGAGCTGGAGGGCGACCAGGTCCTTCACGACCTCCGTCTGGGCGTAGACCATCACCGACCGTCCGTCGGCCAGGGCCGGGAAGTCGATGCGGTGGGCGCGGCCCTCGAAGCGCAGCTCGATACCGCGGTGCGGCAGCCCCTCCCGGTCCATCCGCGCGCCCGCCCCGCACTCCCGCAACACGTCCACCGTGCCCTGCTCCAGGATCCCGGCCCGCTGGCGCGCCTCGACATAGCGGCGCTCGCGGCTCTCCAGTACGACGCAGTCCACGCCGGCTCGGTGCAGCAGACGGGCGAGCAGCAGGCCGGCGGGGCCGCCACCGATGATGCCGACGGTCGTGCGCATGTCATCGCTCCCTCTCGCTCTTGCTTTGGGGTTGTTCGCCTGATGAAACTTGGTTCATAATCTGGCTGGTGATGAGTCTCAGCGCGGCTACGCCGCCTGTCAATGCTGTCGGCGGTTTGGCCGGCGGTTCGGTCGGCCCTCTTGAGCGCGGCCTCGCCGTGCTGCGCGCGCTGACCGCCCTGTCCGCGCACGGCGCGGGACCGGCGGTCCGCCCCGGCGACCTGGTGCGCGCCACGGGGCTGGCCCGCTCCGTCGTCGACCGTGTGCTCGGCACACTGCAACAGCTCGGATATGTACGGCTGGACGGGCGCGAGGTGAGCCTGGCGACCCGGCTGATGGAGCTGGGCAACGCCTATCTCGCGGCCAGCGGACTGCCGGACGCGCTCCTTCCGTTCGCGGAGCGGCTGGCGGACTCCCTCGACGAGTCGGTCTCGGTCGCCGTCCCGGACGGCGACGGCGTGCGCTTCGTCGTCCAGGCCACCCGGCGCCGCACGATGTCCCTCGCCTTCCGTATCGGCGACCTCCTCCCCGCCGAACGCTGCGCCCCCGGCGCGCTGTTCGCCGCCGAATGGGACGAGCGCACCTGGGCCGACTGGCGCGCTCGCCGTGCCGCCGACCCCCTGGACGCCTCCTTCCCCGCCATCCCGCCCAGGCCGGGCCCCGCCGACGCCCCGGACCCCGACGCGTTCGCGCACCGCGCCAAGGCGGCGGCCCACGACGGCTGTGCCCTTGACGACCAGCTGATCGAGCCGGGTCTGGTGGCGGTGGCCGTTCCGCTCCGGGACCCGGCGGGGCGTATCGCGTGTGCGGTGAACGTGGTCAGCCACACCAGCCGCCACGACATCGCGTCCCTCAGGCGGACCGCGCTGGCCGCCCTGCGGGACCGGATCCCGGCGATGGAGGCGGCGCTTGCGGCGCCCGCGGAGGTCAGGCCGTCCCCGATCGGCGGGCCGCCCGCGGTCGGCGCCATCGGCGAGGATCCGGCCCGGCTGGCCAAGCGGCAGATGGGGGCGGGCTTTCTGCAGTCGCTCGCCCGCGGGCTGACCGTGCTGCGGGCGCTGGGCGAGCGGCCCCCGGGCGGCCCGCCGCCCCACGACGGCATGCCCCTCACCGCCGTCGCCGAGGCGACCGGCCTCGCCCGCGCCACCGCCCGCCGCTCCCTCCTCACCCTTGTGGAGCTCGGCTACGCCGCGACCGACGGAGCCCGCCTCTTCCGCCCCACCCCCCGCGTCCTGGAGCTCGGCTACGCCCCGCTCGCCGGGCTCGGCTTCACCGATATCGCGCGGCCGCATCTGCGCGAACTGGTCGGCGCCGTCCATGAGTCGGCGTCCCTGGCCGTCCTCGACGGCGGCGACATCCGGTACGTCGAGCGCGTGCCGACCGTCCGCATCATGAGCGTCAACATCACCATCGGCACCCGCTTCCCCGCCTACGCCACCTCCATGGGCCGGGTGCTGCTCGCGGGCCTGGACACCGACGCCCGCGCCGCGTATCTCGCCGACCTCGATCCGCAGCCGCTGACCCGGCACACCCTGATCTCCGTACCCGGGCTCGCGCGTGTCCTGGGCGGCGTGGCGGAGAGCGGATACGCCCTGGTCGACGAGGAGTTGGAGGAGGGACTGCGGTCCCTGGCCGTGCCCGTACGGGACGCCGACGGGCGCGTGGTGGCGGCGCTCAACCTCGCCGTGCACGCGGGCCGGGGCACCCCGGAGGACACCGTGCGCACCCTCCTGCCACCCCTGCGCACCACCGCCACCCGTATCGAGGCCGATCTGCATACGGCCTTCGCCCACCGCCCCCGCGGCCTGGTCGCCAGGCATCCGTCGGGGGGATGAGAGAGGTCTGAGAGAGTGGGGTCATGAGCGCAGCGAACGGCCGTACGGGCCATGTCGTGGTCGTCGGTGGCGGAATCTCCGGGCTCGCGGCCGCCCACCGCCTGCTGACCGGCGGGGCCCGGGTGACCGTGCTGGAGGCGTCCGGCCGGCTCGGCGGCAAGCTGTACGCGGGCGAGATCGCGGGCGTCCCCGTGGACCTCGGCGCCGAGTCGATGCTCGCGCGCCGCCCCGAGGCCGTGGACCTGGCGCGCGCGGTCGGGCTCGGCGACCGGCTGCAGCCGCCCGCGACCGCCACCGCCTCGCTGTGGACCCGCGGCGGGCTGCGGCCGATGCCCAAGGGCCATGTGATGGGCGTGCCCGGGGACCCGGCCCCGCTGGCCGCCTCCGGCGTGGTCTCGGCCGAAGGGCTCGCGCGGATCGCCCAGGAGCCCCAGCTGCCGCCGGCGGAGCTGGGCGAAGATGTCGCCCTCGGCGAGTTCGTCGCCGCGCGGCTGGGCCGGGAGGTCGTGGACCGGCTGGTCGAGCCGCTGCTGGGCGGGGTGTACGCGGGCGATGTGTACCGGACGTCGATGCGGGCCTCGGTGCCCACGCTCTTCGAGGCGGCCCGTACGCACGGCTCGCTGACCGAGGGCGCGCGGGCGCTCGCCGCGCGGGCCGCGGCGGCGCCGGCCGGCCCGGTGTTCACCGGTATCGACGGGGGGATCGGGCGGCTTCCGCTCGCCGTCGCCGACGCGGTGCGCGCCGCGGGCGGCGAGATCCGTACCGGCGAGCCCGTACGGGAGCTGCGCCCGACCGCCGCCCCCGGCAGCGCCGACAGTTCCGACGACCCGGGGGAGGGCCGGGGCCGGGTGGCGCGGTGGACGGTGGTCACCGAGCGTGGCGAGACGCTGGAGGCCGACGCCGTCGTGCTCGCCGCCCCCGCACCCGTCGCGGCCCGGCTGCTCGCCGCCGACTCCCCGGCCGCCTCCGCCGAGCTGGCCACCGTCGACTACGCCTCCATGGCGCTGATCACCATGGCCTTCCGCCGCGCCGACGTGGCCGAGCTCGCCCAGGGCAGCGGTTTCCTCGTGCCGCCCGTCGACGGCCACACCATCAAGGCCGCCACCTTCTCCAGCCGCAAATGGGGCTGGGTGGGGGAGGCCGACCCCGATCTCTTCGTGCTGCGTACCTCGATCGGGCGGTTTGAGGACGAGGCGGACCTGAGCCGTGACGACGAGGATCTGGTAAGGCTGTCGCTCGCCGATCTCGGCCAGGCCATCGGTCTGGCCGCGCGCCCGGTCGCCACCCGCGTGAACCGCTGGGAGGGCGGGCTGCCGCAGTACCCCATGGGCCACCTCGACCGCGTGGCCCGTATCCGCGCGGAGGTCGCCAAGCTCCCGGCGCTGCGCGTGTGCGGCGCGGTGTACGACGGGGTGGGCATCCCGGCCTGTGTCGCCAGCGCCCGTACCGCCGCCGATGAGCTGCTGGAACTGCTGGTCGCCACCCAGGCGCGGGGCGCCGGGCGCGGAGAGCGAGAATAGGGACCATGACTGCTGCATCCGCCCCCGAGACCGCCCCGTCCGGCAAGGTTCCCAACGCCGGTAAGAAGGCCAAGGACCTCAACGAGGTCATCCGCTACACCCTGTGGTCGGTGTTCAAGCTGCGCGACGTCCTGCCCGAGGACCGCACCGGCTACGCCGACGAGGTCGAGGAGCTGTTCGCGCAGCTCGCCGCCAAGGACGTCACGGTGCGCGGTACCTACGACATCTCCGGGCTGCGCGCGGACGCGGACGTCATGATCTGGTGGCACGCGGAGACCTCCGACGCGCTGCAGGAGGCGTACAACCTCTTCCGCCGCACCAAGCTGGGCCGGGCCCTGGAGCCGGTGTGGTCGAACATGGCGCTGCACCGCCCGGCCGAGTTCAACCGCTCGCACATCCCGGCGTTCCTGGCCGACGAGACCCCCCGCGACTACGTCAGCGTGTACCCCTTCGTCCGGTCCTACGAGTGGTATCTGCTGCCCGACGAGGAGCGCCGCGCGATGCTCGCGGACCACGGCAAGATGGCGCGCGGCTACCCGGACGTGCGGGCCAACACGGTCGCGTCCTTCTCGCTCGGCGACTACGAGTGGATCCTCGCCTTCGAGGCCGACGAGCTGCACCGGATCGTCGACCTCATGCGGCATCTGCGCGGCTCCGAGGCGCGTCGGCATGTGCGCGAGGAGGTGCCGTTCTTCACCGGGCGGCGCAAGGCGCTCTCCGAGCTGGTCGCCGGGCTGGCCTGACTCACCCAGGCCGGCCTGATCGGCGGCACCGCCCTCGCCGCGGCGCGGCCGCCGGTCACCAGGCCGCGGCGCCCACCGCCGGCGTCGCTTCCGCCACTGCTTCCCTTCCCGGTTCCGTTTCCGGTTGGGTTTCAAGGCCCGGCGGCGCCCAGACGCTGGGCTCGGGCGCCTCGCGCGGCGCGCAGGACACGGAGCGGCCCGGGGTCCGCCCGGTCAGCAGGTAGGTGTCGACGTACCTGTTGACGCAGTCGTTCGGGCCGCCCCACAGCCCGTGCGTACCCGCCCCGCGCTCGGTCACCAGCGATGAGCCCGGCAGCCTGCGCCGCAGCTCCTTGGCGCCCTCGTACGGCGTGGCCGCGTCCCGCTCGGCGGCCAGCAGCAGCACCGGCGGCGGCGTCCCGCGCCCCGCGCCGCCCCGGGGGCCCACCGTCAGCGGCCGCTGCTGGGGCGCGGACCAGTAGGCGCACGGCAGGTTCATCGCCACGTTGACCCAGGTCTCGAAGGGCGCGCGGCGGGCCAGGGCGCTGTTGTCGCGGTGCCATCTGGCCCAATCCCGTGGCCAGGGCGCGTCGTTGCACTGGACGGCCGTGTAGACGGCGTTGCCGTTCTCCTCGGACGCGGCCTGGGCCGGGTCGGGCGCGGCCAGCGCGACCAGGGGCCCCTCGTCGCCGCCCAGATAGGCGGCCAGCGCGTGCGCGCTCATATCCCAGAAGGCGTCGTTGTAGATGTTGCGCGAATAGGCGTCCTGGAGCTGCGCCGTGCCCACCTTCCCGCCCGCCGGGCGGCGCGCCAGCCGCCGCCGGGCCTTCTCGTACGAGGCGGACACCTCGGCCGCGGTGTCTCCCAGGTGGTAGACGTCGTCGTACCCGGCGGCCCAGCGGCGCCAGTCGCCCCAGCGCCCCTCGAAGGCCAGCGACTGCTTCAGGTTGTTGCGGTACCAGATCTGCCGCGGATCGGGGTCGACCACGCTGTCGAAGACCATGCGGCGCACATGGTGGGGGAAGAGCGTGGCGTAGACCGCGCCGTAGTACGTGCCGTAGGAAGCCGCCGCGAAGTTCAGCCGCGTCTCGCCGAGGGCGGCGCGCAGCACATCGAGGTCGCGGGCGTTGTTGAGGGTCGTGTAGTGGCGCAGCGCACCGCCCGCGCGGCGGGCGCAGCCGTCCGCGTAGGCCCGGGCCCGCTTGATCATCGTCCGCTTGAAGGCGGCGGAGGGGTGCACGGGGAAGTTCGTCGGCGACTTGGCGAAGGCGGCCGGGTCCGCGCAGGACAGCGGCGCCGAGCGGCCCACCCCGCGCGGTGCGTACCCGACGAAGTCGTACGCCTCGGCGGCCTTCCGGAACCCGGCCACACTGGCGTACGCGGGGAACGCCATACCGGAGGCACCGGGCCCGCCCGGGTTGTGGACCAGCGCGCCCTGGTGACGCTCCCGCGGGCCGGTGGCGCGGAGCCGGCTGACGGTGAGGGACAGCTGGGTGGAGTGGGGGTGCGCATAGTCCAGGGGCACCTCGAAGGTGCCGCACCGGGCGGCTGCGGGCAGCTCCTCGCCGGGCGCGCAGCGGCCGAAGTCGATGCCGCGGGCGGCGGCGCGCCGGGCGGCGACCGCCACGCCCCGGTCCTCGGCGGTGTCGCCGTGGCGGACCCGGGCGGTGGCGGTCGCGGCGGTGGCGGCGGGCGCCGGGGCGGCGAGCAGCGCGGCCATGGCCAGGGCCAGGGACAGCGGCCCGAGTACGCCGTACAGCGGTACTGCTCTCACGGGCCGTCCCCTCGTATTCCGTTCGTCTTCCGTCGTCGCGTTCCGCTTGCGGTTCCGCACGACGGGTCATTCCCTGACGAAAGGGATACTTGGGGTGGTGGTCGGCCATGTAAAGCACCGTGCCGAGGTGTCGGGGTCAATGACCCCAATGCGCCTTGAAGGCCGCGCGCAGCGCGGGATCGGGGAGGGCCGAGGCGCCGTGCAGCGCGAGCAGGGTCAGGAGCTCGGCGTCGGCGCCCTCCCGGCCGTACGCGCCGACGCCGCCGACACCGCCGCCCCGGCCGAAGGCGGGCCGGGCGGGCCGTGGCCGGGGCGTCTCGATCCGGCCCAGCAGCTTCTGCCCGGCGGGCGAGGCCCACCGGGTGTACGGATGCGCCTCGACGCGGGCTATCGCCAGGCAGCCGAGGGTCAGCAGCAGCGGCAGCGCGAACCACGCCGCCGCCTTCTCCCGCCCCGGCTCAGGCTCCACGATCAGCAGCGCCGCCGCCGCCATGAGCAGGACAAGACCGGCCGCCGCCCGCACCTGACGGACCGCGGCCGCCACGTTCGTACGCGCCGCCGCGGGCACCGCGAGCCCGGCGGCCACCAGCCGGTCGGCGAGCGCCCGAACCGGCGCCGCACCGGCGAGCGCGGCCCGCACCGGAGGGACGGGCGACTGGCCGTGCGGGCCTATCGCGGCGATGACGGAGCGCTCCAACTCGTCCTGGCCGTCCGGGTCGACCACCGTGACCCAGCCGGTGTGCGCCAGCAGCAGCCGGCGCTGCCGGTCCATCGCCACCAGGGCCAGATCCCCGACCCGCTGCGGACCGCCGGACAGAAACGCCGTCTCGTACAGGCTCAAGGCCCGGCGGCCGGCCCCGGCGCCCTCGGGCTCCTGTGCGGCGGCGACGGCGGCCGCGCACAGCCGGGCGCAGGAGGCGACGGCGGCGGCACAGGCGACGAGCAGGAACAACAGCCAGAGCATGGCCGATTTGTACTCGACCCGGCCCGCCTTACGCCAGGGCATTTCAGCAGATGAACGCGGTGAAGCGGCGAATACGGCGAACACCGCGAACGCGGCCGGTCAGCCGCCCCCGCAGCCGCCGCCCCCGCCGCCACAGCCGCCCCCGCCACCGCAACTGGAGCCTCCGCCGCAGCTGGAGCCACCGCTCCCGCCCCCGCAGCTGGAGCCGGAGCTGCCCCCGCAGCTGGAACTGCCGCAGCTGGAGCCGCCGCCCCCGGAGTTGCCGCACCACGAGCTGTTGTTCCCGCAGGACCCCGAGGACCCTGAGGACCCCGAGGAGCTGGACGAGGAGGACGAGGAGGACGCGGAAGACCCGGCTGAGGCCGTCGCGGCGGCCTGGGCGCGGTGCGCCTCCAGCAGGTGGTCCCGCAGCAGTTCGTCGGCGGCCAGCGCGCCCACCCCGGCCAGCGCGACGGTCTCGGCCACCGACGCCATCCGCGCGCCGGTCCGGTACGGGGTGCCGTCCTGCGGCTCGGTCGATACGTAGGCGAGGTCCTGCCGGTACGCCGCCAGTGCCCGCTTCCCGGCCGCCGTGATCCGCTTCCTGTTCGCTGCGCCGCAGATGACGCCGACCAGGAAGCCGCCGAACAGCGCCGGGAGGATCCTGAAGATCAGCGGAAGCCCGCCGTCGTACCCTCCCGAGTCCTCCACGGAGGTTCCCCAGATGCCCAGGAACACGCCCGCGACCGCGGCGACGGTCTGGGCGGCGGCCAGGCGCCGCCAGAAGTTGATCCGCTGCGGCCGCACCAGCAGCCCGCGCTCCGCGAGCCGGTCGCCGATCGACTGCACCGCCGGATGGCGCATCAGCTCCGAGCGCAGCAGGGTGAGTCCGCCGTGCGGTGCGCGCGAGTGCACCTCGAGCAGCGCCTGCTCCACCGCGTTGCGGGCGACCGGCTGCCGTACCGAGACCACCCCGGGGCCGCCCACGGCCAGCCGTCCGTCGGTGTGCATCGCGCAGATCACCGTGTCGGCCACCCGGGCCGGGCCGGCCTCCAGGAAGGCGGCCTCCAGCAGATCGTGTGCGCGGGCGTCCGCCACCGGGCCGCCCGCGCGTCGGGCACGGACCGTACCCGTGATGAGCGCCGCCGACGACGCGGCGAACGCCAGATAGACCAGTTCCGTCTTCATCTCCATCACCTTCCGAGCAGCGCGCGTCGGGCGGCCCGTGCCAGGCGCGCCGCGGGGCCGGGGCGTACCGGAGCGGGCCCCGACCGCTCCCGCCACCACTGCGTCAACTCCCGCCGCGCCGCGGGGTCCTCGGGCCGCTCGGCGGCCAGCAGATGCTCGGCGAACGCCAGGGCGTCGCGGCGGTAGCCGCCGGTCATCGGGCGGCCCCGCGCATAGGCCAGAAACGCCGGGCGGTAGTCCGCGCCCAGGATCCGCGGCAGCTCGGGGGCGACCTTCCCGACCACATCGGCCCGCTTGGCCGCCAGCGCCCGGCTCTGCACCCCCAGCCGCCGCCGGTCGAACCCCTCGGGCGCGGGGGCGCCCGCGACCAGCGAGGACAGCAGGGACGTCTGGGCGAGCGCGATCCGCTCCCGGGCGCCCTCCACCGCCTGCGGCGCGGACACCGACCCGGCCGCCACCAAAGCCACCTGGGCCACCTGGGCCACCTGGGCCACCTGGGCCTCACGGGCCACCTGGGCCTCACGGGCCTCGGGGATATCGCGGGTCTCAAGGGCCTCAGGAGCCGCCTTGGCCGTCACGGCCCGGATCGCGTCGAGTTCGGCCGCGAGCTCGTCGCCCGCGGGGAAGTTCTCGTCGCGCTCCAGCAGCACGCCGGGCGGCGTCGTACGGGCGCACAGCTCGGCCAGCACATCGAGCACCGGCTGGGTCACCGGGTGGGCGTGGCTGTCGTGCCACACCCCGTCCCGCTCGACCCCGCCCGCCACATGGACATAGGCGATGGCCGAGGTCGGGAGCTCGTCCAGGGCCGCGGCCGGGTCCTCGCCCCGGTTGACGTGGTTGGTGTGCAGATTGGCCACGTCGATCAGCAGCCGTACGCCCGTCCGCTCGACGAGCTCGGCGAGGAACTGCCCCTCCGTCAGCTCCTCGCCCGGCCAGGCGATCAGCGCCGCGATGTTCTCCAGGGCCAGCGGCACCGGCAGCGACTCCTGGGCGATGCGGACGTTCTCGCACAGCACGTCCAGCGCGTCGCGGGTGCGCGGCACGGGCAGCAGATGCCCGGCCTCGGCCGTCGGCGAGGCCGTTCGCGGGCCGCCCGCCCGTACGAACGCGATGTGCTCGGTCACCAGGGGTGAGCCCAGCGCCTCCGCCCGCTCGGCGAGCGCCGCGAGCCGCCCCGCGTCGGGCCGCTCGGCGCCGCCGAGGCCGAGCGAGACGCCGTGCGGGACAACCGTCGTCCCCCGCTCCCGCAGCCGCTCCAGCGCGTCAGGGAGGTGGCCCGGGCAGATGTTCTCCGCCACCACCTCCACCCAGTCGATGCCCGGCAGCCGCTCGATGTCATCGGCGATCTCCGGGCGCCATCCAATGCCGGTTCCGAGGCACCTCATGGCTTCCCCCTCCTCGTCCGTCCCCTCGTCTGGGGGTGATGACCCCGCTGGAGAAGGACGAACCCAGCAGCGGTGCGGTTCAGAGGTTCATTTGAGCTTCGGGGGTTCACGCTCAAGTCCCGTGTGAGTCGCGCGTGAGTCGTGTGTGCCGCGCGTGATCCGCGTCGCGGAATATCATCACTGTTACAAAAATTTGGTGCTCTGAGGCGACAGATGTTCGGAAAGCGTCATAGGGTCGTGTCGTCTTCGGGGGGGACGGACCATCAGATCTTTGGCCGCGCCCCGCGCGCGGATCGTGGGGGACACGTGCAGGGCAGCAACAACGCTGGGGGCAGACACCGCCGTAAGGCACCGAGCCGCAAGGCGCCGATCATCAAGGCGCCCAACATGCCGAGCCTCAAAGGGCGTTCGACCTCGAGGTGGTGGACGCTGCGCCGCTGGGCCGTGCGCGGTGCCAGGCTGGACTACCCCCGCGCGGGCAGGCGCGGCCCCCTGCGCTGGCTGCCCTCGTGGCGGCAGATGGCCATGCTTTTTCTGTTCTGCGTCGGCGGTCTGACGGGTGTGCTGAGCTATATGTATCTGCAGACCGACATCCCGGATGACCTCAACGACTTCGCCACCCAGCAGGATAACGTCTATTACTGGGCGGACGGTACGGAAATGGCCCGTACGGGACCCGTCAACCGGCAGGAAGTCCCGCTCAAAAAGGTCCCGGAGAAGGTGCAGTGGGCGGTGCTCGCCGCCGAGAACGCCAGCTTCTACTCCGACAGCGGGGTTTCGCCGAGCGGTGTGATGCGCGCCCTGACCCGGATGGTGACGGGGGGTGAGACCCAGGGCGGTTCCACCATCACCCAACAGTATGTGAAGAACGCCTATCTGAATCAGCAGCAGACATTCTCCCGCAAGCTGACCGAGATGTTCATCGCCATCAAGCTGGACGACAAGATGAGCAAGGAGGACATCCTCGAGCGATATCTCAACACCAGCTGGTTCGGCCGCGGCACCTATGGCATTCAGCGGGCCGCCTACGCCTATTACGGCAAGGACGTCTCCCAGCTCAACCCGAGTGAGGGCGCCATGCTGGCGTCCCTGCTCAAGGGCGCCGGGACCTTCGACCCCACGATCAGCGCCAAGAACCACCGCCGGGCGGTGGACCGCTGGAAATGGGTCCTGGACCGGATGGTCCAGATCGGCAAGCTCTCCAAGTCCGAGCGGGCCAAGTACACCAAATTCCCGGAGCCCAAGGCGCCCCCGAAACCGGAGGGGCTGACCGGCCAGGTCGGCTATCTCGTCGAGACGGCGAGGGCGTATGTGTCCTCCCACACCGACATATCCGACGCCGATTTCGATCTGGGCGGCTATCAGATACACACCACCTTCGAGAAGCCGAAGGTGAATGAGCTCGCCAAGTCGGTGGACAAGATGCGCGCCGGCCTCGACCCGAAGGGCCGCAAGGAGGACCGGTACGTACGGGTCGGCGCCGCCTCCGTATCGCCGGACGGCCGTATCGCCGCGCTCTACGGCGGCCCCGGCTATCTCGAACAGGGCTTCAACGACGCCAACGCCTCCACCGTCCCGGCCGGCACGTCCTTCACACCCTTCGTCTACGCCGCGGCCCTGCGCGACGGCGTCCAGCTCGAACGCGACGGCGCACGCACCCCCGTGTCCCCGACCAGCGTCTACGACGGCAACGACAAGGTGGCGGTGCGCACGCCCGAGGGCCCGTACTGGGACCGCGGCGGCCAGATCGTACGGGGCAGGAACGACGGAGACCGCTCGTGGGGGCAGGTGACCCTGCGGCAGTCGATCGTGGATTCGATCAACACCCCGATGATGCAGCTGGGCATGGACGTGGGCCTGGACCGGGTGCGCAAGGCGTCCATCGACGCGGGCCTGCTGCCCAGCAGCTTCGGCGCCCGGGTGCCCGCCTTCTCGCTCGGCACGGCCACCCCCAGCTCCATCCGCATGGCCAGCGCCTACGGGACCTTCGCGGCCGGGGGCCGGCACACCCCGCCGTACTCGGTCACCGGGCTCACCCACCAGGGCGAGCGGGTGCCCCTCGAAAAGCAGCCCGCGACCCGGGCGTTCAGCCCGGAGGTGGCGGCACAGGTGGACGACGCGCTGCACGGGGCGGTGCAGGGCGGAACCGCGCGGTCGGCCGCGGCGGTCGGCTCCGATGTGGCGGGCAAGACGGGTACCGAGCAGGACAACACCTCGTCGTGGTTTGTGGGGTATACGAAGGAGATGTCGACGGCCGTGTCGCTGTCGCGGGTGGATCCCAAGACCCAGGAGCTGCTGCCCCTGGACGGACTCGGCGGATCCGGCACCACCGGAACCTCCGGGGCCACCGGAACCTCCGGAACCCCGGGGACCACCGGAACTCCCGGGGTCCCCGACGCCGTCGGCGGCGCCACCTCGGGCACCGGCACCGGATCCACCTACGCCATCGACATCTGGACGCGCTATATGAAGGCCGTCACTCCGCCTTCGTGAAGGTGGACCAGTCGGGCGCCTGCGCCGGATCCAGCGTGCGCAGCTTCTCCAGGACCTTCGGGTCCTGGGCGTCCAGCCAGTCCGCGAGCTGCTTGAACGAGACGCATTCGACGCCCTCGCGGGGGCATACGTCCCGCATCACGTCCTCGATGGCCTGCATATAGATGCCGCCGTTCCAGGTCTCGAAGTGGTTGCCGATGAACAGCGGCGCCCGGCTGCCGTTGTAGACGCGCTCGAAGCCGTTCTTATAGCCCTCGCGGGTCAGCCGCTCCCACTCCGGGTACTTCGCCGGATCGCCCTCGGTGCTGTCGCCCGACTGGTTGTAGAGGAAGTTGAAGTCCATCGAGAGGACCTGCTTCTCGCTCTCCGGATAGGGCACCAGCTGAAGCGGGAAGTTCCAGATCCCGTCGATCTTCGACGGCCAGATCTGGAAGTCGCCGGGCGAGCTCGCGTCGTACCGCCAGCCCATGGACTTGATGGCCGGGATCAGGTTCTTCTGCCCCTCCAGGCACGGCGCCCGGCCGCCCACCAGCTCCTCGTCGTAGTCGAAGGGCAGCGGGGCCACATCGGTGAAGCCGGTGTTGGTCTTCCAGTTCTTCACAAACGAATACGCCTGCTCGGTCTCGCTCTTCCACTCCTCCGTGCTCCAGTCCTCGCCGCCCTTGGCGCCGCAGAAGTGGCCGTTGAAGTGGGAGCCGATCTCGTTGCCCTCCTGCCACGCCCCGCGCAGCTGCTCCAGCGTCTCCCGGATGTGCTCATCGGTCGGGTAGGAGATCGCGGCCGAGCCCCGCCGGTGCTGCGGCGGCTGGTAGAGGTCGCTCTTCGACTTGGGCAGCAGATACATGCCGCTCAGGAAGAACGTCATCGTGGCGTCGCTCTCCTTGGCCACGTCGCGGAAGTGGGAGAAGAGGTGGTCGCCGTTCTCCAGGGCCCCGTCCCAGGAGAAGACCACGAACTGTGGTGGTTTCTCCCCGGGTTTCAGCCTCTTGGGCTTGAGCTGCTTGGGCTGCGGCCCGGTGTACGAGGTGGAGCCGTCCCCGAGCACCTTGACCTTGCCGTCCCAGTCGGCGTACTTGCTCTTTTTCTTCTTGGTGCCGGGGGCGCCCCCGGCCGGCGCGGGGGACGCGCCGGCCACCGGCGCCTTCTCCCCGGGCGAGCCGTCCGCCTCGCCGCCCGGCAGCACCGCGAGCAGAACGGCGACGACGACACCCACGGCGACCAGGGCACCCACGGGGCCCGTCACTCCATAGGCGTTCCTCGGCTGTAACGCCTTCAAAGCCTTCAAGGTCTTCAGCCCCTTCACGGGTCCCGCCCCCTGAGACAAACGTACGGCTCACCAGTATCACCGAAGAATTACCGTCTCTTCACACAGGCCCCGCGGCAAATCACACGACCCCCGCATCAACCGGTTGCGTCAGCCGCCCGCGTGCACCGGCTGCCGCCCCGCGATGCGCCGCCGCCGGTCCTGGGTGATGCTGGATAAACACGTCGAAAGGCGAGAGGCAACGGATGCGTACCACCGGACTGACATCCCGCACGCTGACAGCCCTCCGCGCCAGGCGCCCCTACCCCGCGGTCACCATCACCCTGCCCACCCACCGCCGCGAGCCCTACCGCCCGGCGGACACCGTGCGGCTGCGCAATCTGATCGCCGAGGCCAAGCGCCGGCTTGAAGAGGATCCGGACGTGCCGCGCGAGGCCCGCTACGACATAAGCGGGCAGCTCGACCGCGCCATGGCCGACGTGGATCTGCGCGACGCCCTGGACTCGCTGGTGATCTCCGCGGCCAAGGGCGAATGGGAGGTGTGGGCGCTGCCGAGGACCGCACCCGAGCGCGTCGTCTTCAGCGACACCTTCCTGACCCGCAACCTCGTCGCCGCGCGCGAGCGGACCCGCCCCTACTGGGTGCTGGCCGTCTCCGTGGACCGTACGGTGCTGTGGCGCGGCAGCGACGGCGAGCTGCAGGAGGAGCACATCGGAGGCTTCCCGCTCGATCCCGAGCCGTGGTACTTCGACGCCGAACGCGAGGCGCAGATCGGCGACGTCCCCCACCGGCACGACGACGAGCGCACTCGGACCTATCTGCGGCAGGTCGACACCGCCCTGGACGCCCTGCTGGCCACCGACCCGCGCCCGCTCTACCTGGTCGGCCTCGCGCCCGCGCTGAGCCTCCTGGAGGAGGTCGGCTCGGCGGCGAAGGCGGCCGTCAGCAAGGTCGTCAAGGGCGGGCTGACCAACGGCCCCGCCCGCGCCCTCGCCGACGCGCTGCGCCCCGCCCTGCTGGAGCAGGCGGAGCGGCACACCGAGCGCGTCCAGGAGCGCATCGGGCAGGCCCAGGGGCGCCGCGCCTTCGCCGCCGGGCTCGAAGAGGTGTGGCAGGTGTGCAAGGAGGGGCGCATCGAACTGCTCGCCGTCGAGGAGCAGTACCAGCGGACGGTCAAGGTCACCGGGGAGCACCTGACTCCGGTCGACCCGGAGGAGATCTCGCCCGCCGAACTGGGCACGGCGGTGCTGGAGGACATCGTGGACGAGATCATCGAGACCACGCTGGACCGGGGCGGGGAGGTCGCCTTCGTCCCGGACGACTCCCTGGCGGCACATGAGCGCATAGCGGCGGTCCTGCGCTTCTGACGCTGCCCGCGGGCCGGGCGAGCTGACGATGCGTCGGTCACAGAAAAGTCACAGCGGGTACGACGCGATGTTGCCTGCCGCTGCCAACGTGGCGGCCGGTCACCCCCCACCGCAAGCGACCGAGGACAGTACCCATGACGGCAACCGCCCCGCGCGCGGCGCAGCGACCCCGCACCCTCCACGAGGTCAAAGGCTGGTTCCCCAGCCTGGATCAAGTGATCTTCGACCGCTTCCTGTCCCGCCAGAAACGGCTGGGACAGCGCGGCGACCTGCTGGAGATGGGCGCCTATATGGGCAAGAGCGCCATCTTCACCGCCGGCTATCTGAGGGTGGACGAGCGCTTCACCGTCTGCGACCTCTTCGACGCGCCCGCGCCCGACGAGCGGAACGCGGCGGAAGCCCGAAAGTCGTACGCCACCCTGACCCGGGTCGCCTTCGAACAGAACTACCTGGCCTTCCACGACGAACTGCCCGACGTCGTACAGGGCCCCACCTCCCTCGTCCCGGACCACGTCGCCCCCGACAGCTGCCGCTTCGTCCACGTCGACGCCTCGCATCTGTACGAGCACGTGGCGGGCGACATCGAGGCCGCCCACACCGCGCTGGTGCCCACCGGCGTGGTGGTCCTGGACGACTTCCGCTCCGAGCACACCCCGGGCGTGGCCGCCGCCACCTGGGAGGCGGTGTTCCTGCGCGGGCTGCGGCCGGTGTGCCTGACCACCCAGAAGCTCTACGGCACATGGGGCGACCCCGAGCCGCTGCAGGAGGAACTGCTCGCGGATGAGAAGTGGCGCGCCGGGACGCATCTGAGCGTGCAGGAGATCGCCGGACAGCGGGTGCTGCGCTTCTCGGGCCGCCCGCCCAACCCGGCCGCGCCCCGGTCCCGCTACGCCGACGAGATCCGCGAGTCCGACACCGCGGCCGCGCCGGACCGTGCCGCGCCGTCCCCTCAGGCCGCGGGGTCCGTGCCGCGCCGCCGCAGCCCCGTGCGCAAACTCGCGGCGGACGTCCTGCCGCCGGTCGTGACGCGCGCGATCCGCCGCAGGGGCGGCAAGCAGTAAAGGGGCTGGTTTTTGGTGGTGGTGGCGGCGGGGCTGATCAGACCCCGTCCACCCGATGGCTTCGGCCGGGCCGGCGCAGGGCCGGGTGGTCCGCGACGACGGTGCACGAGCCGGGAGCGATCTCGGTGTACCCCGCGTCACGCACCACCGGCAGACCGCCGTCGGCGACCAGCCGGGCCCAGTGGTCCGCCGACGGGGTGCGCACCGACAGCGGGAAGCCCGCCGAGCGCCACGCCGCGCGCGCGGCGTCGTCCAGCTCCCACCAGGCGAGCTGCGCCCCGTGCCCGGCCTGCGCCATCGCCTTGCCCGCCGACATGGTGATCTCCGGATTCAGCCACAGCACCGGCTCGGCGAGGTCGGGCTCGGACGGCGGCTCGGGGTCGTCCAGGTCGGTGCCCGAGACCTGCAGCTTGGCCAGGTCCTTCGGCCAGCCGTCGAGCGGCACCGGAGGGAACACCCGTACCTCCGCCGCCGGCGGCCCGCCGTCCACGGCCGCCCGGCCGCCGAGCGTGATCCCCGGCAGCCCCTCGGCCCGCCGCCACTCCGCGCCCCGCGCCCGCCGCACGACCTTGCGGATCCGGGCGTCCTGCCAGTTCCGTACGGCCTCGGCCCACTCGCCGTCCGGCGCCGTCGCCCGCCCGTCCGACAGCAGGACGAGCACGGCGCGCGCCGCCGTCTCCAGGGCGTCCGTACGGGCGGGCGGAGCGGCCTTCTCGATGCGCACCACCAGGGGCAGCACAAACTGCGGCGCGGCGTCCCGGTCGGCCGTGCGGACGCGGTCGTCGGAGCTGTCGCAGCTGGTGGGGGCGTCTGGACGGGTATCGGAGCTGGTCACGCGCCCCAGTGTGCCACCCGCGCCATCCATGCCCCCGGAACGGCCTCGACCGCATAGGGTCAACGGTTATGAGACTGCGTGGAGTTGGCCGCCGCTACGGTCTGCGAGGGGCGTGGGTGCTGCGCGGCGTCGACCTGGAGGTGCGGCCGGGCTCGCTGATCCGGGTGACGGGGAGCAACGGCAGTGGCAAGTCCACCCTCCTGCGGCTCCTCGCCGGCATCGACGCCCCCACCACCGGCCGGATCACCGCCCGGCCGCGCACCGCATACGTCCCCGAGCGCTTCCCCGCGGACCTACCCTTCACCGCCCTCGGCTACCTCACCCACCTGGGCCGCGTCCACGGCCTCGGCCGCGCCGCGGCGGCGCACGGCGCCGAGGAGTGGCTGGAACGCTTCGACGCGGCCGGACACGCCCACACCCCACTCGCCGAGCTGTCCAAGGGCACCAGCCAAAAGGTCGCCGTCGCCCAGGCCCTCCTGGCCGCCCCCGACCTCCTCGTCCTCGACGAGGCATGGACCGGCCTCGACCAAGCCGCCCGCGCCACCCTCGACGAGGCGGTCACCTCCCGCGTCGCCGCGGGCGCCACGGTCATCTACGTCGACCACGACCCCCGCCGCCTGGCCTCCTCCGCCGGCGAGATCTTCCACATCACGGACACCCGGCTCGTACGGACGCCGGTCACGCCTGCTGCGCCCCTCGTGATGGACCCGCCGACGAGCGTGGCGGGGTGTGACGTGTCCGGTGCCGAGGCGCGCGTGTGCGTGGAGGCCGAGGGGGTGCCCGGGGCTTCGGTGCCGGAGGGGTTGCCGGGGGCCCCGGTCGGGGAGCGGGGGCTGGGTGGGGGAGTCCCCGTCGTTCGGCTGACGGTGGCCGCCGACCACTCCGACGCGCTGCTGCGCGCGCTCCTCACCGACCGTCCGCCGTGGCACATCCGCGCCGTGACGCCCGTAGCGGCCGAGGAGAAGCGGGACGCGGGGCACGCTGCGTCGGTCTGGGGCGAGGCGGGTGGCCGCGTGCCCGTACCGGGGCCGGCCGGGGCCGAGGCAGGGGGCTGCCGGGTGCCCGTGCCGTGGGCGGCCGGCGCCGGGGCGGGCGGGCGCGCGTTGCCCGCGCTGCTGCGCTATCAGGCCGCGTTGCTGGCGCGTTCGCAGCGGTGGGTGCCGCCGGTTGTCCTCTACGGCGCGTTCATGGCCATCGGCGTGATGGCGGGGCAGCCGATCCTCGACTCCTTCGGGTACGCCGCGGCCGCCCTGCTGCCCATCGCGGCGTGGCTGGTGCGCGTATGCGTCAACAATGAGCCGGCCGCGGCGCGCAACTGCGCCGCCGCGGCGGCCGGACCCGCCCGGGTGCATCTCAGCTCCGTGGTCACCGGGCTCGCCGCCGCGGCCGGGCTCGGGGTCGTGGGGGCGTTGTTCGTCGCGTTGATCAGCGATCCGAAGACCTCCGACCAGCGGATCGACGTCTCACGCTGGGACGCGACGGCCGCCGGGCTGCTCGCGGCTCTCACCTGCGCTCTGCTGGGCGCGGCGATCGGCGCGCTGTTCAGCCGTCCGCTGCTGCTCAGCACCGGCTGGGGCATCCAGGCCACCGCGGTCGCCTCGCTGCTGGTGCTGGTGGCCTCGGTGTCGCCCGCGAACGCGGCCGTGACCGGCCTGGTCAGCGGCTCGCAGACCGGCTCCGTGACGCTGCCCCTGCTGCCGCTCGCCATGACCGGCGCGGCCGCCGCGGGGGCGACCGCGCTGGCCTGCGTGCTCAGCTCACGGCGGTTCTGAGTCTTGAGGCCCTGGCGGGGGCGCGGGGCTGAGGCCCTGGCGGGGGGCGGGGATGGGGGCGGGGGCTCGGGGCGCATCGGCGTAGGGTCGGGCGCATGGATGACCGTACGGACGACCCCACGCGCGCCACGCACCACGCGCACCCCGCGCGCCCGCACGGTGACGACGTCGGCCCGCCGTACGCGGACTGCGTGCTGTGCGGCGAACCGACCGAGCACCCCGCGTCGCGGCCCGGGGCCACGCTGTGCCCCGTCTGCGAGTGGCAGGAGGCCCAGCGCACGGCCTGCTCCGGCTGAGCCGCAGCAGGCCGTGGTCTCAGGCCGTGGCCTGCGGACTCAGTGGCGCCAGGGCCCCGTCACCGCGAAGGTCGTGCCCGGGGTGTAGCAGTTCACGTACATCGTGCGCCGGTCCGGTGCGAAGGTCACCCCCGCGAACTCACCCCACTCCGGCTTCTCCGGGGTGCCGATGTTCTGGCGTCCGCGCGCCATCGGATAGACCTCCCCGCGCCTGCTCAGCCCGAAGACATGCTGCGCGCCGTTGCCGTCCTCGCAGACCATCAGGCCGCCGCTGGGCGCGAGCGTGATGTTGTCGGGTGACTCGCCGGGCAGCTGCACGTCCGTGCTCGGGCCGAAGACGATCACGAGGGTGAGGCGGCTCTGCTGCGGGTCGTACCGCCAGATCTGTCCGTAGTGGTCGGCGGCCGAGCCGTCCGCGCTCTTGGCGAAGCTGGAGACGAAGTAGACGGACGAGCCGCCCCAGTAGCAGCCCTCCAGCTTCTGTGCGTGGGTGATGCCCTTGGGACCGAAGTCCTGGAGCCGGACGGGGGTCTGTTTGGCGAGCGGGTCGGGGACGGGCACCCACTCGATGTCGTGGAAGGACGTGCCGGTCTCCTGGACGGCCGACAGGTCCCGTACGCCGGGCACGCGCATCGCGTACAGCTCGCCGCCCGCGCGCAGCGACCCCGTGCCGCCGAGCGGCTTGTGCGGCAGGAAGCGGTAGAAGAGGCCGAAGGGCTTCTCGAAGGCGTCCTCGGTCTCGTAGACGACTCCGCTGCGCGGGTCGATCGCGATGGCCTCGTGCTGGAAGCGGCCCATGGCGGTCAGCGGTACGGCGCCGGTGCGGCGCGGGTCGTACGGGTCCACTTCGAAGATGAAGCCGTGGTCCTTGGTGTAGCCGTTGGTGCCGGCCTTGTCCTCGGTCTCCTCGCAGGTCAGCCAGGTGTTCCAGGGCGTGGGGCCGCCCGCGCAGTTGACGGCGGTGCCGGCGATGGCGACGTGCTCGGCGAGGACGCGGTTGCCCGCGTCGAGTTCGAGGGCCGTGCAGCCGCCCATGCCCATGGGGTCGTAGGTGAGGCCCTGGACGGCGGGGACGCGGATCGCGGCGGTGGGGCGGTTCTCGTGGTTGCGGACCAGGTGGGTACGGGCCCGGCCGCCGGTCCGGCCGGGGAAGGCGGCCATACCGTCGTGGTGGCTGGGGACCTTGCCCTCGCCGGAGCGCAGCTCGTCCCCCTCGCGGGACAGCACCCGGTAGCGGAAGCCCTCGGGGAGGTCGAGCAGGCCGTCGGGGTCGGGGATGAGCGGGCCGTAGCCGCCTGAGCCGGCCGCGGCCTCCTGGCCGGGCTCGGCGGCCGCGGCCGTACCGGTGAAGAGTTCGGAGATGTTGCCTGCGAAGGCGATGGCGGCACCGGCCGCACCGCTGCGGGCCAGGACCTGACGTCGCGTTACTGACATGCGGTAACTCCCTGTTGGCGGACAGGAAATGTGACCGCATGTGTGTATCACGCGAATTCGCGCGCGGGAACCATCCGATCAACGGCCGCGCCTGCGCGTCGCGCCCTCTTTCAGGGCTCGGTTCGCCTCCGGGGCGCTACAGCCCCTGTCGACGGTCGACCGTGCTCGCCCGCTCGTTCCTCGCGGCCTCCGCGCGCTCTCCCTTTCGACAGCGGCCGCGCCCCTTCGGCTCACTCGCCAGAGGTCGAGGTCGCCAGCCGCTTCCCATCCCGCGCCAGCGCCGTGAGCCGCGAGATCGCCCGGAAGTACTTCTTCCGGTAGCCGCCCTGCAGCATCTCGTCGCTGAAGAGACGGTCGAACGGCACCCCGGACGCCAGCACCGGCACCTCGCGGTCGTACAGCCGGTCCGCGAGCACCACCAGCCGCAGCGCGGTCGACTGGTCGGGCACCGGCCCGACCCCGGTCAGGCACACCGCCTCGATTCCGTCGCACATCGCGCCGTAGCGGCTCGGGTGGACCCGGGACAGGTGCTCGAGGAGGGTGGGGAAGTCGTCGAGCGAGGCGCTGGGCGTGCGGTGCGCGGCGCGGGTGACGGTCTCGTCCGAGTACGGGGCGGGGGCTTCCGGCAGGCCGCGGTGGCGGTAGTCCTCGCCGTCGATGCGCAGCGTCCGGAAGCGGGCGGACAGGCCCTGGATCTCGCGCAGGAAGTCGGCCGCGGCGAACCGGCCTTCGCCGAGCTTGCCGGGGAGGGTGTTGGAGGTGGCGGCCAGTGCCACGCCCGCGTCGACGAGCTTGCCGAGCAGCGTGGAGACCAGCACCGTGTCGCCGGGGTCGTCCAGTTCGAACTCGTCGATGCACAGCAGCCGGTGGCCGCTGAGGGTCTGGACGGTCTGCTGGAAGCCGAGGGCGCCGACCAGGTTGGTCAGCTCCACGAAGGTGCCGAACGCCTTCCGCTCGGGCGGGGCCGCGGTGGCGTGCCAGAGGGAGGCCAGCAGATGGGTCTTGCCGACGCCGTAGCCGCCGTCCAGATACATTCCGCGCGGGCCGCGCGGCGCGGCGGGCCTGGTCTCCCGGCGGAACCAGCTCTTGCGGCGGCCGTCCGCCGCCCCGCCGCCGTCGCTGACGGAGGTGGCGAAGGCCGCCAGCTCCTTCACGGCGGTGGCCTGGCTGGGCTGTCCCGGGTCGGGGATGTAGTTGTCGAAGCTCACCGTCGAGAAGCGCGGCGGCGGCACCATCTCCGCCACCAGACGCTCGGCGGGGACGTGCGGCGTACGGGAGGCGAGGGCGGCGGGAGTCTGCTCGGCTATGGGAGCCTGCTCGGCTATCGGACCCGCGGGCCTGTCGGACGTGGTGGTTCGCGCTGACACAAACTCCGAGCCTAGTCCCTTCGGGGGAGGTCACCGCCGGATAGGGAGGCATGTCACACTGCGGCCTATGCGACGCCTGTTCCCGCTGCCGACCGAAACGCCCGCCGAACCATCCTCGGGAGAAGACCGCGAGTGGGGGCTGGACGAACTGGCCGACGCGTACGCCTACCCGGACCTCCCGGACCTCCTGGCCGGGCCGGGACGGCCCGCGGCGGCCTGGCTGCGGGCCAACATGGTGTCCTCGCTGGACGGCGCCGCCCACCACGACGGGCGGTCGCAGCAACTGTCCTCCGCCGCCGATATGCGGATCTTCGGGGTGCTGCGGGGGCTGGCCGACGCGGTCGTGGTCGGCGCCGAGACCGTACGCCGCGAGGGCTACCGCCCGGCGCGCGCCCGCGAGGCGTTCGTCGCCCGGCGGGCGGCGCAGGGGCGCCCGCCGGTGGCCGCGATCGCCGTGGTCAGCGCGAGCCTGGACCTGGACTTCTCGTTGCCGCTGTTCACCGAGCCGCTGGTGCCCACGCTGGTGGTCACCGGCGCGCAGGCCCCCGCGGACCGCCTGGCGGCGGCCCGGCGGGCGGGCGCCGAGGTGGTGCTGGCGGGAGAGGGGGCCGGGGTGGATCCGGCGCGGGTGGTGGCCGCGCTCGCCGAGCGCGGTTTGACGCGCCTGCTGTCGGAGGGCGGGCCTAAGCTGCTCGGGCAGTTCGCGGCCGCCGGGGTGCTTGACGAGCTGTGTCTGTCGCTGGCCCCGCTGATCGCGGCGGGCGATGCGGAGCGGATCGTCAAGGGCCCGGCGCTGGTGGAACCGGAACGGTTCACCCTCTTTTCCGTCCTGGAGGACGCCGGGTTTCTTTTCACCAGCTACCGTCGCAAGCGGCAATAAGGCGATAATTGATTTTAGTTAAAAAAGGAATATACGGAATAAATCGCATGAGAGGGCGCCGGCAGTGTTCACGAGCGTATTGATGATCGAGAAGCCCCTGAGCCCCGTCGACGTGGAATTCGTCACGACCTTGCACGGCGACGACGCGGTCTCCTTCGTCGTGCTCATGCAGCCGCGGGGCAGCAAGGACCGGCTGCTGCGCGCGATCGACGACATCGCGCTCGGCGACCTGGAGCACGCCGTCCAGGAGCGCGACGAGCCGGAGGGCCAGGAGGCGCTGGAGCCCGCCGAGCGCGCCCTGCGCCTCTCCCTCGCCGCCTTGCGTGCGGCGGGCAGCGAGGCCAGCGGGGAGGTCGTCCAGCGCCATCCGCTGGACGCGCTGCGCGACATGGTCGAGCGGGCCGGCGCGGACGAGGTGATCGTGCTGACCGAGCCGCACTTCGTGGAGGAGTTCTTCCACCGGGACTGGGCGTCGCGGGCGCGGCACAAGGTGGGCGTCCCGGTGCTCAAGCTCTTCTCGCACGCGGCCGACGAGGAGCAGCCGACGAAGGGCGCCTGACCACACGCCGCACTCCCACCCCGAACCCCTTCCGTACCCACCCGTGCTGGTGCGCCGGACGGGCCTTCGCCGGACCCCTCCCCACAAGGTGCGAGAATCGGGCCCGACAGCGACGAACCGCGACCCAGGGGAGACCCGTACATGGCACCGGCCGGCTTTGCCTCCGACGCGATGGCCCGACCGCACTTCATCGGCATCGGCGGCGCCGGGATGTCGGGCATCGCGAAGATCCTCGCCATGCGCGGCTCGCGGGTCGCGGGCAGTGACTCCAAGGACTCCCCGACCGTCGAGGCGCTGCGCGCCCTCGGCGTGACGGTGCACATCGGCCACGCCGCCGAGCATCTGGCGGCCGACGCCACCAGCGTGGTCGTCTCCAGCGCGATCCGCGCCGACAACGCCGAGCTGACCGCGGCCGCCGAGCGCGGCATCCCCGTCATACACCGCTCCGACGCGCTGGCCGGCCTGATGGACGGCGCCCGCCCCATCGCGGTCGCGGGCACCCACGGCAAGACGACCACCACCTCCATGCTGGCCGTCTCCCTCACCACCCTCGGCCTCGACCCGTCGTACGCGATCGGCGGCGACCTGGACGCCCCCGGCTCCAACGCCCAGCACGGCGGCGGCGAGATCTTCGTCGCCGAGGCGGACGAAAGCGACCGCAGCTTCCACAAGTACGCGCCCGAGGTCGCGATCATCCTCAATGTGGAGCTCGACCACCACGCCAACTACGCCTCGATGGAGGAGATCCACGAGTCGTTCCAGACCTTCGTGGAGCGGATCCGGCCCGGCGGCACGCTGGTCGTCTCCGCCGACCACCCCGGCGCCCGCGAGCTGACCGGCCGGGTCACCGGCCGCGAGGGCCTGCGCGTGCTGACCTACGGCGAGGACCCGGGCGCGGACGTACGTGTCCTGGACATCGCCCAGCGGGGACTGACCAGCGAGGTCACCGTCCTCCTGCCGGACACTCTCGGTGGCGGCGAGCTGACCTTCACCGTCTCCGTCCCCGGCCGCCACTACGCCCTCAACGCCGTCGCCGCCCTGACCGCGGGCGCCGCCCTCGGCGTCCCCGCCCGCGAGCTGGCCCCCGCCCTCGGCTCGTACACCGGCGTCAGGCGCCGCCTCCAGCTCAAGGGCGTCGCCGCCGGGGTGCAGGTCATCGACTCATACGCACACCACCCCACCGAGATCTCCGCCGACCTCGAGGCGATCCGCGGCGGTGCAGGTGACGGCCGGGTGCTGGTCGTCTTCCAGCCGCACCTCTTCAGCCGCACCCGCGAGCTGGGCGTCGAGATGGGCCAGGCGCTCGCCCTCGCCGATGCCAGCGTCGTCCTGGACATCTACCCCGCCCGCGAGGACCCCGTCCCCGGCATCACCAGCGCCCTGATCATCGACGCCGCCGCCCGCCACGGCGCCGACGTCACCGCCGAGCACGACCGGACCGCGATCCCCGAGCTCATCGCTGGAATGGCCAAGCCCGGTGACCTTGTTCTCACCATGGGCGCGGGCGATGTCACGGACCTCGGTCCGGAGATCCTCGCCCGCCTGGAGAGCTAGGAGAGCGAGTCCATGGCGTACGAGATCGACAAGCCGGAAGAGCAGTGGCGCGCGGAGCTGACCCCGCAGGAGTACCAGGTCCTGCGCGAGGCCGGCACCGAGCGCGCCTTCACGGGTGAGTACACCGACACCAAGACGGCCGGCGTCTACTCCTGCCGGGCCTGCGGGGCCGAGCTGTTCCGCTCCGAGACCAAGTTCGAGAGCCACTGCGGCTGGCCGTCCTTCTACGACCCGGCCGAGTCCTCCGCCGTCGAACTGATCGAGGACCGCTCGCTCGGCATGGTCCGCACCGAGGTCCGCTGCGCCCGCTGCGGCTCCCACCTCGGCCATGTCTTCGCGGGCGAGGGCTACCCGACCCCGACCGACCAGCGCTACTGCATCAACTCGATCTCGCTGCGGCTGGAGCCGAAGGAGAGCTGATCTCCTGGCCCTTGTGGGGCGCCGAGCCGCAGTACCGCGGCCGTCTCCGGTGGCAGCCGCAGGGTGCCGTCCGCGTCGGGCGGGTCGATGGGCCGCCAGGCGGCGACGACCTCGGCGCAGTCGATGTCGGGCGGGCCGAGGCGGGCCTCGGCCGGGCGGTCGTACGGGTTGATCACGACGCACAGCGGGCCGCGCCGGAAGTCGATACAGCCGTCCGAGGAGACGGACGGGCGGGTGGCGGACCACCGGGGGTCGGCCAGGGCCGGTTCGGCGCGGCGCAGGGCGATCAGCCGCCGGTGCCAGTCGAGCAGTTCCGTGTGCGGCTCGCGGGTCGGCTCGGTCCAGTCCAGGCAGGAGCGCAGCCGCGTCGCCGGGTCCTGCGGGTCGGGGACGTCCTCCTCCGCCCAGCCGTGGGCGGCGAACTCCCGGCGCCGGCCGCGCCGTACGGCCTCGGCGAGCTCCGGGTCCTGGTGGTCGGTGAAGTACTGCCAGGGCGTACCGGCCCCCCACTCCTCGCCCATGAAGAGCATCGGGGTGAAGGGCGAGCACAGCACGACGGCGGCCGCGCAGGCCAGCAGCCCGGGGGAGAGCCGGGCGGAGAGCCGGTCGCCGACCGCGCGGTTGCCGATCTGGTCGTGGGTCTGGGAGTAGCCCAGCAGGCGGTACGTGGGGGTGGCCAGGGTGTTCAGCGGGGCGCCGTGGCCGCGGCCACGGAACGCCGAGTACGTGCCGTCGTGGAAGAAGCCGCCGGTCAGGGTCTTGGCGAGGGCATGCGCCCCCGCGGCGGCGAAGTCGGCGTAATAGCCCCGCCGTTCACCGGTGAGGAGGGTGTGCAGGGCGTGATGGAAGTCGTCGTTCCACTGCGCGTGCAGCCCATGGCCGCCCGCTTCGCGCGGGGTGGTGGTGCGCGGGTCGTTCAGGTCGGACTCGCCGATGAGGAACAGCGGTCGGCCGACCTGGGCGGCGAGCGCGTCCACGGCGGCGGACAGCTCGGCGAGGAAGTGGCGGGCGCGGGTGTCGCGCAGCGCGTGCACCGCGTCGAGCCGCAGCCCGTCCAGGCGGTAGTCGCGCAGCCAGGCGAGGGCGCTGCCCAGGAAGTACGCGCGGACCTCGTCCGAGCCGGGGGCGTCCAGATTGACGGCCGCCCCCCACGGGGTGTGGTGGGTGTCGGTGAAGTACGGGCCGAAGGAGGGGAGATGGTTGCCGGAGGGGCCCAGATGGTTGTGGACCACGTCCAGAACCACGCCGAGGCCGTGGCCGTGCGCGGCGTCCACGAAGCGCGCAAGCCCTTCCGGCCCCCCGTACGGCTCGTGCACCGCCCACGGCGCCACGCCGTCGTACCCCCAGCCGTGCGCCCCCGGGAACGGGCAGACGGGCATCAGCTCGATGTGGGTGACGCCGAGTTCGGCGAGGTGCGGCAGGCGTTCGGCGGCCGCGTCGAAGGTGCCCTCGCGGGTGAAGGTGCCGATGTGCAGCTCGTACAGGACCGCGCCCGGCAGCGGCCGGCCCCGCCACTCGCGCCGCCACTCGAAGCCCGCGGGGTCGCTGACCGCGCTCAGGCCCTCGGGGCCGTCGGGCTGGCGGCGGGAGCGCGGATCGGGCAGCGGCGCGCCGCCGTCCAGCGCGAAGCCGTAGCGCGCACCGGGCCCGGCCTCGGCCGCCGCCCGCCACCACCCCTCCCGGGCCGGATCGCGCTCCATGGGCTGCGTACGGGCCGTCGTACGGTCCGTGCGGTGGCCTGTACGGCCCTCCAGATGGAGCTCGACCCGCCCGGCGCGCGGCGCCCACACCTCGAACAGCACTGATGTCTCCTCACCTCAGCGATGCCTGAAGGACCATGCTGCGCGACGCGAGGTGCGCCGCGCAGCATGCCACGGGCATCAGACGAGGTCGATGCGCTCCTGGGTGATGGGATAGCCCACCTTGGCGAAGTGCCTGGCCATCGGGAGGTTGGGCTGGTCGGTCGCCGCCGCGATCTTCGTCGCGCCCCGCTCCACCAGGTCGTGGGTGCACTCCACCAGCAGGTCGTACGCATAGCCGTGGCCGCGCTGCCCTTCGACCACCCCGATGTAGCCGACGCACGGGCCGCCCGGGTTGTGCGCGGGCACCTGGATGCCGACCAGCTCGCCCTCCGGTGTCCACGCCAGGCGCCACCATTCGCGCGGCGACGGGCACCAGTTCAGGAAGTCCATCAGCTCGCGCACCGCGGCGTCGACGCCCCCTTGGGCGATGGCCCGCAGGTCGTGCGCGTCGAGGGTGCCCGGCATGATGCGGCGCAGCGCCTCGGCGATCTTCTCGTCGTCGGGCTCGGGCCGGAACTCCAGCCGCCCCGGCCGCTCGGGAAGCCCGCACTCGGGGGTCCACTCGTAGCGGTAGCGCTCCACCAGTGGCTCCATCCCGGCGGCGACGGCCGCGTCGGTCCGGGCCTGCGCCGCGGCCCGCTCCTCGGGCCGGTCGCGCCAGCCGGGCGCCGCCAGCAGGCTGTACTCGGCGCGCAGCGGGGCGGTGCGCAGCAACTCCGCCGCCGCGTCGGCCTCGCCATCGGCGAAGTCGAACCAGTCCAGGGCGATGGGCTTGGTGTCATCGGCCGCGCCCCACCAGGCGGCGCGGGCGACCACACGGCCGTCGCGCAGCGCGACCCAGGTCCAGTCGGGGCGGTAGTCGCCGCCCTCGGCGCGGGTGCGGTAGGTGTGGCCGAAGCGGGCGCGGCCGACGTGCCCGGGGTCGTGCAGGGTGTTGAAGAGATGTGCGTCGCTCTCGGTGAGCGCGCGGATGACCAGCTCGGTCATGAGATTCCTTCCGGGATGGCGATGCGCTCCCGGTCGGATCGGTGATCAGACGGCGATACGCCCAGGGGACAGGGGGCGGGAGCGCGGGTACGACGTAGTGTCCATAGCTCTCGCCTCCTTCCTCGATCATGGGCGTGCCCGCACTCTATGCGGGCCGACAGACCGTTGTCCAGGCATTTTTGGAACGGCTCAGGAGGGTGCCCGATCCGCGCCGTGCTGCTCCTCGCGCTTGACCTTCTCATTGATGTCAACCCATAACGTCGGCTCCGCGGGCGGGCATTGCCCACCTTGCGCGCCCGCTCCGTCGATTCCCTACCGTCCCCACCGCTGGAGCGATCATGACGTCTTTCGTCGCACACCGTAACGGCCGGGCGGCGACCGCCGAGGAGCTGGCGCCGCTCGCCTTCGCGGGCTATGCCCACTTCACCGCCATGCAGGTGCGCGGGGGCCGGGTCCGGGGCCTCGACCTCCATCTGAAGCGGCTGCGGACCGCCTCGGTGGAGTTGTTCGGCCGCGCGCTGCCCGACGACCAGGTGCGGTCGTATCTGCGGGCGGCGCTGGAGGCCGGTCCGGCCGATCTCTCGCTGACGGCCACGGTCTACTCGAGGGTGGGCGAGTTCACCGCGGCCGGGGCCGGGGCGGAGCCCGAGGTGCTGGTCCGCACCGGACCGCCCTCCGCTGGGCCGGAGGGCCCGCTGGCGCTGGCGGCGGTCGAGCATGAGCGGTTTCTTCCGGCCGTGAAGCATGTCGGCGAGGTGGCCAAGACGTACCTCCTCCGCCAGGCGGTCGCGCAGGGCTTCGACGACGCCGCGTTCGTCGACCGGCGGGGGCGGCTCAGCGAGGCGACGATCTGGAATCTCGCCTTCTGGGACGGTGACTCGGTGGTGTGGCCCCAGGCCGAGGTGCTGGGCGGGATGACCATGAGCATCGTCCGTCGGCAACTGGACCGCCTCGGCGTCCCTCAGCGCGTCCAGGACATCACGCTCGACGATCTGCCGACGCTGGCCGGGGGCGTGGTCATGAACTCCTGGACGCCGGGCGTGGCGGTGAGCCGGATCGGCGCCGTGTCCTTGCCCGAGGCGCCGTCCTTCCTGGAGCTGCTGCACAAGGCGTACGAGGCCGAATCACCCACCGCGCCGTGAGGTTGCGGGGAGCGTCATTCGAGCAGGCCCGCGTCGTGGGTCAACAGGGCTATCTGTACGCGGTTGTTGAGATCCAGCTTGGTCAGGATCCGCGATACGTGGGTCTTGACGGTCGCGAGGCTCATGAACAGGTCCGCGGAGATCTCCGCGTTGGACTTGCCCTGGCCCACGGCGACCGCGACCTCGCGCTCCCGGTCGTTCAACTGGTCGAGCAGCGCCCGGGCCCGCTCCTGCCGCGCGTCCCGGCCGGTACCCGCCACATGCTCGATGAGCTGCTGGGTCACGGTGGGGGACAGCACCGGCTCGCCCGCCGCCACCCGTCGCACGGCCGCGACGAGGTCGGCGGGCGGCGTGTCCTTGAGTACGAAGCCGGCCGCTCCGGCGCGCAGCGCCCGCAGCACATGCTCATCCGCGTTGAACGTCGTCAGGATCACCACCTCGGGGGCGGGTTCGCGCTGCCGCAGCTGCTCGGTCGCGGCGATCCCGTCCACCGTCGGCATGCGGATGTCCATGAGGACGACGTCGGGGGAGCGGCGGTCCACGAGCGCGGCCACCTCCGCGCCGTCGGACGCCTCGCCCACGATCTCGATACCGGAGGAGGCGCCGCCCAGCATCAGCCGCAACCCGGCGCGGACCAGCGGGTCGTCGTCGACGACCAGCAGGCGGATGGGTGCGGGGGCGGGCGCGGGAGTGGGTCCCTGGTTGGTGGACTCCGGTGGGGACTCCGATGGGGATGAGCTCATGCGGGCCACGGTAGCCAGGCGTACAGCCGGAAGTCCCCGTCGTCCGAAGGGCCGCACTCCAGCCGGCCGCCCGTCAGCGCCGCGCGCTCGGCCAGCCCGGCCAGGCCCTGGCCCGATCCGGGGATCGCCCCCGGCCGGTCGCTGTGATGCGGCGGCTCGGCGGGTGTGCCGGCGCGCACCGGGGCGCGTACGGCATTGCGCACCTCTACGGTCAGCCCCTCGCCCGGCGCCCCCGACGCCGTCACCGTCACCTCCGCGTCGGGCGCGTGCTTGCGCGCGTTGGTCAGCCCCTCCTGCACGATCCGGTAGGCCGTACGGCCCGTGGCGCCCGGCACGGCTGCCTCGCCCGGCACGGCTGCGTCGCTCGCCCTGGCCGCCTCGCCCGCCCCGGCGACGCCCGCCCCGGCGACGCCCGTCCCGGCGACGACCGCCCCGGCGACGCCCGCCTCGTCCGACAGCGTCACCCGCATGCCCGCCCGGCGTGACTCCTCCACCAGCCGCGGCAGATCGGCGAGGGTCGGCTGCGGCCGGTCGGGCGGGCTGCCCTCGGCGTCGGCATCGTTGGGGTCTGGGGCCCGCAGCACGCCGATCACCTCGCGCAGATCCTGCAGCGCCTGGTGCGCGCTGCTGCGTATCACCCCGGCGGCCTCGGCCACCTCCTGCGGGGACGCGTCGGCCCGGTACTCCAACGCGCCCGCGTGCACGCTCAGCAGGGAGAGCCGGTGGGCGAGCACATCGTGCATCTCCCGGGCGATCCGCTCGCGGGTCAGGCGCTGGGTCCGCTCGGCGCGCAGCGCCGCCTCCGCCTCGGCCCGCGCCGCCCGTTCGCGCAGCGATTCGAGCAGCATGCGCCGTGAGCGCACGAACATGCCCCAGCCGATGGCGCCGCTGATGAGCAGGGCACCGAGCAGCACGTCTCCGATGTAGTCGACGTCGGGGTCGGGGCGCACCGCCGGGGCGGCGAAGATCTGGGCCAGCGCCGCCCCGCCGACCCACGCGACCGTACGCAGCGGCCGGTGCACCGCGACCGTGAACAGCGCCACGAGCAGCGGCCCCGCGACGTAGTACGAGACCACGCCCGCGGCCAGCAGCACCAGCGCCAGCTCGACCGGCCGGCGGCGGCGCAGCCACAGCGCGAGACAGGCCACCACTCCGGCCATCAGGTCGGCGAACAGCGCCTCGTCCGACACCGACGGGTCGTTGGCCATCGACTCGGAGGCCGTCAGCGAGAACAGGGCCGCCAGCGAGATGCAGCACACGTCCACGATCCAGTCGCGCATGGTGCGGCGCGTCCCGACGCGCTCGCTGTCGCGCGCTCGCTCGCTGCTTGCCGTCTGCACTGCCTCTGAGCTGCCCACACGACGAATCTACTGGCGAGCGGGGCCGCGGTCGCGGTCTCGGGCGCGGGTATCGACCAAAGTTGCAGGGCCATAGACCTTTGGCTGACCCGCGCCCGCCGGACCGCCGCCTAGCCTCGAATACATGAGAAAGGCATGCGAGTTGGTGGGCGGCTTTCTGCTGTTCCAGGGGCTCATCGGGATCGCCCACGAGCTCATCGGCTGGTTCCGGCTGATGGCGATGATCCGTTTTCTGCCGTTCCTGGACGGCTATGAGCTGTATGCGAGCATCGGCCTGACCGTGGTCGGCTTCCTCGTGGTGGCTGTCGCCGAGGAGTCGGGCAAGAGCTCGTCCGGTAGCCCGTCCGGTCCGCTCATATCTGATGCAGACCGCGCCCGGCCAGAGTGAGGAAGGCTTCGCCGACGGCCTCGGAGAGGGTGGGGTGCGGATGGATGTGCTGGGCCACGTCGGAGGGTTCGGCGTCCCAGCCGACGATCAGCTGGCTTTCGGCGACCATCTCCGAGACATGGGGGCCGACGAGATGGACGCCGAGCACCTGGCCGGTGCCCTCGCCCGCCCGCTCGGCGACGACCTTCACCATGCCTCCCTGGCCGTGCACCATGCCCTTGGCCACGGCGGTCAGCGGCATGGTGTTGACGACGACGTCCAGGCCCCGCTCGCGCGCCTGAGCCTCCGACAGGCCGACGGCGGCGGTCTGCGGACTGGAGTAGGTCACACGGGGGACGGTGTCGTAGAACGCGGGCTGGGGCTGGGGCTGGGGCTGGGGTTGGGGCTGGGGTTGGGGTTGGGGTGAGAGGCCCGCCAGGGTCTCGGCCACCAGCAGCCCCTCCGCGAAGGAGGCGTGGGCCAGCCCGAGCGAGGGCGGCGGCAGCAGATCGCCGACGACATGGATGCCTGGCACCGCGGTCTCCAGCCGCGACCAGTCGGCGGGGGCGATGAACCCGCGGTCGTCGGTGGTCAGCCCGGCGGCGCCCAGGTTCAGGCCGTCGGTGACCGGGGCGCGGCCGACCGCGACCAGCAGCCGCTGGGCGTCGAGGGTGCGCGGCTCGCCGCGGGCCGGGCGGACGGTGACGCGCACCCCGTCCGCGTACGGCTCGGCGTGCTCCAGCCGGGCGCCGGTCAGCACCTCGATGCCGCGCTTCTTCAGCCCGCGCGTCAAGTGGCGGCTGACGTCCGCGTCCTCGAGCGGCAGCAGCCGGTCCGCCGCCTCCACCAGGGTGACGTCCGCGCCCATGGAGCGGTGCAGTGAGGCGTATTCGACGCCGATCGCGCCGCCGCCCAGCACCAGGACGGAGTCCGGGAGTCCCGGGGCGAAGAGGGCGTCGTCGCTGGTGACGACCCGTTGGCCGTCCGGCGCCAGCCCGGGGAGGGTGCGCGGGCGGGAGCCGGTCGCCAGCACGATGCCGCGCCGCGCGGTCCACTCGCCACCCGCGTCCGCGTCCGCGCCAGCGCCAGTCGCCGTGCCGGTCGCTGTGTCGACCGGCGTGATGCGTACGGTGCGCGGGCCGGTCAGGGCGGCGGAGCCGCGGACCACGTGGACGCCCGCGTGGGACAGATGGCCTTCGACACCGCGGTGGTTGCGGGCCACGATGTCGTCGCGGGTCGCGGTGAGGGCGGACCAGTCCACGGCCTCCAGGGTGGCCTTCACACCCCATCGTTCGCGTGCCTCGGAGATGCCGTCGACCAGCTCCGCGGCGTGCAGCATCGCCTTGCTGGGGATGCAGCCGCGGTGCAGGCAGGTCCCGCCCACCAGGTCGCGTTCGGCCAGGACGACGTCGAGACCGAGGGCGGCAGCGCGTAGCGCGGTGCTGTAGCCGCCGGTTCCGCCGCCGATGACGATGATGTCTGTCTCATGCATGAGTCCAGCCTGTGCCCCTACCGATGCATGAGTCCAAGGCAAAGTTTCTCTGGTTACGATGAATTTTCTGCATGGGGAGGGTGATGGCGAAGGGGGAGGCGGCGGATGAGTCTGCGCCAGATGGAGTATCTCGTGGCGGTGGTCGAGGAGGCGTCCTTCACTCATGCCGCCGAGCTGCTGGGCGTCACCCAGTCCGCGCTCTCGCACCAGATCAAGGCCCTGGAGCGGGAGGTCGGCGGGCCGCTGCTGGAGCGGCTGCCGCGGGGGGTACGGCTGACGCCCATGGGCCGGGCGTTTCTGCCGCATGCCGAGTTCGCGGTGCGCAGCGCCCGGCAGGCGCGGCGCGCGGCGCGGGCGGCGGCCGGGGCGGCGGGCGGCGAGCTGCATATCGCCACCCTGCACGCGGTGGCCATCGGGGTGCTCCCTGAGGCTCTGGCGCGCTGGCGGCGGAGCCACGGGAAGGTGAGCCTGGTGGTCCATGAGTACGCCACCGGCGAGGAGTTGCGCGACCGCATGGAGCGCGGTGTGGCGGATGTCGCGATCGGCCACCGCCCCAAGGGGTGGCAGGGGCCCGTGGTGTCGCTGGGCGAGGAGGAGTTCGTGGTGGTCGTGGAGCCGGACGACCCGCTGGCCCAACAGGACTCCGTGCGGCTGGCCGAGCTGGCGGACCGGGACTGGGTGCGGTGTGCGCTGGAGCCGGTGATCGAGGGCCGTCGCTTTCTCGATCTGGCCTGTGAGCAGGCGGGCTTCACGCCTCGTACGGGGGCCCATACGGACCACACCTCGACCGCCGTGCGGCTGGCCGCCGCCGGGGCGGGGGTGCTCATCGCCCCCGCGCATGTGGCCGCCAGGTACGACTGTGCGGTGCTGCCCCTGGATCCGCCCTGGCAGCGTGAGCTGACGGCGTTCTCCCGGGTCGAACTCACCGGGGCCGCGGCCTCCTTCGTCGGGCTGCTGGACCGGGGGTGGTGGGGGCGGACAGAGAAAGGCCGGTCTGCCGCCCACGAGGGGGAAGGGGACGGCAGACCGGCAGGGTGAGGTGCACCTGACAGGGCGGAGGAGCGGATCAGGGCACCGTGCGGATCAGGGGTCGGGGCAGCGCGCTGTGCGGGTCAGCCTGCTGCGTGGGGATCGGGTCAGTGCACCATACAGATCGGCTCCGCCGCCGCGTCGGGCGAGCCGCCGCTGGCCGCATAGCCGAAGGTTGTCGACGCTCCGGCCGCCAATGAGCCGTTCCAATCGGCATTGGTGACCGATGCCGATGAGCCCGTGGCGGTCAGTTTGCCGTTCCAGACGCTGTCCACCCGCTGCCCGGACGGCAGGGTCCAGTCGACCATCCAGGAGGAGATGGGGGTGGCGCCGGAGTTGGTCACCGTCACCTCGGCCTGGTAGCCGCCGTTCCAGGTGCTGGCGGTCTTCTGGGCGGCGGTGCACTTGGCCGTCGGCGGGTCGGTCGGGTCGCTGCCGCCGCTGGAGGCGCCCGGCACCGTCACCTCACCGTTGCCGCCGTCGAAGACCACATCGGAGCAGCTGTAGAAGGTCTCCTGGCTGTCCGAGCGGGTCCAGACGGTGTAGATGATGTGGCGGCCGCTCTTGCCCGAGGGAAGGTTGGCGGTCCAGGTGTACTTGCCGTCCACCGTGCCGACCGGGCCGGTCTGCGGCGGGTTCGTCACCGTGTTGAACGGTTGGTCCTCCAGATCGTTCCAGGTGAGCGGCTTCGTCGGGTCGATCGGGTTCTTGGTGACGTAGCTGCGGAACGAACCGGGGTGCGCGGCCCAGGCGTTGTAGGTGAACTGCATCGACTTACCGGCGGTCAGATGGGTCACCGGCCAGTCGTTGCTGCCCAGGTCGAAACCGGAGAAGTTGTAGACGGTGGCCGCGCCGCTGCACAGCTGGCCGTCCGGGATGAAGCCCTTGGTCCGGCCCGCCCCGTCCGACCGCAGCACCGCGAACCAGTTGTAGAACGCGTTGGCCCCGCCCTTGTCGAACGCGGCCTTGCACGCGGGGTTGGTCGGCTTCACCTCTCCGGTGCTGGACAGGCTGTACTTCCAGCACAGATAGGTGCGGCTGCCGGGCGCCATCGGCGCTCCGTGCGCGGAGGCGCTGCCGCCGCCGAAGAAGACCAGGCCGAGGGCGGGCAGCACACCGAGCAGCACCAGCAGTACGGACCGGCGGGCGCGAGAACTGCCCGGCGGGCGAGCGGGACGTGCGAGAGCCATCAATCGTCGTGGCATTGCGCTTCTTCTTCCCTTCGACGCGAACGGGTCAGGAACCGTCGTATGGGAGCGCTCCCAAGTTACTTTGTGAAGGTAGCGCCGTCCGGAGTGCCTGTAAATGCTTTAGGCCGCGAACACAGCGCCAGTTCTGGCGGGCCGTCAGCTCCGGATCAGCAACGCCACCGGAAACCGGTCGAAAAGGTCACTCAACGGGCCGGTGCCCTCGACCGTCCGCCCGGTCAGCAGATCCCGCCAGCGGCCCGGCGGCAGCGCCAGCGCCGTGCCGCGCCAGCCGCCCGCCTCCGCGAGCCGCCGCGACAGCCGGGTGACGGCGGTGACCGCCCCTCCGTCCGCGCCGTCCCCGCCGCCCCCACTCGCCTCCGCGCTGTCGCCTCCGCCCCGGCCGTCCGTTCGCAGAAAGGCCACACAGTGCGCCGCCGCCGGGCCCTTCGCGGCCAGCGGGGTGTATGCGCCCGACGGGCCGAACCACTGGGGGTGGCGCCGCCGCAGCCGTAGGGCCGCCGCGGTCAGCAGCAGTTTCTCGGCCGATGTCCCGTCCGGCTCGCGCCCCGCGTCCAGATGGGCCAGCAGATCGGGGCGCGGTTCGGGCGGGCGGCGGTTGTCCGGGTCGACCAGCGCGGCGTAGCTGTGCTCGGTGCCCATGTAGAGGTCCGGCACGCCCGGCATGGTCAGCTGGAGCAGCGCCGCGCCCAGTGCGTTGGCACGCGCCGGGGCGTCCAGCGCGCCGCCCAGCGCCGCCCACGCCGGGTGGTCGGGGTCGCACGGGCCCGCCTTGAGGAAGGCGGCGACCTCGTCCTCGTACGCCGGGTCCTGCTCGGTCCAGGTCGTCCGCAGCCCCGCCTCCCGCACCCCCTTCAGGACCGCGGGAACCAGCCGCTCGCCGTCCGGCGACCCCAGCCCCACCGCCGTCTGCCAGGCCGTCCACGCCAGATGGGCGTCGGGCGCCGCCGCGGTGCCCGGCGCCGCCGTCTCCCGCACCTCCGCTGCCACCTTCACCGCCTCCAGCAGCCGCCCCCAGCGGTCCGGGCACTCGGTCAGCGCCGCGAGCCGCGCCCGCACATCCGCGCTGCGCTTGGTGTCGTGCGTGGACAGCACGGTGCCGGTCGAGGGCCAGTCGGCCTGCAGCCGGGCGGCGAAGGCGTGGAACCGGTCGGGGGAGACCGCCGGTTGCCCCGGGTCGCCGCCGACCTCCGCCGCCGAGAGCAGCGGCGCGAAGCGGTAGAAGGCGGTGTCCTCGACCGACTTGGCGCGCAGCGCGGCGGCGGTCTGGGCGAAGCGCGCGCAGAAGTCGCGGTGGTGCGGTCCGTCGCCCAGTCTGCCGAGCGCCGCGTCCCGCACGGTGAACACCACCCGCGCCTCCTCCCGCACCGCGAACGCCGCCCGCGCGTCCCCCGCCGCCAGGATCAGCATCTCGGCGTCCGTCCGGGTCGGCGGGGTGTCGGGGGAGACATACGGGCGGTAGACCGGCAGCCGCACCAGCAGCTCGCGGAGCGCCGTGCGCAGCGCCCACGGCGCGTGGTCGCGCAGCCGCGGTTCGGCGGCGCAGATCCGCACGGCGGCGCGCACCAGCCGCTCCACCTCGGCGGCCAGCTCATACGTCACCACATGCCGCGCGGCGCGCCGCACGGTCGCCGGCCAGTCGCCGCCCAGGTCCTCGGGGGGTGCGGCGAAGCCCCGGTATTGCGCGGTCAGCTCCGCCAGCCCGGCCGGGTCGACGAACAGGCCGTCGATGTGGTGCAGGGCGTCATAGCCGGTCGTGCCGGCGACCGGCCAGTGTGCGGGCAGCCGCTCGCCCCGGCCGAGGATCTTCTCCACGACGGTCCACCGGCCGCCGCCCGCCGCGGCCCGCACCTCGCGGTCCAGCTGCCGCAGATACCCCTCCGGATCGGCGAGGCCGTCCGGGTGGTCCACCCGCAGCCCGTCGATCACCCCGTCGCGCACCAGCTCCAGCAGCTTCCCATGGGTCGCCGCGAAGACCTCGGGATCCTCCACCCGCACCGCGATCAGCTCGGAGATGGTGAAGAAACGCCGGTAGTTCAGCTCCGTGCGGGCCAGCCGCCACCAGCCCAGCCGGTACCACTGCCGGTCCAGCAGCTCGGGCAGCGGCAGCCCCTCGGTGCCGGCCCGCAGCGGGAACTCGTGGTCGTGGTAGCGCAGCGCCCCGTCCGCCACGCGCAGCGCGGCCAGTTCCTCGCCGAGCGGGCCGCCGAGGACCGGCAGCAGCACCTTGCCGCAGTGGCGGCCCCAGTCGATGTCGAACCACCGCGCATACGGCGAGGCGGGCCCGTCCTTCAGCACCTCCCACAGCGGTCTGTTCAGCCGCTCCGGGGCGGGCACCGCCATGTGGTTGGGCACGATGTCGACGATCAGCCCGAGCCCATGGGCGCGCGCCGTATGGGCCAGGGCGCGCAGCCCCTCCTCGCCGCCCAGCTCCGCCCGCACGGCCGAGTGGTCGACCACGTCATAGCCGTGGGTGGAGCCGGGCCGGGCCTCCAGCACCGGCGAGAGGTGCAGATGGGAGACGCCGAGCGCGGCCAGATACGGCACGGCCGCGCCCGCCGCCTCGAAGGGGAAGGCGGGCTGCAGCTGCAGCCGGTAGGTGGCGGTCGGCGGGGCGGACCCGGGCGCGGTGCGGTCGGACGTCATAGAACGTACGTACCCACAACCCGCACGGCATCAGATCGAAGCATCCGCCAAACACTCGTACGAGGGTTTCTTCGCCCAAACGGGAACCCGTCCCGTCCCCCTCCACACACACCACCGGCCCGCGGGGCTACCCCGGCCGCTGCAGCACCAGCAGGCTCCGGTCCACCAGCGTCAGCCGGTCGCCCGCCGCCACCTTCGCCCCGCTGCCGGGCTCCACGCCCTCCGGCAGCGAGGTGTCCACGATCAGCTGCCACTGCTTGCCGTGGTCGATGGGCACCGTGAAGTCCAGCGGCTCGTGGTGCGCGTTGAACATCAGCAGGAAGGAGTCGTCGGTGATCCGCTCCCCGCGCGGCCCCGGCTCGGAGATCGCGCTGCCGTTGAGGAAGACCGTCAGCGACTTGGCGTGCGCCGCCTGCCAGTCGCGCTGCCGCATCTCCTCGCCCTCGGCCGTGAACCATGCGATGTCGGACAGCTCGTCGTGGGTGCCCTCGACCGGCCGTCCGTGGAAGAAGCGGCGCCGCCGGAAGACCGGGTGGTCGCGGCGGAGCCAGATCAGCGACCGGGTGAAGCGCAGTAGCTCCAGGGCCGACGCGTCCGCCTCGGAAGCCTGGGACGTCCCGGCTGCCCCGGTCGACGCGTCCCCCTCGGCCGCCTGGACAGCCGCGTTTCTGCGTTCCGGCCAGTGCACCCAGGACACCTCGTTGTCCTGGCAGTACGCGTTGTTGTTGCCGTGCTGGGTGCGCGCGAACTCATCGCCGTGGCTGAGCATCGGCACGCCCTGGGACAGCATCAGCGTGGCGATGAAGTTGCGCATCTGGCGCTCGCGCAGCGCCCGCACCGCCGGGTCGTCGGTCTCGCCCTCGACCCCGCAGTTCCATGAGCGGTTGTAGCTCTCGCCGTCCTGGTTGCCCTCGCCGTTGGCCTCGTTGTGCTTCTCGTCGTACGAGACCAGGTCGCGCAGCGTGAAGCCGTCGTGGCAGGTGACGAAGTTGACGGAGGCCAGCGGCCGCCGCCCGTCGCTCTGGTAGAGGTCGGAGGAGCCGGTCAGCCGGGAGGCGAACTCGGCGAGCGTGCGCGGTTCGCCACGCCACAGATCGCGCACCGTATCGCGGAACTTGCCGTTCCATTCGGTCCACAGGGGCGGGAAGTTCCCCACCTGGTAGCCGCCCTCGCCGACATCCCAGGGCTCGGCGATCAGCTTCACCTGGCTGACCACCGGGTCCTGCTGCACCAGGTCGAAGAACGAGGACAGCCGGTCCACCTCGTGGAACTGCCGGGCCAGGGTGGCCGCCAGATCGAAGCGGAAGCCGTCGACCCGCATCTCGGTCACCCAGTAGCGCAGCGAGTCCATGATGAGCTGGAGGACGTGCGGACTGCGCATCAGCAGGGAGTTCCCGGTGCCGGTGGTGTCCGTGTAGTACCGCCGGTCGCCCGCCAGCCGGTAGTACGAGGCGTTGTCCAGGCCCCGGAAGGACAGCGTCGGCCCCAGGTGGTTGCCCTCGGCGGTGTGGTTGTAGACGACGTCGAGGATCACCTCGATACCGGCCTGGTGGAGGGCGCGTACGGCCGACTTGAACTCCAGGACCTGCTGTCCCCGGTCGCCCCAGGAGGCGTAGGCGTTGTGCGGGGCGAAGAACCCGATGGTGTTGTAGCCCCAGTAGTTCGACAGACCCGCGTCGGCCAGCCGGTGGTCGTGCACGAACTGGTGCACCGGCATCAGTTCGAGCGTGGTGACGCCCAGTTCCGTCAGATGTTCGATGATCGCGGGGTGCGCGAGCGCCGCGTAGGTCCCGCGCAGCTCCTCCGGCAGCCGCGGATGGCGCATGGTGAGGCCCTTGACGTGGGCCTCGTAGATGACGGTGCGGTGGTAGTCGGTGCGCGGCGGCCGGTCGTCGCCCCAGTCGAAGTAGGGGTTGACCACGACCGAGGCCATGGTGTGCGGGGCCGAGTCGAGGTCGTTGCGCTTCTCGGGCCGGTCGAAGTGGTAGCCGTAGACCTCCTCGCCCCAGTTGATCTGTCCGCTGAGCGCCCTGGCGTACGGGTCGAGCAGCAGCTTTGCGGAGTTGCACCGATGGCCGCGCTCCGGCTGGTACGGGCCGTGGGCCCGGAAGCCGTAGCGCTGCCCGGGCATGATCCCCGGCAGATAGGCGTGGCGTACGAAGGCGTCGGTCTCGCGCAGCTCCACCGCGGTCTCCGAGCCGTCGTCGTGCAGTAGGCACAGCTCGATCCGCACGGCGGCCTCGGAGAAGACCGCGAAGTTGGTTCCGGCGCCGTCGTAGGTGGCGCCCAGGGGGTAAGCCTGTCCCGGCCAGACCTGCATGCGTCGACTCTTCCACTTCTGCCCCGGGGCCCGCGAGCACCCCTGGCGCCGGACGAGGAGGGACGAGGAGGAATCCTTGCCCAACTCGCGCCCTGGCGTAGCACTTTCGCCACAACTTCCTGGAATCGGAGGCAACCTGCGACCAGATCGGTTCGTCCTACGGGGTGACTCCGCATACTGGATCTCCCGGTATGCGGTCCCATGCGACCTGAGGGGTGTTTGGGGGAGAATGTGCGCACAGTAATGCACCGCCACCTGGGCAAGGTGGTGGCCGGTGCGGCCATCGCGGTCACCGCCACTGCGGTGATGGTGGGGGTGACGCTTCCGAGCGACGCGTCCGGCCAGGAGAAAGGCGCGGCGGCGGGGCGCGACGGCGGCCCGCAGAGCTCGACGGCCGAGCAGGGCAAGTCGGCGCGGCAGCAGCCCGCTGTCGTGGAGTCCGCCCCCACTCAGGGGAAGACGGGCACGGGCCGGGATCCGCTCACGGACGACGAGATGAAGCGCGCCGAACAGCTCGCGGTCAACCGGAGCCTCCGCGACAGCGGTGAGAACGTCACCGGCGGCAAGGGCCCGCAGCGGCTGGCCACCGACCTCGCGGAGCTGTCTCCCGAGGAGGCGGCACAGGCCGACCCGCCGCGCCGCGCCGAGGTCTCGTACTACGACTACAAGGACGACGCCTACGTCATCAAGACCGTCGACCTCGCCTCCGGCAAGGTCGAACACACCGAAACCCAGCATGGCGTCCAGCCGCCGCCCAGCCACGACGAGGCGCGTGAGGCCGCGCGGCTGCTGATCGCCGACAAGCTCGGCGACGGCCTCAAGCGGGACTACAAGGACGCCACCGGAAGAGCGCTGACCAGCCCCGACCAGCTGACCGTCACCGGCTTCGTCTACCGCGTCGACGAGGAGAACGCCGGGCCGGCCGCCCTCGCGGACTGCGGCACCCACCGCTGCGTACGGCTGTTCACCCGGGTCACGGGCGGGCAATGGATCGACACCCGGCAACTGGTGATCGACCTGAGCGACCGCACCGTCCACCGGCTCGGCTGACGGCCCGGCGAGCTCCTTTCCGCACACCCTTACGTTCATCACAGGAGTACCTCCATGCCCGAAAGAAGGCTTCGCAGTGCCCGCGCCCGGGTCGCGGCGGCCCTCGGCGCCTCCGCGCTCATCGGGGTCACGGGCGTCGCCGCCGGTCCGGCCGGCTCCGCCCAGGCCGCCCCCAAGGCGCCCGCGAAGGCCCCGGCCGCCGCGGCCGACTGCTCGGCCGCGTACAAGATCGAGCAGAAGCTGGACGGCGGCACCACCTGGCGGATGTGCTGGCACTACGACAGCAAGGCCGGGCTCGTGCTCGACAACGTCTCGTATCAGCCCAAGGGCGAGGCCGCCCCGATCAAGGTGCTGACCAGTGCGAAACTCGCCCAGATCCATGTGCCGTACGACGACGGCAGCAATGAGTACGACGATCTCACCGGCCAGGACTTCGCCCAGGGGCTGCAACAGCTCGACCCGGCCGAATGCCCCGGCGGCACCATCAAGACCGTCCGCGTCCCGGGCGCATGGGACCCGGATCACCCGGATGTGAAAGGTCTGTGCGCCACCACCCGAGCCCGCGGCCACGCCTACCGCATGGGCGCCGGCGGTCCGGACGGCAACAAGGTCTACCAGCTTCAGGGCAAGGACCTGCTCCTCTACACCGTCAACATGGTCGGCTGGTACGAGTACATCACCGAGTGGCGGTTCTCCGGCGACGGCACCATGACCATGCAGGTCGGCGCCACCGGCACGCTCTCCCCGCTCGACTACGACGCGGGCGACGGCCGCGGCTGGCCGATCGGCAAGGGCGCCAAGGACTACGCCACCAGCCACGCCCACAACGTCTTCTGGCGGCTGAACTTCGGCCTCGACGGCTCCCCCAAGAGCAAGATCGAGCAGTACGACTCCAAGACCACCACGGCCACCGGCCAGAAGCCCAAGACCAAGACCACCCGCACCCAGGTCACCAAGGAACTGGCCGGGGACGCCGCCGCCCAGCGCTGGTGGCGGATCGTGTCCACCGCGGGCAAGAACAAGGACGGCCATCCGCGCAGCTACGAGATCGTGCCCGGCCACACCAGCAAGTTCCCCGGCCGCAGCTACACCAAGCACGACGTTTACTTCACCGACTACAACAAATGCGAGCAGTTCGCCAGCAACAACCCGCGCAGCTGCAGTGTGGGCAAGAGCGTCGACAAGTGGGTGAACGGCCAGACCCTCAAGCACCCCATCGTGTGGGTCAACATCGGGTTCCACCACATCGCCCGCGATGAGGACCAGGAGCCCATGCCGGTGCACTGGCAGGGCTTCCAGCTCGCCCCTCGGGACGTCACCGCTATGAATCCGCTCACGCCTTCTGCACTGTCTGATCACAACGGCCATACAGAAGAAGAAGGTTGACCGTAAGGTCGATCGATCGAGCTGCACCGTCCCCGTCCGCCGCAGTAGTCTGCGGTGATCGTTGGATGGGGGCGGAAGGCGGTGCACAGGTGAGCTCGGGCGGGCTGGAGCTGCCTTCTGGGGACGCGGTTCCCGGGAGTGACAGCGCCACCGACACACCCCCCGGTGCGGTGTCCCTGGTACAGCCGGTGGAGATCGGAGCGGAACTGGACTGGGGCGCCGACGCCTGGGCCGAGGTGCGCACCCGCGCACGCCGGGCCGGGCGGGCCTACATCTGGCTGAACCTCGTCGAGCAGCGGCTGCGCGCGGTCGTGGCCGCCGTGCTCCGCCCCATCTACGAGCCGGTCCACGACGACGACTGGGTCGTCGCCGCGGCCGGTCCCGCCGGGCAGGAGTGGGTGCAGAGGGCCGTCGCCGTACGGGAGGTGAGCCGCCGCAAGGGCTATCTGCTGGACCCGGCGGACGACAACGTCCTCAGCTTCCTCACCCTGCCGCAGCTGCGCGAACTCCTCGTCCAGCACTGGCCGTGCTTCGAGCCGTACCTCGACGACCGGCGCGAGGTGGAACTGGCCCTGGACGAGCTGGAGGTCGCCCGCAACGTCGTCTCCCGCAACCGGGCCCTGTCCGTGACCGTCCTGGCCCAGGCCGAGCGCGCCTCCGCCCGGCTCCTGGACATCCTCGGCAGCGGCACCGGCACCCCCTCCGCCGACCGGCTGCCCATCGACGCCGTCGAGGACCTGGTGGGGGACCGGTACGCGGACGTCGTGGGGGTCCACCCCGACCGCGTACGGCTCCAGCGGCAGCTGCCCGTCGAGGACCTGTTCGGCAACGCCCGCCGCCTCGACGCCGTCGGTATCGGGCTCAACCTCCTGGTCCAGAACTACTCCGGCCGCCGGCTGGTCCGGCTGGCCGAGGCCGGCTGCCGGGCCCGGCTGCTGTTCCTCAACCCGGCCAGCAGCGCGGTGCGGCGGCGCGAGCGCGAGCTGGGGCTCAAGAAGGGCGAGATGAGCCGGTCGGTGGAGATGAACATCCTCCATATGCGGCGGGTGCGCGCCCGGCTGCGCGACCCTGGCGCGTTCGAGATCCATGTCTTCGACGAGACCCCGCGCTTCACCGCCTACCTGGTCAACGGCGACGGCTCCGACGGCCTGGCCGTCGTCCAGTCGTATCTGCGCAAGGCCCGGGGCATCGAGGCCCCGGTGCTGGTGCTGCGCGGCGGCGGGCGCGGGCACGATGTGGTGCGGGACGGGCAGGACCTGAGCCGCGACGGCGACAACGGGCTGTTCGGTACGTACCGGGAGGAGTTCGAGAGCGTGTGGGCGGACTCCCGGCCGGTGTCCTGACCTGCGCTGTCGGGTGGCTGTCGACGGCTGTCAGGGGCTGTCAGTGGCGGCGGTTAGCCTCCCGGCATGCCGGATGCCTACACCATGCTGTGGACCAACGACCTGTGTGCGTACCTCAAGAAGGAGGGCTACGAGGGCGAGCGCCTCGTGATCCTCTTCGGCGGGCCGTTCCAGTCGATGCCCGGCTTCCTGCGCGCCGGGGTCAAGGAGGGCGACCACATCTACCCCGTGCGCGCCTTCCGCAAGCGGCTGTGGGCGCTGGGCCGCATGGAGGTCGGCCGGATCCTTCCGTACGACACGGTCGGCGAGCTGACCACCGACGAGGACTACGCCCGGGTGCTGCGCTGGCGGGCGCTGAAGGCCGGGGGCGGAGTGAGCGAGGTGCTGCTCGGCCCGCCCGGTTCGCCCCTGCGGTTCGACCGGGCGGTGCCGCCCGACCTCCTGGCCTCCTTGACCTACCGCTCCCTGCGGGGCGAGCGCCGCATCAAGCACGTCGAGGACGGCGAGTTGAAGCGCTCCCACAGCGTCCAGGGCATCTATCGGCTGGCCCCCGAGTCGGCGGCGGCCATGGCCGCGCTGGTGGCCGGCTGAAGGGTGCCGCCGGTACGGGCAGGGCCGTCGGTACGGGTCCGGCCGGTGCGGGCCGTCCAGCGGCCTTCGGTGCGGGTGATACGGACCGGATGGCCGAAACAGGCGCTGATCCGCTCCGTGGTGACCACCTCGTCGGCCGCCCCGGAGGCCAGGGCGCGCCCCTCGCGCAGCAGCAGGGCGTGCGTGGTGCCGGCCGGCAGCTCCTCCAGATGGTGCGTCACCAGGACGGTCGCGAGCTCTGGATGGTCGCGCGCCAGCGCGTCCAGGCTGTCCAGCAACTGCTCGCGCGCCGCCAGGTCCAGGCCGGTGGCCGGCTCGTCGAGCAGCAGCAGACGCGGGCGGGGCATCAGCGCCCGGGCGATCAGCACCCGGCCGCGCTCGCCCTGGGACAGGGTCGGCCACAGGGCGTCGCGCCGGTCGCCCACCCCCAGCGTGTCGAGCAGTCGCTCGGCCTGCTCCAGCCGGGCGGGCTCGGGCCGTCGGCGCGGAACGGACTCGACGGTGTTGGTCAGCCCGGTCAGCACCACGTCCCGCACCCGCAGCGGGGAGCGCAGCGGATGGCGGGGGTTGACATGGCCGACGAGGGTGCGCAGCTCCCGCAGGTCCACCCGGCCCAGCGTGTGCCCGAGGACCTGCACCGTGCCCCGGGTGGGGTGGGTCAGCGCGCCGAGCAGGCCGAGCAGGGTGCTCTTGCCGGCGCCGTTGGCGCCGAGCAGCGCCCAGTGCTCGCCCTCGCATACGGTCAGCGAGATCGACCGCAGGAGAAATCGGCCGTCGCGTACGACGTCCACGTCCTCGGCCCGCAGCACCGGAGAGCCGGTCATCGCACCTCCTCCCCGGCAGGGCTGATGGGATCGACGAGAGCCATGACGGCCTCCAGATGCCGGGTGGTGGCCGCGATCGCGGCCGCGGCGTCGCCGCGCGCCAGGGCGTCCAGCAGATCCGCGTGGGCGCAGGACAGATCGGGCAGCCCGGTCTCGTACGTCACCATCTCGACCAGCGCCTCGCGCAGCACCGGCAGCACGGAGGCGAACAGGCCGAGCAGCACGGCGTTGCCCGACAGCTCGACGACCGTCCGGTGGAACTCCAGATCGGCGTCCACGAAGGCGGCGGGCCCGGCCTCGGCGGCCTCCTGCCGCCGCTTCAGGTCCGCGGTGAGCCGGGCGATGTCCTCGGGGCGGGTCCGCCGCGCGGCCAGCCGGGCGGCCTCCACCTCGAGGGCCCGGCGCACCTCGTAGACCTCCAGCAGCCGGGCGCGGCGCAGCAGGTGCCGCAGGTCCAGCTCCCCGGCCGCGTCGGCCTGCCCGCTCTGCCCGGTCTGCTCGGGCTCGGTCCGGGTGACGAAGGTGCCCGAGCCGTGGCGCACATCCAGCAGACCGTCCCGGGCCAGCAGCCGTACGGCCTCCCGCACCGAGGACCGGCCGACGCCCAGCTCGGCCGCGAGCATCACCTCGTTGGGCAGCCGCTCACCGCGCTCCCAGCGCCCCTCGCGCAGCATGCCCCGCAGCGCGCCCTCGACCTGCGGTACGACAGGCCCGTGCCGCAGCCGGGTCGGCTCCGCCATGCCCCCACCCCTCCCGATCATGTCCAACGGCGGGGACTCTAACACAAGTCCTCAGACGTCTGAGGACTTGCCGCCCCAGTGGGCTCATCGCCCCGGCGGGCCCGGGGCGTTGTCAGTGGTGCGTGGGAGGGTGGTGCACACCAGGGGGAAGTGAAGGAGGGCCGGTATGGGCTGGCACCGGGAGCTGTTGATCGGATTCGACCTCGAGACCACGGGCACGGATCCGGCGGAGGCGCGGATCGTGACGGCGGCCGTGGTCGAAGTGAGGGGCGGGGAGCCGGTCGGGCGGCGCGAGTGGCTGGCCGATCCGGGCGTGACCATTCCGGACGACGCCGTGGCCGTGCACGGCATCACCACCGAGCGGGCGGCGGCCGAGGGACGCCCCGCGCGCGAGGTGGCCGATGAGACAGCGGACGTGCTGGTGGCCCACTGGCGGGCGGGCGCGCCGGTGGTGGCGTACAACGCGGCGTTCGACCTGAGCCTGCTCGCCGCCGAGTTGCGGCGCCATGGGCTGCCCTCGCTGGGCGAGCGGCTGGGCGGCGCCGAGACCGGCCCGGTCGTGGATCCGTACACGATAGACCGGGCCGTCGACCGGTATCGCAAGGGCAAGCGCACGCTGGAGGCGGTGTGCGGGGAGTACGGGGTGGTCCATGAGCGCGCCCATGACGCGGGGGCGGACGCGCTGGCGGCGGTGCACGTCGCCTACGCGGTCGCGGAGCGGCACGGCCAGGTGGCGGGTCTTGACCTGTGGGAGCTGCACCGCAAGCAGGTCGTCTGGTATGCCCAATGGGCGGCCGACTTCCAGGCGTGGCTGCGCCGCAAGGGCACGCCGGACGCGGTGGTCGATGGTCACTGGCCGCTCCACGAGGCCGAGGGCAAGGCCGAGATCGAGGTGGGGGCGGAGGCGGTGGCGGGCTGACCGCCCCACGGTGCGGCAGGCCCTGGCAGTGCGGCGGCTCTTCGACACGCCGCCCCCTCGGGGCGGCCGGTCGGACGGGACGGCCGGTCAGAACGCGTACCAGCGGACCGTGGGATCGCCGTCCCGCAAGGAGGCCGCCCGGCGGCGGAATTCGGTGAGCGCGGCCGGATTGCCCGGTGCGTGCTGGGCCACCCAGGCGCAGCTCGCGATCTCTCGCGCGCCCCGCAGCACCGCGCAGCCGTCCCACTCCCGCACATCCCAGCCGTACGCCGCCACGAACTCGTCGTACGCGGCCGGGCCGAGCCCGTAGCGGTCCCGGGTGAGGGCCATGACGACGAGGTCGTGCTCGCGCAGGTCGTAGGCGAAGGTCTCCAGGTCGACCAGCACCGGTCCGTCGGGGCCGATATGCACATTGCGCGGCAGCGCGTCGCCGTGCACCGGGCCGGGCGGCAGCCGCGGGGTCAGCTCCGCGGTGGCGGCCGCGGCCTCGTCCCGGCGGGCCCGCAGATACGCGGCGTCCGCCGGGTCGATCGCGTCCCCGGCCAGCCGCAGCCAGCGCTCGACGCCGCCCAGCAGATCGCGGCCCGGCAGCTCGAAGGGCGGATCTGGCAGCGCGTGCACCAGCTGCAGCAGCGCGCCGAGGTCGCGGGGGCCGGCGGGGCGTACGGGCTCGGGGAGCTGCTGCCAGTAGGTGACGAGGTGGCCGCCGAAGGGGAGGGGCTGCTCCGGGCCGTAGCGGCGGTCCGGGCGCACCGCGGGCAGACCCTCCCGCGCCAGCCAGTCGGCGACCTGGAGTTCCCGCGCGGCCCGGTCCCACACCTCCAGATCGCGGCTGATCCGCACCACGAGGGACAGGCTGTCGACGGCGAAGACGGCGTTCTCGCCGAGCGCCAGCAGCCGCGCCTCGGCGGTGCCCGCCCGGTACGGCGGCAGCGCGGCGGCGAGCACCGCGCGCGCCCGCTCCTCGGTCAGGGCCGCGTTCCCCATACCGTGCCTCCTCTGTGTACCGCGCCGCTGTCTTCCCGTCTGCGCCGGGCTCGCCCGTGGGGCCTGCCCATCATGCCGTCCGACCGGGAGCCGACGGCGGCAGGCCCCCGTGCGGGCCGCGGCGCGGACACCCCCCCAGCGGTGGCCGCGCCCAAGTCCCTTACCGACCAAGGAGATCCAAACGCTTGACTGCGCCGCGCACCCTCCGCACGATGACGTGGGCCTCCGCACCGGGCGCCCTGATTCAGCCACATTGAGATGCGCCCTAAGGAGCCCTTCGCCGTGACATCGATGGCCGCAATGGCGCGGCCGGGCAACAGACCGCCGGACGGGAGGCCCGGTCGCGGCGCGTGGTTCCTGGTCCTGCCCGCACTCATACCGATCCTCGTGCTCAGCGTCGGTCCCCTGCTGTACGGGATCGCGCTGGCCTTCACCGACTCCCAGTCGGGCCGCTCCCGCCCCATCCAGTGGACCGGCCTGCTCAACTTCCAGGACCTGGCGCAGGACCGGCTCTTCTGGGAGTCCTTCCGCATCGGTCTTCAGTGGGCGGTCGGGGTGACGGTCCCGCAGTTCCTGCTGGCGCTCGGACTGGCGCTGCTGCTCAACCAGAACCTCCGCTTCCGGTGGCTGGCGCGCGCCCTCGCGATCGTCCCCTGGGCGATGCCGGAAATCGTCGTCGGCATCATGTGGCGGCTCGTCTACCAGCCCGACGCGGGCCTGCTGGGCGACGCGCTGGGCACCGACAAGGACTGGCTGGGCGACCCCACGACCGCCCTGCCCGCCGTCATCGTGGTCGGCGTCTGGGCGGGCATGCCGCAGGTGACCGTCGCGCTGCTGGCCGGTCTCGCCAATGTGCCCCGTGAACTGCACGAGGCCGCGGCGGTGGACGGCGCCGGCCCCTGGCGCCGGTTCCGCACCGTCACCTGGCCTGCCATCCGGCCGATAGCCCTCGCGATCAGCGCGCTCAGCTTCATCTGGAACCTCAACTCCTTCGCGCTGGTCTACGTCCTGACCAACGGCGGCCCCGGCGGCCGCACCCGGCTGCCGATGCTCTTCGCGTACGAAGAGGCTTTCCGCTACGGCCAGTTCGGCTACGCGGCGGCGATGGGCTGCGTCCTGGTCGCGGTGGTGTCCGTACTGCTCGCCGTGTATCTGGTCGGCCGGATGAGGGGAGACGACCGATGAAGCGCATGGGCACCATGGGCACCCGTCGGACGGCCCGCGCCGGGCAGTACCTCGCGCTGCTGTGCTACCTGGCCTTCCTCGTCCTGCCCTTCCTGTGGCTGATGTCCACCGCCTTCAAGCCGCCCCGCGAGCTGGCGACCCTGGACCCGCACTGGATCCCCGACCACCCCACCCTGGACAACTTCCGCCAGGCGTTCGACGAGCAGCCGCTCCTCCAGGCCGCGGCCAACAGCCTGATCGCCGCCGCCTGCGCCGCCGTCATCGCCGTCGCCCTCGCGACCCCGATGGCGTACGTCATGGCCCGCCACCGGTCCCCGCTGTCCCGCGCAGCCACCGGATGGGTGGTGGTCAGCCAGGCGTTCCCGTTGGTGCTGGTGATCATCCCGCTGTTCCTGATCCTCAAGAACCTCAGCCTGATCGACTCCCTCGCGGGGCTGGTGGCGGTGTACGTGGTGTGGGCGCTGCCGTTCGCGCTGTGGATGCTCACCGGGTACGTCCGCGCCGTGCCGCGCGAACTGGAGGAGGCCGCGGCCGTGGACGGTGCGGGCAAGGCGCGCATTCTCGTCTCGGTGACCGCCCCGCTGCTCGCCCCGGGGATCGTGGCCACCGCCCTCTTCGCCTTCATCACCTCCTGGAACGAGTTCTTCTTCGCCCTGGTCCTGCTCAAGTCGCCGGAGAAGCAGACCATGCCGGTCATCCTCACCCACTTCATCGGCGCGGAGGGCGTGGCCGACCTCGGTCCGCTCGCCGCGGCCGCGCTGCTCGCCACGATTCCCTCCCTCGTCCTGTTCGCCGTCCTCCAGCGGCGGATCACGGGCGGGGTGCTGGCCGGGGCGGTGAAGCACTGATGCGCCGCAGGCACTTCCTCGCCGGGGCGCTGGCCGCGCCCGCCACCGCCGGGCCGCTGCCCGCCTCCGCGCTGCTGTCCGCCTGTTCGGCGGACCGGCGCCGCCGCTCGGCCGATGGCACGGTCACCCTGCGCTTCCAGTCGCTGGCCTGGCAGCAGGAGTCCATCGCCGTGAACAAGCAGCTGGTCGCGGAGTGGAACGCGGCCAACCCGAAGATCCGGGTGAGTTACGTCCAGGGCAGCTGGACCGGCGTCCACGACCAGCTGCTGACCGCCTTCGAGGGCGGCGAGCCGCCCGACATCATCCACGATGCCACCGACGACCTCGCGGACTTCGCGTACGGCGGCTCGCTGGCCGACCTCACCGGTCTGCTGCCCCGGCGCCTCGAGGAGGACATCCCGCAGGAGAGCTGGGGGACCGCGACGTTCGGCGACGGCATCTACGGCGTGCCGTTCCTCCAGGAGCCGCGCATGATCATGGCGAACCGCGCCCTGCTGGAGGCGGCCCGGGTGCGTATCCCGACCGCGCGGGACCCATGGAGCTGGGAGGAGTTCGAGGAGGTCGCCGAGCGGCTGACCCGCAAGGGCACATACGGGGTGGCCTGGCCGCTCAAGGAGCCCGTCTCCGCGACCCTCAACCTGTCGCTGTCCACCGGCGGCCAGATCTTCCACCGGGGCGCCGACGGCAAGGTCACCATCCGCTTCGACGCCGCCGACCAGGCGGTCCCCGCCGTCATCCACCGCCAGCTGGGCGCCGATCGCACCGGCTCCCGCACCACCCTCGGCATGGGCGGCTCGGACACCCTGCCCGGCTTTTTCGGCGGCAAGTACGCGATGGTGCCGCTCGGCTTCTCGTACCGCCAGCAGCTCGTGCAGCAGGCGCCCAAGGGCTTCGCGTGGACCGTCCTCCCGGCGCCCGCGGGGCCGGGCGGAGACCAGCGGCAGGGCGTCAGCCCGCAGACGCTGTCGATCGCCGAGGACTGCCCGTACAAGGAGGAGGCGGTCCGCTTCATCGACTTCTTCCTCCGGCCGCGCAACATGGTGCGGCTCGCGCGCGGCGACTGGCTGCTGCCGACGGGCACCCGCGCCCTGGCCGATCCCGCGCTGCGCACCCGCGAGCACGGCTGGGCGACCGGCACGGCCCTGGCGCCCGCGCTGCGCCCGGCGCCCGCCCAGACGGTGCGCGGCTATCCGGAGTGGAAGGACAAGATCGCCACGCCGGGGCTCCAGGAGTACTACGGCGGCGAGATCGGGATGGAGGAACTGAGAGAGCGACTGGTGGACGACGGAAATCTGGTGCTCGCCCGCTACCAGCGATAAGAGCGGAGGCAGGAGGACTACGAGAGCGGAGGCAGGAGGACCACGGAGGTTGCACGAGACGTCTCGTCTCGTTTAATGTCACGGCCGTGGCCGAACCCTTCGACGCCCTCCTGTGCCCGCTGTGCGGCGACGGCCTCCGGCCCCGCACCGGGGCGCTCGGCTGCGCCCGAGGCCACGCCTTCGACATCGCCCGCCAGGGATACGCCAGCCTGCTCGTCGGCGGCGCGTCCACCGTGAGCGCCGACACCGCGGCCATGGTCCGGGCCCGGGCCGCGTTCCTCGGGGCCGGGCACTACGCGGGGCTTGCGGACGCCCTCGCGCAGCTCGCCGCACCGCTGTGCCCGCCCGGCGGCACCGTGCTGGACGCCGGGGCGGGCACCGGCTACTACCTGTCCGCTGTACTGGACACCGCCCCCGGCGCGGTCGGTCTGGCGCTGGACACCTCCAAGTACGCGCTGCGGCGCGCCGGGCGGGCCCATCCGCGCGCGGGCGCCGCGCGCTGGGACCTACGGCGGCCGCTGCCCGTACGGACCGGCTCGGTCGATGTACTGCTCAATGTGTTCGCGCCGCGCAACGGCGGGGAGTTCCGCCGCGTACTGCGGCCCGGCGGGGCGCTGCTGGTGGTCACCCCCACGGAGCGCCATCTGGGAGAACTCAGGCCCTCCATGGGCCTGTTGTCGGTCGACCCGGCCAAGGAGGCCCGGCTGCGCCGTGCGCTGGACGGCCACTTCCGGCTGGAGCGCACCGCGTCCTGCGACCGTACGGTCGCGCTGACCGCCGAGGACGCGGAGCACGCGGCCGCCATGGGGCCCTCGGCCCACCACCTCGACGCGGCGGAGGTGCGCCGCCGGGCGGCCGGTCTGCCCGCCCCGCTACGGGTGACCACGTCCTTCCGGCTGGCGGTCTACCGGCCCGGCTGACAGAAGCCCGGCTGACAGGCCGATGCCATGGACCCGCTCCCTCCGGGAGACCGTTACCGGAGGCGAAAGGTTGTGTTCGGCCGACCTTGTGTCCTTTCTTAACGGATCCTTACCGTCGGGTGAACTCTTGACCAATGCCGGAAAGTTGGACATGCGCCCAGACATACCGCCACTCGCCGAAGTGCGCCGGATCACCGAGAAGAAGCGCGACGCGTGGTGGACCGTCCTGCTCGTGGACCCCGTTGCCACACCGCTGGTCCGCTGGACCGCGATGCACACCCGCGCCACCCCGAACCAGCTCACCTGGGGCGCGTTCCTCGTGGGCCTCGGGTCCGCCGCCTGCTTCGCACAGGGGGACTGGCGCTGGCTGCTGCTCGGCGCCCTGCTCTACCACGTCAGCTTCATCTTCGACTGCATGGACGGCAAGCTCGCCCGGCTGACCGGCACCGGCTCGGTCTTCGGCGCCTGGCTGGACTTCGTCTTCGACCGGATCCGGGTCCTGGTCTGCGCGGTCGCGCTGATGGGCGGCCAGTACGAGCGCACCGGGGATGTGCTCTACATCTGGCTCGCACTCGCCGTGACGTCCCTGGACGCGCTGCGCTATATCAACGCGCTCGAGACGTTCAAGATCCGGCACGGGATGCGCGAGCAGATCAAGGCCCGGATGCAGACGGCCCGTGAGTCGCACAACGAGGCCGAACTCGCCTTCATGGAGGACCTGCTCCGGGAGAACCCCGAGGCCGATGTGGAGCACGACCGCGCCGTCGCGGCCAAGGTGGCGCGCGGTACGACGACGGAGGCGGGGGCGGAAGCGACGGCCGAGACGGCGCGCGGTACGACGGCCGAGGCGGGGGCGGAAGCGACGGCCGAGGCCATCGCGGTGACCGCGCCGGAGACCTCCGGCGAGCCCACGGTCGTCGATCTGCAACAGGAGTTCCGCCGCCGCTTCCCCTGGTGGACACGGTGCCGCTCGTTCCTCACGCGGCACCGCGTCCGTGCCCATCTCATCAGCGGTATCGAGTTCCAGATGGGCGTGTTCATCATCGGGCCCGTTCTGGACTCGGTGCTGGCGGGGACCGTCGTCTCGGGTGTCCTGCTGCTCGTCTTCGAGCTGGCCATCATCTACAAACTGCTGCTGTCCACCCGGGACTTCACCCGCACCCTCAACTCCTTCGAGCCGACCGCCTGAGCACCGGTCATCCGGGCGTGCCGCTCAGCTCCTCGAACAGCAGCAGCCACTGCCGCGGTGTCGCATACGCCACCACGGCGTCCTGGCCGAGCCCCGCCCGCCGGAACGCGCGGTCCAGCCGCCGGGCGGGGTGCGCGCGGCGCAGCGATGCGTACAAGGTCCCGCCGACGCCGGAGAAGCCGAGCTCGACCATCCGCTCGTACGCGGCCCGCTCGGCCGCGCCCGTCAGCAGCGGCCGGGGGCGCCGCGTCAGCCGCAGGATCCCGCTGTCGACGCGCGGCACCGGCCGGAAGGCGGCGCGCGGCACCCGCCCGCACAGCTGCCAGTCGACGTCCGGCCAGGTCCGTACGGTCAGCAGGCTCCAGCGGCCGTAGTCCCCGGTGCGCTTACGGGCGTACTCCAGCTGGGTCATGAAGGTGGCCGAGGTCAGCCGGGGTGCCCGCAGACACCAGTCGACGATCTCGGAGGTGCGGGCGTAGGGCACATTGCCGACCACCGCGAACGGCTCGAGCGGTGGCCGGGCGGTCAGGAAGTCCTGGTGCACCACGCGCACATGGGAGTGCGCGGCCAGGCGCAGCCGCAGCCCGGGGATGAGACGGCGGTCGATCTCGTAGCCGATGAGCTCGCGGCAGCGCGGCGCGAGCGCTTCGGTGAGCGCTCCCTTGCCGATGCCGACCTCGACCACCAGGCCGTCGTGGCGTGGCCGAGCGGCCCGCACCATGCGGGCGACGGCGGCCGGGTCGACCAGGAAGTTCTGCGAGAGCGTACGGCGCGCCAGATCGCGTTCGGAATAGCGCGGGTTTCGGGATGGATTTCGCTTGCGGGCCACAGCCGGCGGTCCTTTCGGAGCCGGGCGGGCGGCAGCAGCGCGGAACGGGCCCTGCCGCCCGTCCCGGAGTGAGTGATTCCTGGACTGGCGGGGGCCCTGACCGAGGGCATACGGAAGCGGGCCGTAAGGCGGTGAGGCGCGGCAGCCGCGAAGCGCAGCAGTGCGTACGGCTACGAAGCTCTCAAAGCCTCAGCGGTGAGCGGTTTGTCGAGGGGTGTCGAGCGCTCAGTGGCGAGCGGTCAACGGCTCGGGAAGGCGCTGGGCGCGTCCGGGCCGGCCAGGGCACCGGGGCCGCGCCGCGGGCGGCGGGTGAGCAGGAGAGAGGCGTTCACACACGCCACCCGGGCGAAGCCCCGGGAGTCGCGGATGAACGCGCCGATCAGAGATCCCATCGGTGAGTGCCTCCGCGCGTGTGCGTGTGCGTGTCGCGAGTCGAGATCCGCGACGTCTTTCGTACCTGCCGTCCGTACCGTCGTACCGTCAAAGCACGAACCGGCCGCGCGGCACAAGGGCCACGCGACCGGCTCACCGTAAGGACCCGTCCTAGCGGGCCGCAACCGATTTACGCTCCGGCTCCGGCTCCACCCCGGCGACCGGGGCCGCCGCCGCGACCGGCTCGTCGTGCGTGAGGTCCGGCAGCCACTGCAGCCAGCGCGGCAGGTACCAGTTGCGCTCGCCGAGCAGCGACATCACGGCCGGCAGCAGCACCCCGCGGATCACGGTGGCGTCGATGAGCACCGCGGCAGCGAGGCCCACGCCCATCTGCTTCATGCTCTGCATCGACAGCGTTCCGAAGATCGCGAAGACCGCGACCATGATGACGGCGGCGCTGGTGACCACGCCCGCCGTGGTGACCACGCCGTGCACCACCGCGTCCTTGGTGGTCCGCCCGGCCATCCGCGCCTCGCGGATCCGGGAGACCACGAAGACGTGGTAGTCCATGCTCAGCCCGAACAGGATCACGAAGAGGAACAGCGGCAGCCAGGACACGATCGCCCCGACCCCCTCCGCGCCGACCAGGCCCGCGCCCCAGCCGTGCTGGAAGATGGCGGTCAGGACGCCGTACGCGGCGCCCACCGACAGCAGGTTGAGCACGATCGAGGTGATGGCGACCGTCAGCGACCTGAAGGACATCAGCATCAGCAGGAAGGCGAAGACGACGACGAAGGCGAAGACCGGCGTCACGGCCGAGCCGAGCTTGTCGTTGAAGTCCTTGGACATGGCCGTGGAGCCGCCGATCGGGGCGTCGGCGATGCCGTCCACCTTGTCGAGCGTGTCCGGGCGCACCGTGTCGCGCAGGATGTTCAGGCTCTTCTCGCTCTTGTCCTCGTCGGAGCCGCCGACCAGCGGCACCTCGATGACGGCGAGGTTCTGGCGGTCGTGGACGATCACCTTCACCGGGCCCTTGGAGGCGCCCTTGGCGACGGCCTCGTCGCGGAAGTCCTCGATCGCGGCGCGCACCGGCGCGGCGTTGATGTCATCGGCCTTGACGGCCACCTGGGCGGGGGAGGGCCCGCCGGGGAACGCCTCGTCCATGTGCTCGTACGCGGCCACGATCGGCAGGGAGTTGCCGAACTCCTGGTCCAGGGTGAGGTTCGCGGTGTTCATGCCCACGGCTGGGACGGCCACGGCGACCAGCACACCGGTCGCGAGCGCCACCGACAGCTTGGGCTTGCGCAGCACCCGCCCCAGCACCGCACGCCAGAAGCGGCTCTCGCCGTTGCTCCGGCTCTTGGCCCGGCCCAGGAACGGCACCCGGCCCTTCTCGACCCGCTCGCCCAGCAGCGACAGCAGCGCCGGGAGCACCGTCACCGAGCCGATCATCGCCACCGCCACCACCAGCAGGGTGGCCAGGCCCATCGCCTTGAACTCGGCGATACCGGTGAAGAGCATGCCCGCCATCGCCACGATGACGGTGAAGCCCGATACGAGGATGGCCCGGCCGGAGGTGGCGGCGGCTATCCGCAGCGCGGTCTGCGCGTCCCGGCCGGCCGCCCGCTCCTCGCGTTCGCGCCGCAGATAGAACAGGCAGTAGTCGACGCCCACCGCGAGACCCACCAGCAGCATCACGGAGTTGGCGGTGTCGCTCATGTGCACGGCGTGGCTGACCACCGCCACCAGACCGGTGGTGGCCAGGAACGCGGTCATCGCGAGCAGGACCGGCAGCAGGGCGGCGACCAGCGCGCCGAAGGCGATCAGCAGAATGCCGAGGGCCACGGGCAGCGCCGAGTACTCGGCCTGCTGGAAGTCATCGCCGAACGCGTCGTCGAACGCCTTCTGTCCGCTCGCGTCGCCGAACTGCTCGATCCGCAGGTCCTTGTGCTCGTCCTGCGCCTTCTTCACCGCGTCCAGTACGGGCTGGACGTGGTCGGCGGCCTTCTCGGGGTCGCCGCGCATATCGAACTGGACGAGCGCGGAGCGCCGGTCCGCGGAGATCGTCTTCGTCTCGTACGGCGAGGTGACGCCGGTGACCTGACCCGTGCCCCGGACGGCCTTGATCACCCCGTCGACGGCGGAGCGGAACGCCGGGTCGCTCGCCGTGACGCCCTTGCCCTTCGCCTGGACGAGCACGGTTTCACCGGCCGGGTCTTCAATGCCGACCTCATCCAGAAGCTTCATGACACGCCCGGACTCGCCCGGCATGCCCTCGCCGTCCGATACATCCACCCGGCCCGCCATCGACCCGACGGCGAGGGCGAGGATGACGAGCAGCACCCACCCCCCGACCGCGGTCCACCGGTGCCGGGCACTCCAACTGCCCATGCGGGCCGCGATTCCATGCGGCCTGTCCAAGCGGCGTGTGTCCGCCACGATGTCCCCCACTTCCCCAGATCTCCCGAAGATCTTCCGATGGCGGACTCGCTGCCGCCGACCTCGGCATGACGCTCATGACGCTATGGGGCGCGGGGGTGCCGTCCCATCCTGCTGTCCGGTGAACCGTCGGGCGGCCTCCTCCACCGAAAGGAGGGGGGATATCCCTACCCCCGAGAAGGAGGCCCCTTACATGTAAAGAAACCGCGACCGTCCTGCCACCGAACTGTCAACGCCTTGTGGTGTGAGTGAAGTTGCCTAGGTCACACGCGGTCGAGGATCTTGAATTGAGCGCGTCAATCAGTCAGGGTTTCCAGTCAGGCCGGAGCGGGTCCCCACCGATGCTCCGGCGCTGTTGCCACGTGCACTTTCCCCCCACAACCACACGAGGAGGATCCCTCGTCATGGCAGTTCACAAGCAAGTCAACGCGCGTCGACTCACCTTGGCCACGGCCGTCGCGGCCGCAGTGGCGGCCGGTGCCTTCGTAGCCGTCCCGGCCGGCGCGTCCACCGCTTCTCCAGCCGAGGGCACGGTCTACGGCACCCAGTCCGCGGACTCCGTCAAGGGCAGCTACATCGTCCTGCTCAAGGGTGGCAAGGCCATCAAGGCGCAGAGCACGGGCAAGGACCTCGCCGAGCGCTACGGCGGCACGCTGCGCCGCAGCTACGACTCCGCGGTCAACGGCTTCTCCGCGAGCGGCCTGACCGAGACCGAGGCCAAGCGGCTGGCCGCCGACCCGGCCGTCGCCAAGGTCGTCCAGAACCACCGCTTCACGATCGACGCCACCCAGGACAACCCGCCGTCCTGGGGCCTGGACCGCATCGACCAGGCCGACACCGAGGGCGACAAGAAGTACACCTACCCGGACAGCGCGGGCGAGGGCGTCACCGCGTACGTCATCGACACCGGCGTACGCATCAGCCACAAGGACTTCGGCGGCCGCGCCACCTCCGGCTTCGACGCCATCGACAACGACGACGACGCGAACGACGGCCACGGCCACGGCACGCATGTCGCGGGCACCATCGCCGGCTCCGACCACGGCGTCGCCAAGAAGGCCAAGATCGTCGCCGTCCGCGTCCTGGACGACCAGGGCTCGGGCACCACCGAGCAGGTCGTCGCGGGCATCGACTGGGTCACCGAGAACCACCAGGGCCCGTCCGTCGCCAATATGAGCCTCGGCGGCACCGTCGACGAGGCCCTCGACGCGGCCGTCCAGAAGGCCATCGACTCCGGCGTCACCTTCGGCGTCGCGGCCGGCAACGAGTCCACCGACGCCAGCAAGGGCTCGCCCGCGCGCGTCAAGGACGCGATCACGGTCGCCTCCAGCACGGACGCCGACGAGCAGTCCGACTTCTCCAACTACGGCGGCATCGTGGACATCTACGCCCCCGGTTCGGACATCACCTCCGACTGGAACACCGGCGACGACGCCACCAACACCATCTCCGGCACGTCGATGGCCACCCCGCATGTCGTGGGCGCCGCGGCGGTCTACCTCGCAGGACACCCCGACGCCACCCCGGCGGACGTGACCAAGGCGCTGACCGAGGGCGCGACCCCGGACAAGATCTCCAACCCGGGCGCGGGCACGCCGAACAAGCTGCTGAAGATAGTCGAGTAGGACCCGTACGACCCCGTGGCCGCCGCGCTCATCCCCCATGGAGCGCGGCGGCCTCATCTCTCGGCGCGAAATGGCCCACCGAGCGCGGGTACAAGTGGCCCAGGGCCCCGGGCCGCCCCACGGCTAAAGTCCCCAACGTGAACACATCTTCGAATACCGCGGACGCCACCACCGCCCCCACCAAGGTGGACCTCTACTTCGACCCCATCTGCCCCTTCGCCTGGATCACTTCGCGCTGGATCCTGGAGGTCGAGCGTCTCCGCGACCTCGACCTGCGTTTCCGGGTGATGAGCCTGTCCGTCCTCAACGAGGGTCGCGAAGACCTCCCTGAGCGCTACCGCGACCTGCTGGAGGCGGGCTGGGGCCCCGTCCGCGTGTGCATCGCCGCCGCGCAGCATCAGGGCGAGGAGGTCCTGCGCGACCTCTACACCGCGCTCGGCACCCGCATCCACAACCAGGGCAACGAGGACACCGAGGCCGTGATCCGCGAAGCCCTCGCCGAAGTCGGCCTCCCCGCCGACCTCGTCTCGGCCGCGACCAGCACCGCCTACGACGAAGCCCTCCGCAAGAGCCACCACGAGGGCATGGACCCCGTCGGCGAGGACGTCGGCACCCCGACGCTCCACATCGACGACGTCGCCTTCTTCGGCCCGGTCCTCTCCTCCATCCCGCGCGGCGAGGACGCCCTGCGCATCTTCGACGGCGCCCGGCTGCTCGCGGGCTACCAGGACTTCTTCGAGCTCAAGCGGACGCGTACGGGGGACTTGGACTTCAGCTGACCAATAAATCCGTGGACGCCGCTCGCGCGCTCGGGAAATCTTGGCGGCATGCGACAGGACGAGATCTGGGACGTCGAGACCGCGCAGAGCTATGACACCCCCGGCGCCGGCATGTTCGCCCCGGAGGTTCTGGACCCGACCGTCGACCGCCTCGCCGAACTCGCCGACGGCGGCCGGGCCCTCGAATTCGCCATCGGCACCGGCCGTGTGGCCGTCCCGCTCGTGCGGCGAGGAGTGCCGGTCACCGGCATCGAGATGTCGCAGCCGATGATCGACCAACTGCGTACGAAGGCGGACGACGCGACGATCCCGGTCGTCGTCGGCGACATGGCGACCGCGACCGCCGACGCTCCGGGCACGTTCCAGCTCGTCTATCTCATCTACAACACGATCTCCAATCTGCTCACCCAGGCCGAGCAGGTCGCGTGCTTCCGCAACGCCGCCCGCCACCTCGCACCGGGCGGACGGTTCGTCATCGAGCTGTGGGTCCCCGAGGTACGGAAGCTTTCCCCCGGCCAGCAGGCCGTGGTCTGGCAGTCCGAGGCCGGTTATATCGGCCTGGACACGTACGACGTACTGCGTCAGCACGTCGTCTCCCACCACTTCCGGTTCGGCGAGGGCAGGGAGGCACGGGTGTTCCGCAGCCCGCACCGCTACGTCTGGCCGACCGAACTCGATCTCATGGCCCAGCTGGCCGGGTTCGAGCTGGAGTCCCGGCATGCCGACTGGCAGGGAGCGGAATTCACGGCCGATTCGCGCTCCCACGTCTCGGTCTACCGACTCCCCCAGTGACTACCGTCCCGTCGTCGCCTCCTGGTACGACGCTCGTCCCGTCCGTGCCGGGCCCCTGACGTCCATGCTGCCGGGCACCGAGAGAAGCGCGCTGTACCAGACGTTGGCCATCTTGCTGTAGCCGCCCGCGTTCGGATGCACTCCGTCCGCCAGGTCGGCGGTCGTGAGTGCCCGGTACATGTCAACCAGATGCACGCGCTTGCCGGCGTTCACCTTGCTCTGCACGATCCCGGGGATCGCCGCGTTGAAGGTACGGACGGTCGAGTCGGCGAAGGAGATGGGGACGATCGTGGCCACGAAGACCTCCGTATTGGGGGACGTGGCGGTGATGTGGTCGAGCAGGGTGGAGAGCCGTCCCGGTGCGCCGGCGGGGTCGCTGCCGTACATGTCATTGGTGCCGATGTGCAGGAGTACGGTGCGCGGGGTGTAGGTGCGCAGCCAGTTCACGACGTTGCTGTCGATCTGGCCGATCGTCCACCCGGAGTGGCCTTCGTGGTCCCGGTCGCCGAGATTGCTCGGACCGTTGGACATGGAACCGACGAAGTCGACGTTGTGGCCGCCTGCCGCGAACTTCTGCCAGAGGTCGACGCGGTAGCCGCCCGGGACGTTGAAACCGTCGGTGATCGAGTCACCGAGCGGCATCACGCGCACGCCGGCCCTGGGCGCGGCTGGGGTGGAGGTTGCGGCGTGGGCGGTGCCGGTTGCGGTGAACAGCGCGAGGATCAGGGACGCGAGAGCGATGGAACTGGTGACCAGGCGTCTTATGCTTGTCATGATCGCCTTCCTCGATGGGGGATCACGAGGCCGCCTCTCGATCTCTGGCGACTCCGGAGAGGTGCTGAAACATTCCGGAGTGTGTTCCGAACTTTTTCAGTCGGCAAGAGTCAAGACGCGCCATAGCCATGGCGGTCGGCCGAGGCCGCCGGGCGGATCGCCGTCACCTGGAGCGCCGTCAAGCCTTCCGGGTGCGCGGGGGCGGCAGGGGGAAGAGGCCCCTCAGGCTGTGCAGCGCCTCGCTGTCGCCGGACGCCGACGCGGCACCGCTCTCGAGAGCATCGGCGAACGTGAGGCCCTGCCCGGTGAGGCTGACGAACGCCTCCTCGCTGATCGTGACGGTCGCGTCGGGGTGCTGGGCAGGCCCGTGCAGCGCCTCGATCGTCCCGTCGTCGATCCGGGCGTGGAAGACCTCGTCGTCGACGCGGAATTCGTACACCGCGCGGAGCCCGGCGGCGGCCTCGGCGTTGAAACAGGCCCGTAGGCCGAGGACCGCCCAGCCCGGATGGAAGGTCTCCGTCTCGCGCCGCTCGCCCATCGCCCACTTCAGGCCCCACTGGGCCAGTTCCAGGATCGCCGGTCCCAGCTCATCACCGGCTTCGGTGAGGGCGTACGCGGGGGTGCGGGCGGGGGGCGGGAGGGTGATCTTGTGGGCCAGGCCCTCGCGTTCCAGATGCTTCAGACGGGCGGCCAGCAGGCCGGTGCCCAGACCGCGCAGGCTGGCCTGGAGGTCGCCGAACCGCTTGGGTCCGGTCAGCAGTTCGCGGATCAGGAGCAGCGTCCAGCGCTCGCCGACGAGGTCGAGGGTGCGCGCGGTGGCGCAGTACTGGTTGTACGTTCGCTGTTCCACTTCATCACTCTAGACCGCGCAGGAGCGGCAGCACTCGCTCGGCGAACTCCTCCAGGCCCTGGTCGTGGTCGTCGGTCGCCAGGCGGATCACGACGTGGCGGGCGCCCGCCTCGGCGTAGCCGTGCAACCAGTCGGCGGCTTGGCGGGGTGTACCGGCGAACATGGCCTGGATCTGCTCGATGCGCTCAAGCGGCGCGTTGTAGTAGGGCTCGATGATGCTCCGCAGCCGCTGGCGCGCTTTGTACGGATCCTCGTCCAGGCAGAGCGTCGCGTACAGGGCGGGGGTGACCGTACGGGCCGGCGCCGCGCGCCCGATGGTCCGGCGTTCCTCCGCGTACGTCGTCGACTCGGGCGGATACGGGAGCCAGCCGTCGGCGAGGCGGGCCACCCGGCGCAGCGCCGGGCCGCCGCTTCCGGCCAGCCAGATCGGCGGGCCTCCCGGACGGTACGGCGGGGGAGTCAGCCGCACGCCGTCGAAGGAGAAGTGTTTGCCCTGGTGGGAGACCTCCTCTCCGCTCCAGAGCCGGCGCATGGCGTCGATCGACTCCTCCAGGCGGCTGATCCGGCGGGCGAAGTCGACGCCGACCGCCGTGAACTGGGCCTCGGTGTCGGGGTTCGGGAACCCGCCGCCCATGCCCGCGATCAGGCGCCCCTCCGACAGCCGGTCGAGGGTGGCGAGTTGATGCGCCAGCAGGATCGGATGGCGCAGCGCCGGGAGCAGCACCGCCGTGCCGAGCGCGATCCGTTCGGTGGTCTCGGCCACGGCGGCCATCAGCAGCAGCGGATCGGCGCGGGGCCTGGTCACGGGGGAGTCGCCCGCCCAGACCGAATCCAGCCCGAGCTCTTCCGCGCGCCGCGCCTGGGCGATGAGCCGCCGCGGTGCGTGCTCGCCCCGAACGGTCTGGTCGCGCGTCGGCAGCAGGTAGCCGACCTCAAGTCTCGCCATCTTGGCCCCAGTTGTTGTCGTTGAGGTGTCCGAGCCTAGCGATTGACTTCCTGATTTTGAAGTGACAGATTCAGATTGCGGAAGCGATGCAACGGGAGTTGAGGATGACGAAGGCGCTTTACACGGCGGAGGCACACGTGGCCGGAGGCAGAAACGGCCGCGGTCGCACCTCCGATGGACGGCTTGACCTGGAACTGCGGCTGCCCAAGGAGCTGGGCGGGGACGGTGAGGGCGCCAACCCCGAACAGCTCTTCGCGATCGGGTACGCCGCCTGCTTCGGTGCGACGCTCGCCCTGATCGGGCAACGCGGAAACCTCAAGGCGGACGACGCGGAGATCGACGCGTCGGTCTCGCTGATCCCGATCGACGGTGGCCGCTTCAAGCTCGGCGCCGAGCTACGGATCTCCCTGCCGTCGGTCACCGGCGAGCAGGCCGTCGAACTGGTCAGGACGGCCCACGGGGTCTGCCCGTACTCGAACGCCACGCGTGACAACCTCGACGTGGAGCTGGTGGTCAACGGCGCTCGGGTTCAGCGGAGTTAGCGTCAAGGCGCTCAGTCCGCCAGATCGCCGAGCAGTCCGGGGACATCCAACTCGACGCTGAACTCTCCGGCGACCTGGACGGACTCCTTCCCCGTGACCGTGGTCACCTCGCGGTATGTGTCGACGGACAGCTCGTGCACCACAATCCGCACCGCGGGCGCGAGCTCGACGCGCCAGTAGGCCGGCACCTTCGCCTGGGCGTAGAGCGCGGGCTTGAGGATACGGTCGGTGGACCGGTTGAACGGCGACACGATTTCCACGAGCAGCAGGACCGCTTCGAGTGGCACGGCCAGCGTGCCGCGCTGGACGGCGGCGCGGTCGACGATGGCGATGTCGGGGATGAAGAGTCTGGATTCGCCGGTCACCATCACCGCGCCAGCGGATAGGAACGGCGCGGCAGATTGGGCCAAGGCGGTGTGGATCTGACGGTGCAGTCCGAGGACACGATCTGGTGGTCCCAGGCGGGTGCGGGGGACATCATGAGGACGCCGTCCACTAGTTCATAGCGGGCGCGTGCCGGGTGCTCCGGGAGCGCGAGGACGTCATCGACTGTCCAAGGGCCTTCGTGATCGTCGACTCGCATCTTGGCGACGCTCATGACTGCCATCACCGCCTCCTCGTGTTCCTGGACTCGAGCAAGGCACGCAGTTCGGACACTCGCCGAGACTTCCAGCCCGTGCCGCCTGCGCGTACCGAAAAGGCGCTTATATCACTCTGTGGAGTGAACCTGGTCGGGCGCTATCCGCTGATGTAGATGAGGGCGGTGCCTTGTGCCGCGACCAGGAGGAGGCAGGAGTCCCCTTCGCCGGACAGGACGGATTCGAGGGGGAGATTCTTGGCGTACGCGAGGGTGGGCGGGGTTCCGGGCGTGCCGGTGATCTTGGTGAGGATCGTTTCGAGGAGGTCGCGGGCGAGCCAGGAGACCAGTTCATCGCCGGGGATCTCGGGGGTCGTGGAGTCGAACTCCCAGACCAGGGTCTGGGCCCGGGCCGCCGCGACCATGTTCCGTTCGGACTCGGTCAGCGCGGCTTTCAGGGAGGCGGCGTCCAGGGCCCACAGGACGTCGTCGGTTTCGTCGTCCCCCTCCTCCGCGATCAGCCAGTCTTCGTCTTCGGCCCAGCCGGCGCGGAAGGCGGCGTCGGGGTCGGCGACGTTCAGGTCGACGTCATGGGTACCGAAGGTCACCTCGAAGGTGACCGCGTCGGTGTTGTTGATCTGGAGGAATTCGCTGAGCAGGGACGTGACGCAGGCGATCCGGTACTCGGGTGTGTCATTGGCGTCGGGGGTGGCCGGGGCGGCCTTGGCGTCGGTCAGGGCCAGCCGCGTTGTTCTGTCGTGGGAGCGCACCAGCAGGTGCAGCTCATCGTCCAGCGCGGGGCCGTCCGGCTCGGCGGCCACCGTGATGCGGAGCAGATCCGTACCGTCCGCCGCCAGGTGACCGGCCAGGTATCCGGCGAGCGCCCGGCCCCGTCGGTCCGGGCCGTCGGGGTCCGACTCCGCCGCTTCGGTGAGGAATTCGCTGATGAACGCGAACGTATGCTCCGCACCCTCGTCCGGCAGGCCCCACGAGGCGTGCAGGGGGCCGGAAGACGTCTCGTCCGGGTCCTCGATGTCGAACCGCTCGACGGCCACCGGATGGCGCTGCCCGTCGGGGCCGTCGAACGTGGACGGGAAGGCACCGTAGTCCGACACCTCGGCCGGCGAGGGCGCGGCGGTCCACTCCTCCTCGTACGACGGCGGAGCTTCGCCGCCGACGAGTGCCAGGCGCCAGCGCGGCAGCCACAGCGCGAACAGGTGCTCCACGGCTTCGAGCGGGTCGATATGGCGCGGCTCCGTGTCCGTCAACGTTCCTTCCCCGGGTCCACGTTCGCGATCACGACGATCACGGCGGAGCCTACAAGGAGTGGACCGCGCCGCGCCCCAGCAACCCCGCCAGCAGCCCCGCGATGTTCCACGCGTCGTCCACGCCCCGGTGGTGTGTGCCCTCGAGAGGGAGCCCCGCGTGGTCGAGGGCGCCGGCCATGCCCAGTTCGCGGTCGAGGGAGTGCATCAGCGAGTAGAGGTTCTTGACGTTGAGATGCCGGGTGCCGAACGGATAGCGGATGTTCGTCGCCGACGACTGGCGCGTGAACTGGGCGCGGTCGTACTCCCCCCAGCTGGCCCATACGCGGTGTCCGGCGCCGTGTTCGTCGCGCAGGATCTCGCAGGCCTCGGCGAAACCGATGCCGGCGGCGGCCTGTTCGGGGGTGATGGTGGTCAGCTCGGTGCAGAAGGGGCTGACCGTGGAGCGCTCGGGGCGGACCATGAGGGAGCGGCGGACGGGGCGTTCGCCGGTGGCGACGTCCAGTTCGCACAGGCCGATTTCGATGATCTCGGATTCCATGCCCTCGGGGGTCGGGCCGTCCCAGCAGGTCGCTTCGATGTCCACGACGAGTACGCGGTCGAGTCGCAGTCTTGCCATACGGGGTAGCGAATCACGGCGACGTGGTGGCGGGCACGCCAATTGTCGTCAGGCGGGGCGCCGCCGGGGTGAGGGCCGGGGCGGCGGCCAGGCGGCGATGGCGCCGGCGGTGCCGCCGCCGAGGAGGGCGAGCGCGATGGTCCAGGCGATCCAGTGGTGGGCCGCGAGGTCGAGGACGCTCTGGTCGAGGGCGCCGGCTGGCTGTGCCTCGTAGGGGTTCGCCCGGTCGTAGACGACGGTCGTCGCCACGCGGTCCTCGGCGTCGCGGTGGCCGTGCGGGACGTAGAGCGAACCGTCGATCGTCTCCTCCGGTACGGAGACGGAGTGGCCGTCGGCGTCGTCGAAATCGAGCCACACCGATGACGTGTGGCAGCTGATGCCCCGGCCCTGCGCGCAGGAGATGGTCAGGGACGCCTGGGCCCGGGCGTGCAGTCCGTGGGCGCGCAGCGCGGCCAACTCGGTGTGGCCGTCCCATACGTGCTTGACCTGGCCTGCCAGCAGCAGGGCGCCGATCAGCGCAACGGTCACAGCGGCCGCGGTCGTCCCCCATCGGCGCAGCAGACTCTTCACCAAGCCCTCCTCACTCGTGGTGTCACATCGTCCGGCTAGGGTCCCTGACCATGACACACGACAGGCTCCGCGAACTCCTCGCCACCGGACTGATCGACACCCTCGACGCCCGCGACAAGGCGCTGCTTGAGCGCCGCGCGCGGATCAAGGCCAGTGGGGAGAAGCCGTCCCGGCTGGAACCGCGCGGATGGTGGTACGCGGTGCCCGGCGCGGCGTACGAGGGGGTCTTCGAGGCGCTGGAACTGCACGACCGGTTTCCGGTCACGCTGGAGGAGGGCGCCGATGTGGAGGACATGTCGTCGCGCAGGGGCGCGTACCCGGTGTTCATCACGCCGGAACTGGACGGCTGGCGGCTGGTCTTCGGCAACCTCGCCGAGGCGGTCGGCTGGGACTGGGACGAGTGGATGGGCGCGGTCGAGCGGCTGAGCGAGCACTGCGGCGAGGCGCAGATGTTCTTCCAGGACGAGGCGGCCGGGGCGGACGTCTGGGTGGTGGCCGAGAAGGGGCGGATCCGGCGGCGTTACGCGGCGGAAAGCGACCCCGAGTGGATCGGCGAGCCGCTGCCCTGGGAGGACCTGCGCGTCGACGACGAGGACTTCGACCCGGAGTACGACGAGGCCGAGCCGAACGAGGGCACGGCGCGGGCGGCCTACGCCTGCGGGCGGCTGTCCGTCGATCCCACGGAGATCGGCCCCGACACGCGGATGAGCGGCCACGGCTGGCTGGCCCTCAACGCCCCGGGCATCGGGCACGAGGGCCTCGACCTGCTTGTGTAGGAGGTACGCGATCTGCGGTGGATACGAGACAGCGACACGCCGACGCCACGGCGCGTCGTCGTCTCGTATCCACCGCAATGTCACCGGCCGGGGCCTGCGGGGATCACCTGCACCGTGTCGCCCACCGGACGCTCGCCCGCCGCGTCCGAGGGGGCGTTGACGAGCTTGCCGGCGACGGTCATGGTGCTGGAGCCGCCGCCGTCCAGGTTGAGCGCCCGCTCCGCGCCCAGGGAGCGCATGAACTCCGCGCCCTCCGCCAGGGTGAAGCCCTCGCTTACGCCGGGCCGGCGCCCGTCCACGGTGACGAGGAGCAGGCGTCCGCGCTTGTCGAGGCCGGCCATGGTGCGCGGCTGCCGTCCGTTGGACCAGGCGTAGCCGAAGGAGAGGTCCCGGGGGTCGAGCATGCCCTCGGTGGCGGCGTCGATGGCGATCCGGCCGTCCTCCACCAGGGTGGGCGCGGCGCTGACGATGCTGTCGTCGCGGCCGAGCTCGACCTGCCGCCCGGCGGTGTCGCGGACCGTCTCCTGGACGGCGATCCGCGTGCCCGGACGGCCGTGGGCGGTCAGCCAGTCGGCGGCGGAGCCGACGCCCTGGAGCACCGAGCCGCCGGACGGGACCTCGCCGCCGCGCCGGCCGGTGGAGACCACGCGGTGGTCGGCGTCGAGCACCACCTGGACGCCGGGGCCGGTGGGCAGGTCGGCGCGGAACGCCGCGGTGAACTTGACCAGGTCGTCGGCCTTGGCGCAGGTGAGGTCCTGGCGGGGCAGCTCGGTGGGGGTGGCGCCGGGACGGCCGCAGTTGCGCACCTTGCCGGGCACCCGGTTGATGCCCTGCACCACGTAGGCGGCAGACTTGGACCCTGCCCGCGCGGTGACCGTGGTGGTCAGATCCGCGATACGGGCGCGCCGGCCGCCGTCGCCAAGGATCAGCGCGGCGCGCGAACCGGCGGCCATCGACTGCAGCTCGCCGTCGTAGGCGCTGATTCCGGCCATCGTGCCCTGCACGCCGTCGGCGTCGGAGGTGATGAAGAAGCCGCCGTTGACGCCGACCAGCGAGCCGGTCTTCGCGGCGACCGAGGAGGTCGTCTCGCGGTCCGCGACATCGCCGTTGTGCGTGGACTCGACGGTGCCGGTGAAGGCGGCCGGGTCGATGACCGCGACATGCACGCTCTCCCGGTCGGCCGGCTGCTCGACGTCGTAGCCGGTCCACTCCACGGCCGGCTGGAGGCCGAGCGCGGTCACCTTCGGGGTCGTACGCTGCGCCTCGTCCGAGCTGGCGTACGTACCGACGCGCACCCGCCACCCCATCGTGCCGCGCGGCGTGTCCGCGTACGCGGGCCAGCTGACCTGCTCCAGGCGCGGCTCGAGCCCGGCGTCGCGCAGCCGCCGCGCGGTGTCCTCGGCCCAGGTGTGCGTGGAGAGCGGGGCGAACGTCCGGGCGCCGGTCAGCCGGTTGACGGCGGGGGCGTGGATGGTCACCGTCCAGGCCGGCTTGGCGTCCGGGTTCTGGATGGTGCCGGTGCGTATCTGGACGCCCGGGGCCACGGTCCGCGTCGTCCACTGGACCTGGGCGGGGGCCGCGGCCGCGGTGGTGACGGAGTGGGGGGCCGTGGGGGTGGCTGCCTGCGCGGGTGCGGGCACCGCCAAGGGGTTGACGACCGTCAGCGCGATGGTGGACGCCACAGCGAGCGCGACGCGCCTTCGAGGTCTGCGGCGGGCTGTGTCCGCCCCGAGTGAACGAGTGTGGCTTTCGTTGTGCATGACATCCCCCTGGGGGCCTCGACGTCGTGCGACGTCCTGGTGGGTGCAGGGAAAGTCCAGCGGTGTCCGGGGAGGGGACGGGAAAGGGCCGGTGAACGGTGAGGAGGAGGCGGCTGACGCCCAAGCCCCGAGGCCGATGAGAGGCCAGTAAGAGGAGTCGTCCGGCCGAGAGCTGGGACAGGTGGATTATCTCTCCTCAGCCGTCATGTCGCGTCTCGCGCGACGCTCCGTGACAGAACCTTCCCGATCACCTGTTCGGCCTAGTAGCGCGAAGCGACCCGCAGGCAGGCGAATTACGTTGAACGGGTGTGCCTTTGGGCACCGCGCGTCAAGGAGGTGAAGCGATGCGAAAGTCGCAGAAGGCGAAATCGCACACTTCAGTCCGTCTGCTCACAGGAGCCATCGCGGTGGCCGCCGGCCTCATGGGTGCCGCCGCGCCGGCCCTCGCATGCGATGCGGCCCAGCAGGGCACGGCCTCGGCCTCACAAATGGCCCTGGAGCCCGCGGCTCCGACCGCGGAGACAACGCCCGGCGAGCCGACCCCGCGAGCCACCGACGGGGGTGGCCAGGGTGGGACCGGCACGTCCGGGAGCGGCCAGGGCGGCAACGGCGGAGACGGCTACGGAAACGGCAACGGGAACGGTGGCAACAGTTTCACCGTGAACGTGACGTTCTGCATCGCCAGCTCCTGCCAGCATCAGCAGTCCGGTGGCTCCGGCGGCCAACCGAACGGCGGTAACGGTGGAAATGGCGGGAACGCCAACGGGGGCAACGCCAATGGCGGCAACGGCGGGAACACGAATCAGTAACCGCCGCGACGCACCGCGCTCGCGGTCAGGCCGTGAGCGCGGTGAGCTCCTCGGCCCCGGCCCGCGCCTCGTCGTAGCGGCGCAGCAGCAACCGGGCCAGCTCCGGGGCCGGGCCCAGAACGCCCGCCAGGACATCCGCGCCCGCATCGCGCGCGCCGTACGCGATGCGGTCCGGGAGCCGGCCGGGGGCGATGACGTACGGGGCGACGGCCACCCGGCGGACACCCTCGGCGCGCAGTGCGCGCACCGCGTCCTCGGTGCGGGGGAACCCCGCGGGAATTGCCGCGGAGGCGAACGCGGGCCGCACGGCGCACCAACCGGTGTGCCGCCACTCCCGCGCGATTTCTGCGATCACCGCGATCGCCTCCGGGTCGGTGGAGCCCGCCGAGGCCAGGACGACCCCGGTCGAGCGTCGGTCGCCGGGGCGCAGCCCGGCCTCGTACAGGCGCCGTTCCAGGGCCCGCGTCAGCAGCGGCGAGGGGCCCAGGACCTCGGCCTGCCGGACGCGCAGGCCAAGGTGGCGGGCCGTCGCCTCGCGCAGCACCGCCGGGATGTCGGCCTTCGCGTGGAAGGCGCGGGTGAGGAGCAGCGGGAGGGCGACGATGTCGTGGGCGCCCTCCGCCGCCAGGCGGTCCAGGACCTGGCCCACCCGCGGCGCGTTGAAGTCCAGGAACGCCGCCTCCACCCGCAGCCCCGCCCGCAGCGACCGCGCCCGCGCGCACAGCGCGGCGACGGTCGCCGCGTGGCGTGGGTCGCGGCTGCCGTGGGCGATGACCAGCAGGGTGGGGGTGGTGGAGGTCACGGGAGGCGTTTCCGGATTCCTTACGAGGGCGGGGAACAGGGTGGGCACGGGCGCGGCTATCGGGCTGCGGGCGTCAGCGGGCGTTTGCCAGCAGGCCCCGGCTGCGCAGCACCCGTCGCTCGATCGGGGCGAAGATCAGCAGCTCGATCGCGATCCCGACGAACAGGATCATGATGATGCCGAGCAGCACCCCCGCCATGTCGGAGTTGTTGCGCTGGTTCTCCAGGTACTGGCCGAGTCCGAGCCCCAGGTCGGGGGACTTGGCGATGATCTCCGCGGCCATCAGCGAGCGCCAGGAGAACGCCCAGCCCTGCTTGAGCCCGGCGACATAGCCGGGCAGCGCGGCGGGCAGCAGGATGTGGCGGGCGCTGACCAGGCCCCGGGCGCCGAGCGTGCGTCCGGCGCGCAGGAACAGCGGGGGCACCTGGTCGATGCCGGAGACCAGGCCGTTGGCGATCGAGGGGACCGCGCCGAGCAGGATGACGGTGTACATCATCTTGTCGTTGAGGCCCAGCCAGATCACCGCGGGCGGCACCCACGCCACCGAGGGCAGCGACTGGAGCCCGGACAGGATCGGGCCGATCCCGGCCCGGATGAACTTCACCCGGGCGACGATCAGCCCCAGCGGGGTGGCGATGGCCAGCGCGATGAGGAAGCCGAACAGGCCGCGCGAGACGCTGGTCCAGATGATGTCGAGCAGTTCGCCCTTGAGCCACAGTTCCCGCAGCGCGTCCCAGACCAGCTTGGGGTCGGGGAGCTTGTAGTCGTCGGTGACCTTCGCCCAGACCAGCACCTTCCAGATGAGGAGGATCAGGGCGACGGCCACGACGGGCGGCAGCACCTTCTGGACCAGCACCTCGGCCGGGGACGTACGCCGGATCTGCACCGTGTCCAGCGCGTCGAGCCCGGCCTCAAGACCCGCCAGGTCCTGGCTGGACTGCTTTCCCCGTTCCGCCGTAGCGGGCTCGTCCGTCGTCTTCGGCGACTCGCCGGTGATCTCAGTGCCGGCCATGGCGGCGGATCTCCCCACGCAGTTCTTCGGTGATCTCAATGGACAGGTCCGCGACGGCCGCGTCCTCGATCCGGCGCGGCTGCGGAATGTCGACCGCCCACTCCCGGACGACCCGCCCCGGCCGCGAGGACAGCAGCACCACGCGCTGGGCCAGGCGCACCGCCTCGCGCACGTTGTGCGTGACGAACAGGACCGAGACGCCCGTCTCGCTCCAGATGCGGGTCAGTTCGCCGTGCAGCACATCGCGGGTGATCGCGTCGAGCGCGGCGAACGGCTCGTCCATCAGCAGCACGCTGGAGTCCTGCGCCAGCGCGCGGGCGAGCGCGACCCGCTGCCGCATACCGCCCGACAGCTCGTGCACCCGCTTGCCGTGCGAGCCGCCCAGCCGCACCAGCTCCAGCAGCTCCTCCGCCCGGGGCTTGCGGTCGGCGCGCGGTACGCCGCGCAGCCGCAGCGCCAGTTCGATGTTCTTGCCCGCGGTCAGCCACGGGAAGAGCGCGTGCTCCTGGAACATCAGGGCCGGCCGGCCGCCGGCGACCTCGATGGTCCCGGCGGTCGGCCTGTCCAGGTCCGCGACCAGGTTGAGCAGCGTCGACTTACCGCAGCCCGAGGCGCCCAGGATGCAGACGAACTCGCCCGGCCGGACATCGAGGTTGATGTCGTCGAGCACGGGCTGTGCGGCGCCGGGGCGGCCGAACGCCTTGTGGACGTGGTCGATCCGGACAGCTCCGGAGGATTGCGACGAGCCTGCCGCGGCCGCCGTGGCCGCGCCCGCCCGGTCGGCCTTGTCGGTGGTCAGTGCCGGGGACATCCGGTCACCTCCTGATGGGTGCGTACGTGCGGTGTGCGTACGGGATGCGGGTGTGCGTACGGGGCGCCCGCGTACGCGATGCGTGCGTACGCGGGCGTTCGGCGGCTACTGGGTGCCAAGACCGGCGGCCGAGACTGTGGGCTTGCCCTCCGACTTGAGGACCTTGTTGAGCAGGGTCAGGTCGTAGATGCCCTTGAGGTCGGGCTTCTCCAGCAGCCCGGCCGCCACCGCGTGGTCCGCCTCGGTGTCGAGGGTCGAGGCCAGCGGGTCGTCGGTGACCTGGATGCTCTGCCACGCCGGGTCGATCACCTCGGCCGGGAGGGCCTTGCCGGTCTCCGCCTTGAGCGTGGCGTTGGCCTCGGCCTTCGCCTTGTCGGGGTTGGCCTTGATGTACGCGTTGGTCTTCACCGAGCCGCGCAGTACGGCCTCGACGACATCCGGGTGCTTCTTGAGGAAGTCCTGCCGGACGATCACGTTGGTGATGACGAACTTCTTGTCCGGCCACAGGGTGGACTCGTCCAGCAGCACCTTGCCGCCCTCGGCGACCAGCTTGGAGGCGGTCGGCTCGGGCACCCAGGCGCCGTCGACGGAGCCGGACTTGTACGCGTCGGGGGTCACCTTGTTGTCCGTACGGACCACGGAGACATCGCCCTTGCCGCTCTGGGCGTCGACCTTCCAGCCCTTCTCGGCGATCCAGTTGAGGAACGCCACGTCCTGGGTGTTGCCCAGCTGCGGGGTGGCGATCTTCTTGCCCTTGAGGTCGTCGAGCGTCTTGATCTTCTTCGGGTTGACGACGAGCTTGACCCCGCCCGATGCGGAACCCGAGATGATCTTGAGGTTTTCGCCGTGGGACTTCACATAGCCGTTGATGGACGGCGAGGGGCCGATCCACCCGATGTCGATGGAGCCACCGTTCAGCGCCTCGATCTCGGACGGGCCCGCGTTGAAGACGAACGGCTGGATCCCCGTGCCGCCCAACTCCTTCTGGATCAGCCCGCCGTCGCGCAGACCCACCAGCGCGGTGGCGTGGGTGAGGTTGGCGAAGTAGCCGATCCTCACGTTGTCCAGACCGTCGATCTTCTTGCCGCCCGCGGCGGGGACGGTCTTGCTTCCCGTGTCGTCCTTCTGCGAGCCGTAGCCGCAGGCGCCCAGCGCGCCGATCAGCAGGGGGAGCGCGGCGGCTGCCGCGAAGAGGCGGGTGCGTCGGCTGAAGGCGGGTCGAGGGTGCGTGGTGCGGTCGACGGACACGGGAGGATTTCCTCTCGGAGGGCCGGGGACAGCGTCAGGGGACGCCCGGCAAATCGGCAGGTCTTCGGTTGCGATACGGCAGGGGAGCGGGGAGTGCACAGGTCAGCAGGCACATCGGCCGACCCCTCCCTGCCCGCTGCCCAGGGCACCGCTGCCGACGCGGCCGCCCTCCTTCGCGAAGGTGGAGAAGACATCACCGGACATGGTCAGAAGTCCCATCCGTCGTCATCTGCCTGGTCGTCATGGGTGGGGACAGGGGTCGCGAACGAGTCGCCCACCATGCCCGCGGTCAGCGTCGTGCCGTCGGCCGGGTCGATCAGGATGAACGAGCCGGTGCGGCGCGAGTCGGCGTAGGAGTCGACCGGCAGCGGCTCGGCGGTACGGATCTTCACCCGGCCGATGTCGTTGGCGACAAGCTGCTCCGGGTGCGGGTGCAGGGACAGATCGTCGAGGGTCAGCCGGGACGGGATGTCCTTGACGATGGCTTTCACCGTGCGGGTGCCGTGCTTGAGCAGCACCCGGTGGCCGACCGTCAGCGGCTGGTCGGCGACATGGCAGACCGTCGCCTCGATGTCCTGCGTGGCCTGCGGCGCGTCCTTGCTCGGCACGATCAGATCGCCGCGCGAGACGTCGATGTCGTCCGCCAGCAGAACGGTCACCGACTGCGTCGTCCAGGCCACGTCGACCGGCTTGCCCAGCAGGTCGATGCCCGAGATCGTGGTCGTACGGCCGGACGGCAGCACCATGACCCGCTCGCCCACACGGAACGAACCGGCCGCGATCTGGCCCGCGTACCCCCGGTAGTCCGGGTGCTCCGCGGTCTGCGGACGGATCACATACTGCACGGGCAGCCGTGCGTGGCAGTGCGCCAGGTCATGGCTGACCGGGACCGTCTCCAGGTGCTCCAGGACGGTCGGTCCGCCGTACCAGTCCATCGTCGCGGACGGCTCCACCACGTTGTCACCGGCCAGCGCCGAGATCGGGATGGCGGTGACGTCGGGGATGCCGAGCTCGGTGGCGTACGCCGTGAACTCCTCGGCGATGGTCGCGAAGACGGCTTCCCGGTAGTCGACCAGGTCCATCTTGTTGACCGCGAGGACCACATGCGGGACGCGCAGCAGCGCCGCGATCGCGGCGTGGCGGCGGGTCTGCTCGACGACGCCGTTGCGGGCGTCGACCAGGATCACCGTGAGCTCGGCGGTGGAGGCGCCGGTGACCATGTTGCGGGTGTACTGCACATGGCCGGGCGTGTCGGCGAGGATGAACCGGCGCCGGGGCGTGGCGAAGTAGCGGTACGCCACGTCGATGGTGATGCCCTGCTCGCGCTCGGCGCGCAGCCCGTCGGTGAGCAGCGCGAGGTCCGGGCCGTCCTGGCCGCGGCTCGCCGATGCGCGCTCCACGGCCTCCAGCTGGTCGGCGAGGACCGACTTGGAGTCGTGCAGCAGGCGGCCGACGAGGGTGGACTTGCCGTCGTCGACCGAACCGGCGGTGGCGAACCGCAGGAGGGTCGTCTCGGAGAGCTCTGTGGTCGTGGTCGTGGACATGCTTAGAAGTACCCCTCGCGCTTGCGGTCCTCCATGGCGGCCTCGGACAGCTTGTCGTCGGCGCGGGTGGCGCCGCGCTCGGTGAGCCGGGAGGCGGCGATCTCGGCGATGACGGCGTCCAGCGTGGTCGCGTCGGAGTCGACGGCGCCGGTGCAGGACATATCGCCGACGGTGCGGTAGCGGACCTGCCGCTTCTCGACCGTCTCGCCGTCCTTGGGCCCGCCCCACTCGCCGGCGGTCAGCCACATGCCGTTGCGCTGGAAGACCTCGCGCTCATGGGCGAAGTAGATCTCCGGCAGTTCGATGTTCTCGCGGGCGATGTACTGCCACACATCCAGCTCGGTCCAGTTGGACAGCGGGAAGACGCGGACATGCTCGCCCGGCGCGTGGCGGCCGTTGTACAGATTCCACAGCTCGGGGCGCTGGCGGCGCGGATCCCACTGCGAGAACTCGTCCCGCAGCGAGAACACGCGCTCCTTCGCCCGGGCCTTCTCCTCGTCGCGGCGACCGCCGCCGAAGACCGCGTCGAACCGCTCGGCCTGGATCCTCTCCGTCAGCGGCAGCGTCTGCAGCGGGTTGCGGGTGCCGTCGGGGCGCTCCTTGAGGACCCCGCGGTCGATGTAGTCCTGTACGGAGGCCACATGGAGGCGCAGCCCATGGGCCGCCACCACACGGTCCCGGTACTCCAGGACCTCGGGGAAGTTGTGTCCGGTGTCGACGTGCAGCAGCGAGAAGGGCACCTGTGCCGGGGCGAACGCCTTGAGCGCCAGATGCAGCATGAGGATGGAGTCCTTGCCGCCGGAGAACAGGATCACCGGCCGCTCGAACTCGCCCGCCACCTCGCGGAGGATATGCACCGCCTCGGACTCCAGCGCGTCCAGGTGCGTCAGCGCGTAGAGGTTGCCGTCCTCGCCGCCGTCGCCGCCGTCTTCCGAGCCGGGTCCGGTTCCGTTCGTCTGAGCCACGGTCGTCATGCCAGACCCCTCTCACTCAGCAGCGACCTGAGCGCCGCGGCGGACTCCTGCACACCCTGCTGATGTGTCTCGATGCGCAGATCCGGGGAGTCGGGGGCCTCGTACGGGTCGTCGACCCCGGTCAGCCCCTTGATCGCGCCCGCGGCCTGCTTGGCGTACAGCCCCTTCACATCACGCTCGGCGCACACGTCCACCGGCGTGGCGACATGCACCTCCAGATACGCCGTGCCCTCGGTCTGGTGGCGCTTGCGGACCGCTTCGCGGCTGTCCGCGTACGGGGCGATGACCGGCACCAGGACCTTGACGCCGTTGGAGGCCAGCAGCTCGGCCACGAAGCCGATCCGCTGGACGTTGGTGTCCCGGTCCTCGCGGGAGAAGCCGAGGCCGGAGGAGAGGAACTCGCGGATCTCGTCGCCGTCCAGCACCTCCACCCGGTGGCCCTCACCGCGCAGCCGCTCGGCCAGCGCGTAGGCGATCGTCGTCTTGCCCGCGCTCGGCAACCCGGTGAGCCATACCGTGGCGCCCTGCTCTGTCACGCTCATCTGGTTCTCCTGGTCAGCCATCAGCCGTGCAGCCCGCACTCGGTCTTGGCGCGGCCCGCCCAGCGGCCGGCCCGTGCGTCCTCGCCCTCCAATACCCGCCGGGTGCAGGGCGCGCACCCCACCGACGCATATCCGTCCATCAGCAGGGGGTTGGTGAGCACACCGTGTTCGTCGACGTACGCGTCCACGTCCGCCTGCGTCCAGCGGGCGATCGGGGAGACCTTGACCTTGGCCCGCTTGGGGTCCCAGCCCACCACCGGGGTGTTGGCGCGGGTCGGGGACTCGTCGCGGCGCAGCCCGGTCGCCCAGGCGTCATAGCCGCGCAGCCCCTCCTCCAGCGGCTTGACCTTGCGCAGGGCGCAGCACAGGTCCGGGTTCCGGTCGTGCAGCTTCGGGCCGTACTCGGCGTCCTGCTCGGCGACGGTCTGGCGGGGGGTGAGCGTGATGACGTTGACGTCCATCACGGCCGCCACCGCGTCGCGGGTGCCGATGGTCTCCGGGAAGTGGTAGCCGGTGTCGAGGAACACCACATCGACACCCGGCAGCACACGGGACGCCAGATGGGCCACCACCGCGTCCTCCATCGAGGAGGTGACGCAGAAGCGCGGCCCGAACGTGTCGGCCGCCCAGCGCAGGATCTCCAGCGCTGGGGCGTCCTCCAGTTCACGCCCCGCGCGCTCGGCCAGCTCCTGCAAGGTGGCGGGTTCTTCCAGGTGCGTCTGTCGCTGCTCGGTCATATCGCCGTGCCCCCTTCGCCGTGGTCGCGCCGCAGCCCCTTGGCCAGCAGCCCGAGGAACGACAGCCGGAACGCGCGGTTGCAGGACACGCATTCCCAGGCGCCGTGGCCTTCTTCGGAGGGGCGCAGGTCCTCGTCCCCGCAGTACGGGCAGTAGAAAGGCGCCGCACGCTCGCTCACAGCGCCTCCTTGTTCGCCCCGCCGCGGCAGCGGCTGCTCGTCACATCAGCGGCTCCGCCGCGGGCACTGTCGCCCGCGCGGCGCAGAGGCGCGGCTTTCGTCGTCGTCCGCGGCCCGGCGTCCCGCCCGTCTCCCGCCACCGCCCTCAAGAGGCTGCGCTGCGCGCAGGCAGCTTTCATGCGTGCGTCGCTCACGACAGCGCCTCCTCGCTCGCTCTGGCCGCCCACGTCGCGAACCGCTCGCCCTCTTCCCGCTCTTCCTGGAAGCGGCGCAGCACGCGCTCGATGTAGTCGGGGAGTTCGGCGGAGGTGACCTTCAGACCGCGCACCTTGCGGCCGAAGCCGGCCTCCAGGCCGAGCGCGCCGCCCAGGTGGACCTGGTAGCCCTCGACCTGGTCGCCGTTGTCGTCCATGACCAGCTGGCCCTTGAGGCCGATATCGGCGACCTGGATGCGCGCGCACGCGTTGGGGCAGCCGTTGAGGTTGATGGTGATGGGCTCGTCGAACTCGGGCAGACGGCGCTCCAGCTCGTCGATCAGCGAGGAGCCGCGCGCCTTGGTCTCGACGATCGCGAGCTTGCAGAACTCGATGCCGGTGCAGGCCATCGTGCCGCGCCGGAACGTGGACGGCTGGACCTGAAGGTCCAGCGCCTCCAGCCCTGCGACGAGCGAGTCGACCCGGTCCTGCTCGACGTCGAGCACGATCATCTTCTGCTCGACGGTGGTGCGGAGGCGGCCGGAGCCATGTGCCTGGGCCAGTTCGGCGATCTTGGTGAGGGTGGCCCCGTCCACGCGGCCGACGCGCGGTGCGAAGCCGACGTAGTAGCGGCCGTCCTGCTGGCGGTGTACGCCGATGTGGTCGCGCCACCGCTGCAGCGGCTGCTCCGGCGCGGGGCCGTCGACCAGCTTGTGCTTCAGGTACTCGTCCTCCAGCACCTGGCGGAACTTCTCCGCGCCCCAGTCGGCCACCAGGTACTTCAGCCGGGCGCGGTTGCGCAGCCGCCGGTAGCCGTAGTCGCGGAAGATGCCGATGACACCCGCCCAGACCTCCGGGACCTCGTCCAGCGGGACCCAGGCGCCGAGCCGGATGCCGATCTTCGGGTTGGTGGAAAGACCGCCGCCGACCCACAGGTCGAAGCCCGGGCCGTGCTCGGGGTGGCGTACGCCGACGAACGCGACGTCGTTGATCTCGTGGACGACGTCGAGCAGCGGCGAGCCGGAGATGGCCGTCTTGAACTTGCGCGGCAGGTTGGAGAACTCCTTGTTGCCGATGAAGCGGCTGTGGATCTCCTCGATGGCCGGGGTGCCGTCGATGATCTCGTCCTCGGCGATCCCGGCGACCGGCGAGCCGACGATGACGCGCGGGGTGTCGCCGCACGCCTCGGTGGTCGACAGGCCGACGGCCTCCAGCCGCCGCCAGATCTCCGGCATGTCCTCGATCCGGATCCAGTGGTACTGGATGTTCTGCCGGTCGGTGATGTCGGCCGTGCCGCGGGCGAACTCCTGGGAGATCTCGCCGATGACCCGCAGCTGCTCGGTGGTCAGTCGGCCGCCGTCGATGCGGACGCGCAGCATGAAGAACTCGTCGTCCAGCTCCTCCGGCTCCAGGATGGCGGTCTTTCCGCCGTCGATACCGGGCTTGCGCTGGGTGTACAGGCCCCACCAGCGCATACGTCCGCGCAGGTCGGCGCCGTCGATGGCGTCGAAACCACGGTGGGCGTAGATCGTCTCAATGCGTGTCCGCACATTGAGACCGTCGTCGTCCTTCTTGAACTGCTCGTTGGCGTTGAGGGGCGTGAAGTGACCCGCGGCCCACTGGCCCTCGCCGCGGTGGCGTCCGGCCTTGCGGCGGGGCGTGGCTGCGCTGGGGCGGTCCGGGGTGGCGGCCATGGCGGTGTGTGTCCTTCTGAGCGGCTCTGGTGCGGCGGACGGTGCTCGTGCACACCCCCGGTGCCCCGCGCTTTGGCCTGCGCGTCGGTGACCTGCGGTTTTGCGCAGGCGGGCATGGCAATACGGGGGAGGGTGAGGTGCGGTGGCGGGGAGAATGAGGCGTGCGAGGTCGCCCACGTCGTCGGGGGCGGCGGGGAATGAGGTGGGGCCGGCGGTGCGCTCCGGGGTCGGGGACCGCCTAGGGGTACAGCCTCAGCCGGCTGGACAGATCGCGCTGGACATGCGGCCGAGATCGACGTGGCGCCGACTCACCAAGGCAATTCCAGCTCGAGACATGAGGGAAGCGTGGCATGGGGGTCTCGGGGCAGTCCACCATCATCCAATATCTGGACAACAATGTCTCGCATGGTGGGATGCTGTGTCCTTGGTCACCTGTTGCGCGACTTGCGGTCCGGGCGCACGGCTCACTCGGTCTCGGCGTCGTGCTTGGTGTCGAAGACCCGGAACCCGCGCCGCCGGTAGTTGTCCAGCGCGTACGGCCCGTCCTTGCTGCAGGTGTGCACCCACACCCGCTTGGTCGGCGGCCGCCAGGCCCAGCGCTCGGCCAGGTCCCAGGCGCGGGCGGTGCCCCAGGTCAGCAGATGCCCGCCGATGCGCCGCCCCCGGAAGGCGGGCAGCAGCCCGAAGTACGCGATCTCCACCACGCCCTCGTCCTGCCCGTCCAGCTCGATGTACCCCGCCGGAGTGCCGCGCTCATACGCGACCCAGGTCTCCACGCCGGGCCGCTCCAGGAACTCCCGCCACTGCTCGACGGTCCACCCCAGCCGGTCCGTCCAGGCCACATCCGAGCCGACGGTCGTATAGAGGAAGCGGTTGAACTCCGGGCCCGGGATCTCGGCCCGTACGATCCGCACCCCCGCGTCGGCGGGGGGCTGCTGCGCCGGGGCGAGGTCCGCGGGCGAGGTCTGCTCCAGGGACCAGGTGGTGACGGTGATGCTCATGCGGCACATCCCATCACGACCGCGGCCGGTGGCTGCAACGCGGCGCAACCTTTGCGCATGGCTGTAGCGGGCACGGACAGTGGGCGTGGCGGAGGGCGGTACCGAGTCGGCGCGGCATCCCCTCCGCCGAGTTTCCCAGCTTTTTTGCGGCTCGGTTCTCCCCCGGCTACCGCTGGGAGGTGCCCCCCCGGGGGGGCTACAGCCCCTGTCGACGGTCGACCGTGCTCGGCCCTCCGCGCGGCGGAGCCGCATATCGACTGCAGCCTCAGGGCCTCCGCGCGCTCTCCCTTTCACAGTGACATCAGCGCCTCCGGCGCGGGCGACCGCGCCCCTTCGGCTCACTCGCCTCGTCCGGCCTGGTCACCGGCTGGTCACGGAGGGAAACACCGGGGGCCGTGGGGCGTCCCGGGGCGGATACCGTTGGAAGGTGCAGCCAGGGAAAGAACCGTCGAAGCCGTCCGGTCGGCTCAACAAGGCCCGCGCCTTGTACCGCAATGTGTCCAAGCGCAGGATGGCCTGGCTGCTGCTGAAGGACACCGTCCACTCCTGCATGGAGTACCGGGTCACCGGCCTGGCCGCCGAGGCCGCCTTCTTCACCCTGCTGTCGCTGCCGCCGCTGCTGCTCGGTCTGATCGGGCTCCTCGGCTACTTCGACGCGTGGACCAACACCGACACCGTGGCCACCATCCGGCAGAACATCCTCAACGCCTCGGGGACCGTGCTGTCCGACAAGGGGGTCCGGGAGATCGCCCGGCCGCTGCTGGACGACGTCATCAAGGGCGGCCGCCCGGACGTCATCTCCCTCGGCTTCGCCATCGCCCTGTGGTCCGGCTCCCGCGCGGTCAACGTCTTCGTCGACACCATCACCATCATGTACGGGCTCGAAGGCCGCCGCGGGATCGTCAGGACCCGGCTGCTGTCCTTCCTTCTCTATCTGGTCGCGCTGATCATCGGGGCGGTGGCGCTGCCCCTGATGGTGATCGGCCCGGAGACCGTCGTGGACCTGGTGCCCGCGAGCGGGGACCTCGTACGGATCCTTTACTGGCCCGTGGTGATCCTGCTGTCCGTCGCCTTCCTCACCACGCTCTACCACGTCTCCGTGCCGGTGCGCTCGCCCTGGCGGGAGGACATCCCCGGGGCGCTGGTCGCGCTGGCCATATGGGTGCTCGGCAGCGTCCTGCTCCGTATCTACCTGGTCCACACCGTCGAGGGGCCGACGATCTACGGCTCGCTGGCCGCGCCCGTCGCCGTGCTGCTGTGGATCGGTGTGTCCGCCTTCGCGGTGCTCGTCGGCGCGGCCGTCAACGCCGCGATCGACCGGGTCTGGCCGTCGGTCGCCACCGCGGCCGGGCGCGCCGAGGCCGCCGCCCGGGCGCGGGAGGATGCGGCCAGGCGGCGGGCCTGGGAGCAGCGCACCGCGGACGACGGGGCGGCGGAGATCACCCCGCCGTCGGAGTTCCCCGAGCGCTGGGCGCAGTTCCTGCCGCATGCCGACGTACGCTCCCGGCTGCACCACAGGCGCACCCCACGACAGGCACCCAGGACACCGGAGACACAGACGCCGGAGACACAGACGCCGGAGACGAAGACGCCGGAGACACCGGCGCCCGAGGCGCGGACACCCGAGCCGCGGACACCCGAGGCGCGGACGCCGGAGCCCCGAGCGTCCGAGAACGGCGGGGCGAAGAACCTCGCGGCGGAGAACGGCGCCTCGCGGGACTCCCGGCCAAGCGAATCCCGGCCAGGCGATTCGAGGCCCAGCTCCCGGCCGAAGGACGCCCCGCCGCAGGACGACTCCCCGTCCGACGGCCGGACCGACGCCGCCGGGAATCCGGTGCGCAGCGCGACCGGCCGGTCAGTGCCAGATACGGGAGGCCAGTAGCCCCAGCCCGGCCTCGGCCGTCTCCCGCCACACCCGCAGCGGCCCGTCGAGCAGCGCCTCGGCCTCCTTTTCGCCCGGCCAGTCGTCGATCCGGGCCAGCGCCCGCTCGCGCTCCGCCCCGGACACCGCGAGCGCGGCCTCGGCCGCCGGAAGCCGGCGCCGCACCTCGTCGGCGGGGAACACCGCGTCGCCGACCCAGCCGGGCAGCAGCGCCGCGCGCTCGGGGCCCAGGCCGTGGAAGAGGGCGGCCACCGGGTTGTCCTTGCGTACGGACTCGAAGAACGGCTCGACCGTGTCGGTGTCGAGCCGGTCCCACCAGTCCATGACGTGGAGCTTCCCCGTGGTGTCCATGGCGTCGAAGGCCGAGTCGTTGACCATGTTGTACAGGTGCAGCACCGCCTCGGTGTTATAGCCGTCCTCGCGCCACACCGTCACCGCGCCACCGCCGCGCGCCGCGTCGCGCTCCCAGCGCGACCACGTACCCACCGCCGTCGACCACGCCGCCGTGGCCTCGATGGCGGGCACCGCGAGCGGGGCGAGCTCCGCGACGTCCGTATCGCCCAGCGCCCCCATCAGCCAGAAGCTGGACCTGCCCATACCGCGCCCCTCCGTGTCCACCACTGCCCAGTGCCGCGCCTTGCGGAATCGCAGAGTGTCATGGCCCACCGACAGCGGGGTTGGCCCCATCAGGTGACGCGCGCCTGCCAGGTGGCGCATGTGCCGCCGGGGGTGCTCGACCTGCCCCTGCTCGGATGACACCGTCCAGGCATGGACGACAGCGCTCGAACGCGGAACCTGCGCCCGAGGCTGGTGCTGGCCAGCGCCACCATGCTCTTTGTGGAGTTGGCGCTGATCAGGTGGACCGGCGCCAACATCGTCCACCTGAGCTACTTCTCGAACTTCATCCTGCTGGGCTCGTTCCTCGGCATCGGCCTGGGCTTCCTGATCCCGGCCGGGCGCGGGCAGTGGCTCATCCGCTGGGCGCCGGTACCGCTCGCCGTCCTTGTGGTCCTGGTGCGGGAGTTTCCCGTACAGGTGCGGCAGACCAGCGGCGAGGTCATCTACTTCACGGCCGTGAAGACCACCGGGTTGCCCCAGTGGGTGACTCTCCCCATCCTGTTCGGGCTGGTCGCGCTCATCATGATGGCCATCGGCAAGATGACGGCGGACCTGTTCCGGCAGCTGCCGTCGCTGGACGCCTACCGCTACGACCTGCTGGGCTCGCTGGCGGGCTCGCTCTCGTTCGCCGCGCTGTCCTGGCTGCGCGCCCCGTCGGTGGTGTGGGGGGTTCTGGCCGCGGTGGCGCTGCTGGTGCTGGGCGGGCGGCACAACACCGTCCGGTACGCGGTGCCGCTGGCCGCGGTGGTGGCGGCGCTGACGCTGGAGTCGCTGGCGAGCGGGATCTCCTGGTCCCCGTACTACAAGATCGAGCTCAAGCGGCCGAGCTCGGGCAGCCGGGACTACAAGATCTCCGCCAATGGGGTTCCGCATCAGAGCATCGCCCCGCTGAAGGTGCTGCGGCGCTCCGACTCCCCGTACGAGGAGCCGTACCGGGAGACCCCGGCCAACCCCCACCGCCGCGTCCTGGTCATCGGCGCGGGCAACGGCAATGACGTCGCCGTCGCGCTCGCCCACGGCGCCCAGCGGGTGGACGCCGTCGAGATCGACCCCAGGCTCCGGCAGATCGGCGCCGATCTGCACCCCGACCGGCCGTACGACGACCCCCGGGTGCATGTCCACATCGACGACGGGCGGGCCTTTCTCGAGCGTACGGACGCCCGCTACGACCTGGTGGTCCTCGCCCTGCCGGACTCCCTGACCCTGGTGTCCGGCGCCAGCAACCTCCGCTTGGAGAGCTATCTGTTCACCCGGCAGGCCTTCGAGGCGGCACACCGCCATCTGGCCCCCGGCGGCGCGTTCGCGATGTACAACTACTACCGGCAGAACTGGCTGATCGACCGGTACGGCTCCACCCTCAGCACGGTCTTCGGACACGCGCCCTGCATCACCCACTACGGCGGCAAGAAGGCCGCCATCCTCGTCGCCGGTGCGACCCCCGGCGACCAGCGGTGCGCCACCGCCTGGCGGCCCTCGGGCCCGGTGCCCGCGGCCGCCACCGACGACCACCCCTTCCCGTATCTGCTGCACCGCACCATCCCCAGCCTCTATCTCTGGGTGCTGGGCGCGATCCTGCTGGTGACCGTGGTGTCGGTGCGGCTGACCGGGGTTCGCGTCCGGCGCACCGTCAGATACACCGACATGTTTCTGCTCGGTGCGGCCTTCATGCTGCTCGAGACCAAGAACGTGATCGGGTTCGCCCTATACTTCGGCACCACCTGGCTGGTGAACGCCATCGTCTTCGCCGGTGTCATGCTGGCCGTGCTCGGCGCGGTCGAGACCCGGCGCCGGATGCGCCGCGTCAACCAGTCCGTGCTGCAACTGCTGCTGTTCGCCACCCTGGCCGTGTCCTGGCTCGTCCCGACCCACTGGGTGCTCGGGCTGCCGGTCGCGGCGCGGCTGATCGCGGCGATCGCCCTGGCCTTCGCGCCGATCTTCTGCGCCAACCTCATCTTCTCCGACCGCCTGGCGGCGGCCCCCGACCCCACGGCCGCCTTCGGCGCGAACCTCCTGGGCGCCCTCACCGGTGGCACGCTCGAATACCTCGCCCTGGTCACCGGCTATCAGGCGCTGCTTCTCGTCGTCGCCGGGCTGTACGTGGGTGCGTGTATCGCGATGCGCCTCACCCGTCACACCCGCGGTCCGGCGGAGCCCGTCGAACGGGTCACGGTCGAGCCCACCGCGCGCCCCTGAGCTGCACCTGACAGATTTCCGGGTTCCGGTGGGTTCTCATCCCCGCATCCGCGCCGGCACAATGATCTCCGCTGTTGAATCGATTCAATAGCTCGCCGCCGTCGTCCAGCACACCGACGCCGACCCGGCCCGCGCCGCCACCTTCCACAGCTCCGACCCCACCCTGGACGCGGTGGCCGAGCTGATGCGGCGCTCCGCGCTGTACGACTCGCAGGAGCAGTTCCTGGACACCCCGACCCGGGAGAAGGGGCAGTTCCTCGGCGACTCCGTGGACGTCTCCCGCGCCCTGATGGCCGGCTCCGGCGACCGCGCGCTCACCGCCAGGGCGATCCGGGAGTTCGCCGAGTCGCAGCAGCGGTACTGGCCCGACGGCCGGATGAACGCCGTCTACCCCAACGGCGACGGCAAGCGGGACATCCCCGACTACACCGAGATGTTCCCGGGCTGGGTCTGGGAGTACTACCGGGGCTCCGGCGACCGCCACGCTCGCCGCCACCTACCCCGCCTCGGCTGCCATCGCCGACTACATCCGTCGCTATATCGACCCCGCCACCGGCCTGGTCACCAAGCTGGCCGGGGGCTCCGGCGCCTATCAGTACGGCATCATCGACTGGCCCAACCGGTACGGCTACGACACGGACACCACGGCCCGCACCACCGTCAACATCCTCGCCGTGGACGCCCTGCGGCGCACCGCCGACCAGGCCACCGCACTCGGCCGGCCGAAGGCCGAGGCCGACGCGCTGCGCGCCGACGCCGCCAAGGTGGCCGAAGCCGTCAACGACCGGCTGCGCCGCCCGGACGGCCTCTACACCGACGGGCTGAAGGCGGACGGCGGCCAGAGCGCGCACGCCTCGCAGATCGCGAACGCGTACGCCATCGCCTTCGGTATCGCGCCCGAGGCGAGCGTGGACACCATCGCCGGCCACCTCGTCTCGCTCAAGCTCCAGATGGGCCCGATGACGGCCAACTGGCTGCTCACGGCCCTGCACCGGGCGGGCCGCGACGACCAGGTGCTGGCCCGGTTCACCGACCGCACCTCGCTCGGCTGGGCCAACATCCTCGCCCGGGGCGGCACCTTCACCTGGGAGTCGTGGGAGGCGCCGGACGACGGCCAGAGCCTGTCCCACGGGTGGGGCGCGACCGCCCTGGTGGACCTCCAGCAGGATCTGCTCGGGCTGAACGTCACCGGCACGGCCGCCACCACGCTGCGGATCCGGCCACCGCGTGACACCGAACTGACCCATGCCGAGGGCACGGTGTGGACGCGGGCCGGGACCGTCGGGATCCGCTGGAACACCACCGCGCACGGCACCGAGGTCAAGGTCGACATCCCGGTCAACACCACCGCCGAAGTGGAGGTTCCACTCGCCGGCGGCCAGGCACCCAAGGCCCGTGGCGCGGGCCCGGACGGCGCGTCCGCGCCGCGCTTCGAGGGTGTTCGTAACGGCCGCGCCATCTATACGGTGGGCTCCGGTCACTCCACGTTCACCCCGGCCGTCCGACGAGGTCTGCCGCAGGTCAGCGGGGGCCGGACATTGGGGCGTCGAGATGGCGCCAACCACCCTTGTCCCCCCCCGTCCCATGTGTCTAAGTTCCCCCTCAGACAGGCCACCTGAGGGGGAGCCATGGGCCGCCAGGAGAGGCCGCTCGACCCCGGCGCGGGCCCCGAGCAGCGTTTCGCGTTCGCGCTGCGCAAGCTGAGGTCCGAGGCCGGCGGACCGACGTACCGGGCGATGGCGCAGCGCACCCCGTACACGGTCTCGACCCTGTCGCGGGCCGCCGCCGGGGAGCAACTGCCCTCGCTTGAGGTCACCCTCGCCTATGTGGCCGCGTGCGGCGGGGACCGCGAGGAGTGGGAGCGGCACTGGCGGCAGACGTCCGAGGAGATCGCGCTGCGGGCCGTCGAGGACGACGACGCCGAGCCGCCCTACCAGGGCCTCGCGCGGTTCGAACCGGGGGACCACGAGCGGTTCTTCGGCCGGGACCGGCTCGTCGACGACCTCGTGGGCCTGGTCCGCACGCACCGGTTCGTGGTGCTGGTCGGGGCCTCGGGGAGCGGGAAGTCCTCGCTGCTGCGGGCCGGTCTGATCCCCCGGTTGCGGGGCCCCGAAGAGCCGCGCGACCCGCCCGAGCCGCATGAGCGCCGTGCCGAGGAGCCGTACGAGAGTGCGGGCGAGCCGTACGAGCGGCCTGCCGCCGTCCGCATCCTCGCCCCGGGCGAACACCCTCGCACACACACCGAAGCGCTCGCACCGATGGGCGGCGAGGGCGAGACGGTGGTCGTCGTCGACCAGTTCGAGGAGGTTTTCACCCTCTGCCGCGACCCGGACGAACGCAAGGCGTTTGTCGACCGATTACTGGACGCCCGCCGCGCCGGAAGCGGGTTACGGGTCGTCGTCGCGGTGCGGGCGGACTTCTTCGGGCACTGCGCCGAACACCGCGAACTCGCCGAAGCCTGCCGCGACGCCACCCTGCTCATCGGCCCGATGACCGCGGACGAGCTGCGCGACGTCATCGTCAAACCGGCCACGGCGGCGGGCCTGGTCGTCGAACGCTCCCTGACCGCACGCCTGATCGCCGAGGTTGACGGCGAGCCGGGCGGGCTGCCGCTGTTGTCCCACGTGCTGCTCGAGGCGTGGCGGCGGCGGAAGGGCCGGACGCTGGCGGAGGCCACGTACGACGCGGTCGGCGGGGTGCGCGGGGCCGTGGCCCGTACCGCCGAGGACGTCTACGCCAGGCTCACCCCCGCCCAGGCGTCGCTCGCCCGCCGCGTTCTGCTCCGGCTGATCACACCGGGCGAGGGGGCGCAGGACACCCGCCGCGGCGTCGACCGCGCAGAACTCGACTGGGGTGACCCCGCCGACACCACCGCCGACACCACCGCCGACACCACCACCGACACCACCGCCGACACCACCGCCGTCCTGGACCGGCTGGCCCGCGCCCGGCTGATCACGCTGGACGAGAACACGGTCGACCTGGCCCATGAGGCCCTGATCACGGCGTGGCCGAGGTTGCGCGGCTGGGTGGCGGAGGACCGGGAACGGCTCCGTACGCACCGGCAGTTGACCGAGGCCGCGCGCGCCTGGGAGGAGCTGCGGCGCGAGACGGGCGCGCTGTACCGGGGGACGCGGCTCGCGGTGGCGCGCGAGTGGGCGGCGCGTGACGGCGCCCTCGACGAACTGAACACCGTGGAGCGCGCGTTTCTGGAGGCGAGCATCGGCCTGGCGGACGGCGAGCGGGCCGCCGCCGCGCGCCGCGCCCGACGGCTGGCCTTTCTCGCGGCGTGTCTGGCGGTGCTCCTGGTCGTGGTCACGGCCGTCGGTGTGGTGGCCGTACGGCAGCGGCACAGCGCCGTCGAGGCCCAGCGGGTCGCCACCTCCCGTCAACTGGCGGCGCAAGCACTGAACTTGGGCGATTCGCGGCCCGGTACCGCCATGCTGCTCGCCGTGGAGGCGTACCGCACCGCGCCCACGCCCGAGGCGCGCGGGGCCCTGCTCAGCATGTCCGCGCGCCGCTCCTACCAGGCCGAGCTGAACGGCCACGCCGACGCCGTGTCCGAAGTGGCGTTCAGCCCCGACGGAACGCTCGCCAGCGTCGGCCGGGACGGGAAGACGGTGCTGTGGGACGCCCGCCACCACACCCGGCTGGCCACCCTCACCGGCCACGCCACCTGGCTCCGGGCGGTGGACTTCAGCCCGGACGGGCGCCGGATGGCCACGGGTGGCGACGACCGGAAGGTGGTGCTGTGGGATGTGGCGCACCGTACGAAGACGGCCACCCTCACCGGACACCGGGGGCCGGTCAAGAGCGTCGCGTTCAGCCCGGACGGCCGTACGGTGGCCGGTTCGAGCGACGACGGCACCGTCATCCTGTGGGATGTCACAAGCGGCTCCCGGCGGGTCACCCTCACCGGCCACCGTGCCATGGTGTGGGCGGTGGAGTTCAGCCCGGACGGGAAACTGCTGGCCACGGCCAGTGCGGACGGTACGGTGCGGCTGTGGAGCGCGGCGACCGGTGAGCAACTGGCCGTGTTACGGGGCCACACCCGGTCCGTGGACGCCGTCGCGTTCAGCCCCGACGGGAAGCTGCTGGCCTCGGCCAGCCAGGACTACACCGCCAGGGTGTGGGACGTGCGGCGCCGCACCTCGGTGGCCAGGTTCGTCGGGCACGGCGCGGAGGTCAGGGCGGTGGCCTTCAGCCCCGACGGCCGCACGGTGGCCACCGGCGGACAGGACCACACGGTCATGCTCTGGGACGCCGAGCGCCACACCCGCCAGGCCACCCTCGTCGGACACGGCACCAACATCTACAGCCTCGCCTACGACCCGAGCGGCACCCTCCTCGCCACGGCCGGGGAAAGTGGCTCGATCACCCTGTGGGATCCCACCCGGATCCCGCTGACCGGCCTCGCCGACCGGGTCAACAAGGTGGTGTTCAGCCCGGACGGACGCGCCCTCGCCACAGCGGGCCAGAACGGGTCCGCCGTGCTGTGGGACGTCATCCACCGCACCCCGCGCGCCGTGCTGCCCAGTGGCCACGGAACCGTCAGATCGGCGGCGTTCAGCCCGGACGGCCGTACGCTGGCCACGGTCACCGGGATCTCCCAGGACACTCCGACCGGGCCCGCCTCCCGGCCGCCGAGCCCCAAGGACCAGACGCTCATGCTGTGGCCGCTCGCCGGCCGCGCGGGCCCGCGACGGCCTGTCACCCTCACCGGTCACACCGCCCGGGTCCTTGACGTGGCCTACAGCCCGGACGGGCGGATCATCGCGACGGGCGCCGCGGACAAGAAAGTTATGTTGTGGGACGCCGCCCGGGGGACCCGGCTCGCCACCTTCACCGCGGACACCGGCACCGAGGGCAGCGGCGTGAACGCGGTGGCGTTCAGCCCGGACGGCCGTACGCTGGCCACCGCCAACTACGACGGCAGGGTGACCCTGTGGAACGTGGCCCGGCGGAGCCGCGTGGCCACGCTCACCGGCCACACCGGACAGGTGCGGGCGGTGACCTTCAGCCCCGACGGCCGCACGCTGGCCAGCGCCGGTATCGACCAGACGGTGATGCTGTGGGACGTGGCCAGGCACACCCGCCTGGCGACCCTGGCCGCTGACACCGGACCCGCGTTCGCGGTGGCGTTCAGCCCCGACGGCCGTACCCTCGCCACCGCCAACGCGGACACCTCGGTCATGCTCTGGGACGTGGCCCGCCGCAAGCAACTGGCCACCTTCACCGGCCACACCGCGCAGGTGAGATCGGTCGCCTTCAGCCCCGACGGCCGCACGCTGGCCACGGCGGGGGACGACGGCACCGTCAGGCTGTGGAACACCGACCCCCGGCGCACCGCGACGCAACTGTGCTCGGCGCTCTCCCGCGATCTGACCCGCGAGGAGTGGAAGCAGCTGATCCCGGAGAAGTCGTATCGCAGGACGTGCGACATGGGCTGAGCGCGGTCTCCCCGATGATCGCGACCTTCCCGATACCGTGTGTACAGACGCGAGTTGGGGGTGGGCTGTGGAGCCGTTCACGATGGCGGCGGTGGCCTCGGCGGTCACCACGGTGACCTCGGGCGCCCTGTCGGGCGCGGGCGGGGAGATGGGGCGGCGGAGCTCGGAGGCGCTGGCCGGGCTCGTACGGAGGATGCGGCGCCGCGACGCGGATCCTGACCCCGGCTCGCCGCAGGACCCCGAGCCCGGGACGCCGCAGGACCCCGACCCCGAGGCGTCCGCTGATCGGGACCCCGGCGTCCGCGCGGACGAGCCGTCCCTGCTGCCCGCCACCGACGAGGAGCGGCGCGAGCTGGCCCGGCAGTTGTGGGAGAGCTCCCGCACCTCTCCCGGCTTCGCCCGCGATGTGACGGCCTGGCTGCGGGAGACCGGATGGCTGGGGTCGCGCGCCGTCCCCGCCGTGGCCCCCGGGGCGTCCCGCCCGCGGATGCTGCCGCCCGCGAACGCCGCCTTCACCGACCGCGAGGCGCTGCCGGACCAGATCGCCCGGGTGCTGGACGGCGAGGACAGGGCCGACGGCGTCCCGGCGGTGGTGGTGCTGGTCGGGCCCGGCGGCATCGGGAAGACCGCGGCGGCCGTGCACTGCGCGCACCGGCTCACCGAGCGCTTCCCCGACGGCCAGCTCTACATCGATCTGCAAGGGCAGTCCGCGACGACGGCGCTGACCCCCTCCGAGGCGCTGGTCCGCCTCCTGGACGCGCTGCGGGTGCCGACCGACCGGCTGCCGGCCGACGAGCGGCGGCTGAGCGAGCTCTACCGCGACTGCGCGGCCGAGCGGCGCATGGTCGTCGTACTGGACAACGCCCACTCCGAACGGCAGGTCAGGCCGCTGCTGACCGCTGCCCCGGAGTCCCTGGCCATCATCACCAGCCGCTACCGCCTCGACCGGCTCGCGGCCGATCCGGGTGCCAAGGTGATCAGGCTCGACCCGCTCACCACCGCCGACTCGGTCCGGCTGCTGACCCGCATCGTGGGCCGGGACGCGACGGCCGGACGCGGGCCCGGCCCCGGTGTCGCGGCGGTCGCGGAGCGGTGCGGCGGGATTCCGCTCGCGCTGTGCGAGACGGGCGCCCGCGTCGCCGTACGGGAACACCTCACCTGGGACACCGTCGAGCGGCAGCTGTCCGAGCGGGCACACCGAAGGGAACAGGAGGCCCTGTCCATGGACGACCGGTCCGCCCGGGCCGCGGTGGACCTCACCACCGACGTCACGTACGGGGAGCTGAGCCCGCGGGCGGCCCTGCTGTACCGGATGCTCGGGGTGTGGCCGTGGCCCGGTATCTCCGTGGGGGCCGCCCGGAAGGCCGTGGACGCGGCGGACGACGACGAGGCGCGGGCGCTCCTCGACGAACTGGCGGGCGTCCATCTGCTCGAGGAAGTGGGGGAGGAGCGCTACCGCTTCCACGACCTCGTACGCGACCACGCCGCGCGGCGCGGCGAGGCGGAGGACCGCCACGCCGACCGGGCGGCGGCCGTGCGCCGCGTCGTCGGCTGGTACCTGGGGTTCGCGGCGGCCGCCGACCTCCGCGTCATTCCCGGGCGCTGGCGGCTGGGCCCCGCCTACGCGCGGCTGGCGCCGCCCGCGGACCGCGACTCCATGCACCCGGCCGGCCGCCTCGCCCTGGCCGAACTGCGCGCCGAACGCGAGAACCTGGCCGCGGCCGTACGGGCCGCCGAGCACCACGGCTTCGACGAACTCGCCTGGCAGCTGTGCGAGGCGATGTGGGGCCTGCATCTGCGCCTCGGCTTCCACGAGCAGTGGGTCGAGACCCACCTGAAGGGCGTGGCGGCCGCCCGCCGGAGCGCCGCGGAGTTCGGCGACCCGCGGGCCGAGGGCCGGATGCTGGTCCAGCTCGCCTTCGCCCACATGGGCCTCGAAAGCTGGGCCGAGGCCGAGGAGGCCCTGCTGAACGCCGCCGCCGCGGACGAGCGGGCCGGGCACCACCGCGGCCAGGCGAGCGCCGTCGAGGCGCTGGGACTGCTGCGGCTCAAGCAGTGGCGATACCCCGAGGCACAGCGGAGCTTCGAAGAGGCCCGGCAGGTGCTGGGGCGGATCGGCCCGGGGGACGACGGCGCGGCGGATGTGCCCCGCGCCCTGGCGCTGCTCGACCACCACACCGGCCGGGCCCTGCGCGGACAGGAGCGGTACGGCGAGGCGGTGCGCCGACTCCATGAGGCCCTGGCCCACTTCCGGGCCCTGCCCGAGCCCGATCTGTACAACGAGGGCCGGGTGTACATGAGTCTGGGCGAGACGCATCTGGATGCCGGTGACGCCGAGGCGGCCCGCGTCTGCCTCGACGAGGCCATCGCCACCATGGGCCGAGAGGGCGCCGAACTCCAGCACGCCGACGCCGCGGAGATGCGGGCCCGCTGCGCGAGGGCGCTGGCCGACCCGGCCGGGGAGGCCGGTGATCTGCGTACGGCGGTCGCGCTGTACGAGACGGCGGGCGACGAGGCGTCCGTCGCCCGCGTGCGCGCGCGGCTGGCGGAGCTGGAGGTCGCCTGAGCAGATGTCAGCGATCTCTAGGCCAGTGGCTCCACCGCGACGCGGTGGTGTGCCGCCCCGGTGACCACGGTCAGCTCCGCTTGCGCCGCGCCGAGGGGCTTGGCCCCGAGCCAGGCCAGCAGCGCCGACGCGTACGCCGCCGGGTCGCACAGGTCGGCCCGGCCGGTCTCGTCCGGGGCGGCCGTCAGCCGCACCAGATCCCCCTGCCGGGTGTACACCGTGCAGCGGTCCGGGCCGGTCACATACACGGCCAGGGCGCAGTGCGGATGGCACGCCAGGACCTCCGCCGTCCAGGCGGCGGGCGGGCCGACCCTGGGGTCGTCCTCCGCGCCGTACCGTACGACGACGTCCGCGACGCTCAGCCGCCCGGCGTCCTGGGTGTCCTCGTGCACCGCCGTGTGCGCGGCGTCGGCGTCCGGGTCCTCCGGCTCGTGGGCGGCGTCGGCGTAGCGAGTGACGGCGACCGTCGGCGGTTCGGTGTCGATCAGCCGGGTCAGGACGCGTACGGGCGCGGTGCGTTCGGCGGGCTCGTACGGCGGCAGCGGCAGCCGGTCGAGGAGGGCGGGGCGGTCGGCGGGCTCGGGGATGCCGATGAGGTCGTAGAACAGGCGGCGCAGCAGACCGGCGGAGCGGCCCGGCGCGGATGTGGTCTGGGTGGCCAACTCGGCGTAGCGGCCCGGGTCGTGGCCCTGGACGACGCGTTCGATCTGCGCACGCAGGCTGCCGTGCGGGCGGAGCTTCGGGGCGGTCCGGCCGAGCGCGGCGACCGGCGAGTCGGGGTCGAGGTCGCCGTCGGGGAACGCGCCGAGGAGGACGGGCCTGCCGATGGATGCCGCGTAGTACGTGACGCTGCTGTGGTCGCCCAGGACGCAGTCCGCCGCTATCAGGGCCTGCCGCCAGCCGTGCAGTTCGGAGATCAGGCCGAGACCGGCCCGCCGCGCCCGGTCCAGCCAGCCCCGGACCTGCCCGGGGCCGTGCCCGTTCCAGATGTTGGGGTGCAGGACGGCCACCGTGCGGTACTCGTCGGCCGGCAGCTCGGCCGCCAGACGGGGCAGCAGCCAGGGCAGCAGATCGCCTTCGCCGTTGCCCTCGGTGTCGCCGTCGCCGAAGAGGGAGCGCGGCGCCCAGGTGGAGCTGACCACGACCAGCCGCTGGTGCGGCGCGACCCCGAGGGCGCGGCGGAAGCGTTCGCGGTACGGGAGGGCGTCAAGGATGCGGTCGTAGCAGGGATCTCCGGCGAGGACGGCCGTCGGCACCGCCTCCGGGCAGGCGGTGCCGAGCCGGTCCAGCTGCTCGGGGTGGGACAGGACGGTGGCGGAGGCGATGGGGCGGCCGTCGTGCAGCAGCCACTCGGGCCCCAACCCGAAGACCGGTGTTGTCCGGTGTTGTCCGGTGTTGCGAGCTTCTTATTGTACCCAACGCCATGCGACAGCACGGCCAACTCGCCTTGCAGTGCGTGGAGTTGGCCGCCGTAGCTCGCGGACACCGCCAGGTCGACGGCGGTGTCCTTCGCCTGCTCCCAGGGGAGGACCGGCAGCCCCGCGGCGGCCAGCAGCTCGGGCACCCCGGCCAGAAAGGGTGAGGACTGGGTGCACGTCGCCAGCAGCTGCACCCGCAGGTCGCCGCTGAGCAGCGGGAGTACGTCCAACAGCCGGGTCGCGGAGGTGACGTTGTGCACCACGAGCAGCACCCGACGGCACTGCGCCCGGGTCACCCACCGCTCCGCGTCGGCGCCGACCGGAACCCTCAGTCGCGGCGTGCCCGTCATCCTGGCGATCTTACCGGCGGTGACCATGGCCGTTCTTCGGGCTGCGTCCAACCGATCTTTGTCCTGTGAGTGGAGAAAGTGTGCAGTAATCCATGCACAACTTCTTCCCAGGTCCAGCAGCCGCTGCTACGTTCCCTACGAAAGCCCGGCACTGGGGCGGAATCTGGGCGGGGAGGGGACAGTGAGACGCATGACGGCACGACCGGCGAGCGCCCACCAGGCACGCCTGCTCAAGCTGCTGCGCGACGGCGGCCCCAACTCCCGTGCCCAGCTGGGCGACCAGGTCGACCTGTCCCGCTCCAAACTGGCCGTGGAACTGCACCGGCTGCTGGAGACGGGCCTGGTGGTGGCCGACGGGCTCGCCGCCTCGCGCGGCGGCCGCCGCTCCCACAACGTCCGGCTCAACCCGGGCCTGAGGTTCCTCGGCGTCGACATCGGCGCGACATCGGTCGACGTCGCCGTCACCAACGCGGAGCTGGAGGTCCTGGGCCACCTCAACCAGCCGATGGACGTCCGTGAGGGCCCCGTGGCGGTCTTCGAGCAAGTCCTGGACATGGCCGAGAAGCTGAAGGCCACCGGGCTCGCCGAGGGCTTCGACGGCGCCGGCATCGGCGTTCCCGGACCGGTCCGCTTCCCCGAGGGCATACCGGTGGCCCCGCCGATCATGCCGGGCTGGGACGGCTTCCCCGTACGGGAAGCGCTCAGCCAGGAACTCGGCTGCCCGATCATGGTCGACAACGATGTGAACCTCATGGCGATGGGCGAACAGCACGCCGGAGTCGCTCGCAACGTCGCCGATTTCCTCTGTGTCAAGATCGGCACCGGTATCGGCTGCGGCATCGTCGTCGGCGGCCAGGTCTACCGCGGCACCACCGGCAGCGCGGGCGACATCGGCCACATCCAGGCCGTGCCCGGCGGCAGGCCCTGCGCCTGCGGCAACCGGGGCTGCCTGGAAGCGCACTTCAGTGGTGCGGCGCTGGCCCGCGACGCGGTGCAGGTGGCCCAACAGGGCCTGTCCACCGACCTCGCGGCCCGGCTGGCGACGAACGGCACCCTCACCGCCGCCGATGTCGCCGCCGCGGCCACCGCGGGCGATACCACCGCACTGGAGCTGATCCGCGAAGGCGGCACCCGCGTCGGCGAGGTCATCGCCGGCCTCGTCTCCTTCTTCAACCCCGGTCTGTTAGTGATCGGCGGCGGGGTGACCGGCCTGGGCCACACCCTGCTCGCCGCGATCCGTACCCAGGTCTACCGCCAGTCGCTGCCCCTTGCGACCGGCAATCTCCCCATCGTCCTGGGCGAGTTGGGCTCCACCGCCGGAGTGACCGGCGCGGCCCGGCTGATCAGCGACCATCTCTTCGCACCCGCCTGAGCGACCACCCCTTCCCACCCGCCTCAGCGACCACCTCTTCTCATCCACGCACGCCTGCTCGGCGCCGCGCCGACGACAGGCGCGACACGCCCTGACACCGGCCCTCCGGCCCACGGCTGCAAGCCGCCGTCGGCCTCCCTCGATGCCACATTCTCCAACTGACCACGGTCAACCAGGTCAGTTGTCCAGAACTCCGGGATGACGGCGCATCCCGGCGTACGCGCCCGCCCGTACAACCAGCCCCATTCTGGAGGCATTTCGTGCACGGGAACGACCGCATCACCCGCACCCGCCCCCGAACCCGCAGATCGCGTCTGCACAAGGCGATCGCGCTGCTCAGCGGCGCCTTCCTCGCCGGTGCCGGCCTGACCCTCACCACCCCCCAGGCCGGCGCAGCCGTCACCGGCCAGGAGAAGGCCGCGGCGGCCGAGGACTTCCAGCAGGTCACCCTCGCCAAGGGGGAGGCGGAGGTCGGCGAGCCCATGTCGCTGGCCGTCCTCCCCGACCGCTCGGTCCTGCACACCTCCCGCGACGGCGAACTGCGCCTGACCGACGCCGCGGGCAACACCAAACTCGCGGGCAAGCTCGACGTCTACTCCCATGACGAGGAGGGCCTGCAAGGCGTCGGCGTCGACCCGGGCTTCACCGACAACCGCTTCATCTACCTCTACTACGCGCCCCCGCTGAACACCCCGGCGGGCGACGCCCCGGAGACCGGCACCGCCGCCGACTTCGCACCCTTCGACGGCGTCAACCGCCTCTCCCGATTCGTGCTGAAGGCCGACGGCACCCTCGACACCGCCAGCGAGAAGAAGATCCTCGACGTCTCCGCCACCCGCGGCCTGTGCTGCCACGTCGGCGGCGACATCGACTTCGACGCGGCCGGCAACCTGTACCTGTCGACCGGCGACGACACCAACCCCTTCCAGTCGGACGGCTACACCCCGATCGACGAACGCGCCAACCGCAACCCCGGCTTCGACGCCCAGCGCTCCGCGGGCAACACCAACGACCTGCGCGGCAAGATCCTGCGCATCAAGGTCGAGGCCGACGGCTCGTACTCCATCCCCGAGGGCAACCTCTTCAAGCCCGGCACCGACAAGACGCGGCCCGAGATCTATGCGATGGGCTTCCGCAACCCGTTCCGGTTCAGCGTCGACAAGAAGACCGGCATCCTCTACGTCGGCGACTACGGCCCCGACGCAGGCGCCGCCGACCCGAACCGCGGACCGGCCGGACAGGTCGAGTTCGCCCGCGTCACCGGCCCCGGCAACTTCGGCTGGCCGTACTGCACCGGCGCCAACGACGCCTACGTCGACTTCGACTTCGCCACCCGCACCTCCGGCGCCGCCTTCGACTGCTCCGCCCCGAAGAACACCTCGCCGAACAACACCGGCCTGACCGATCTGCCCCCGGCGCAGGCCGCCTGGATTCCGTACAACGGCGGATCCGTACCGGAGTTCGGCGACGGCTCCGAGTCCCCGATGGGCGGCCCGGTCTACCACTACGACGCCGCCCTCGACTCTCCCGTGAAGTTCCCCGAGGCGTACGACGGCGACTTCTTCGCCGGTGAGTTCGGCCGCCGCTGGATCAAGCGCATCAGCAGCGACGCCGACGGCACGGTGCAGTCGATCAACGACATCCCCTGGAGCGGCACCCAGATAATGGACATGGCCTTCGGCCCGGACGGCGCGCTGTACGTCCTCGACTACGGCACCGCCTGGTTCGGCGGCGACGAGCACTCGGCGCTGTACCGCATCGAGAACGCGACCGACGGCCACTCCCCGTCGCCCCAGGCCGCCGCGGACCGCACCTCGGGCCAGGCCCCGATGAAGGTCCAGTTCTCCTCGGCCGGCACCACCGACCAGGACGGCGACAAGCTCACCTACAGCTGGGACTTCGGCGACGGCGCCACCTCCACGGCCGCCAACCCCGCCCACAAGTATTCAAAGAACGGCACCTACACCGCCACCGTCACCGCCAAGGACCCCTCCGGCCGCACCGGCAGCGCCAGTGTGCAGATCGTCGTCGGCAACACCGCGCCCAAGGTCGTCCTCGAGACGCCCAAGGACGGGCAGCTGTTCAGCTTCGGCGACACCATCCCGTTCAAGGTGAAGGTCACCGACCCCGAGGACGGCCGCACCATCGACTGCGACAAGGTCAAGGTCACCCTGATCCTCGGCCATGACACCCACGGCCACCCGCTCACCTCGGCCAACGGCTGCTCCGGCACCATCCAGTCCAGCGCCGACGGCGGCCACGACGAGGACGCCAACATCTTCGGCGTCCTGGACGCCGAGTACACCGACGGCGGGGGCGGCGGCCAGGCCCCGCTCACCTCGCACGACCGACACGTCCTCCAGCCCCGCCACCGCCAGGCCGAGCACTTCGGCACCAGCTCCGGCGTGACGGTCGTCGGCCATGACACCGCCCAGGGCGCCAAGGTCGTCGGCGACATCGACAACGGCGACTGGATCGCCTTCAAGCCCTACGTACTGAGCGACGCCACGAAGATCACCGCGCGGATCGCCTCCGCCGGCGCGGGCGGCACCCTCGAGGTCCGCGCGGGCTCGGCCACCGGCACCCTGCTCGGCAAGGCCACGGTGCCCGTGACCGGCGGCTGGGAGACCTACCAGGACGTCTCGGCCGACCTGTCCCGCGCACCGCGCGACACCACCACCCTCTACCTCGTCTTCAAGGGCGGCAGCGGTGCCCTCTACGAGATCGACGGCTTCACCTTCACGACCGGCTGAGCCACGACCGGCTGAGCCACGACCCGCTGAGCCCGCCACGGGCCACTGAGCCCGCCACGGGCCACTGAACGGCGGCGGGCGGGAGACGCCGGACTCCCGCCCGCCGTCACCACCCCTCATCCCCTCCGGGTTTTCGTGCCCCGGACAAGGAGGCTGCTCATGTCCGCGTCCCTGTCCCTCTCCCGTCCCCCTCGGATCGGCGTCTGGCTGGTCGGGGCCCGCGGCTCCGTCGCCACCACCGTCGTCGCCGGATGCGCCGCCGTGAACGCCGGGCTGCGCCCGCCGACCGGGCTGGTCACCGAGGCGCCCGCGTTCAGCAGCGGCCTGCCCGCCCTGCCTGCCCTGTCGTCGTTTGTCTTCGGCGGCCACGACACCACGGACTGCCCCCTGCCCAAACGCGCCGAGCAACTGGCCGCGGGCGGCGTCCTCCCGACCGGTCTGCCCGCCGCCGTCGCGGCCGAACTGGCCGCCGCCGACGCGGAGATCAGGCCCGGCGGCCCGCTCCCCGGCGACACCCGGGACGAGGACGCGCTGATCGCCGCCTTCGCCGCCGACCTCCAGGACTTCGTCACCCGGCTCGGCCTGGAGCGCGCGGTGGTCGTGAACGTCGCCTCCACCGAACCGGCCCCGCCGCCAGGCCCCCCTCTTCCGCCCAGCTCGCTCTACGCGGCCGCCGCCCTGCGCGCCGGCTGCCCGTACGTCAACTTCACCCCGTCCACGGGCCTGCACCACCCGGCGCTCGCCCCGCTCGCCGCGGCGAGCGGACTGCCGTACGCGGGCCGCGACGGCAAGACGGGCCAGACCCTGCTGCGCTCCGTCCTCGGCCCCATGTTCGCCCAGCGGGCGCTGGACGTCCGGGCCTGGTCCGGCACCAACCTCCTCGGCGGGGGCGACGGCGCCTCCCTCGCCGACCCGGCCGCCGCCGCGGCGAAGAACGCCGGCAAGGAACGCGTCCTCGCGGACACCCTCGGCACCACCCCCGAGGGCGAGGTCCACATCGACGACGTGCCCGCGCTCGGCGACTGGAAGACCGCCTGGGACCACGTCGCCTTCGACGGCTTCCTCGGCACCCGCATGGTCCTCCAGACCATCTGGCAGGGCTGCGACTCGGCACTCGCCGCGCCCCTGGTCCTCGACCTGGCCCGGCTCGTCGCCCGCGCCCACGAGACCGGTCTGCGCGGCCCTCTCGCCGAACTCGCCTTCTTCTTCAAGGACCCGGTCGGGGACGCGCCGTCGGCGCTGGGGGAGCAGTACGCGGAACTGGTGCGGTTCGCCCGGGGGCTGGGGGAGAGCGAGTGAGCCGACTCCACGCCTGGGCCGAACTGCTGCGCCTGCCCGCCCTGTTCACCGTCCCCGGCGACGGGCTGGCCGGAGCGGCCGCCGTCGCCGCCCGCCCCGACCGCCGTACCGCGCTCGCCGTCGGCTGCTCCCTGTGCCTGTACGAGGCCGGGATGGCCCTCAACGACTGGGCCGACCGTGCCGAGGACGCCGTCGAGCGCCCGCACCGCCCGCTCCCGTCCGGCCGGGTCCGCCCCGCCGCCGCCCTCGCCGCGGCCTGCGCCCTCACGGCCGCGGGCCTCGCCCTGGCCGCCCGTGCGGGGCGCCCGGCGCTGGCGGTCGCGTTGCCCCTGGCGGCCACCGTCTGGTCGTACGACCTGGTCCTGAAGCGCACGCCCGCCGGGCCCGGCGCCATGGCCGCCGCCCGCGGCCTCGACCTGCTCCTCGGCGCCGCGGCCACCGGCGGTGCCGTCCGCCCGGCCCTGCCCTCGGCGGCCCTGCTCTCCACCCACACCCTCGCCGTCACCGCCGTCTCCCGCCAGGAGACCCGCGACGGCACCGCGCTCGCCCCACTAGCGGCGCTGGCCGCCACGGCCACCCTGACCCGGCTGCTGCCGGGCGACCTGGGGCGCGAGCGCCGAGATGTCCTCGTAGCCGCGCGACTCGTAGCCGCTTCCCCAAGCTCTCGGCTTCGCTCGAGCAGGGGATACCCCACCCGGGAACCTTCCGGCGCCTCGCCCGCTCCCTCTCGCACCGCAACCCCAGGTCACAGCCGGCCGTCCGGCTTCCTCACCACCGCCCTCGCTCTCAGCTACGCCGCCGCCACGGCCCGCCCGTACCTGAACGCCGCCCTCAACCCCTCGCCGCCGCTCACCCAGCGCGCCGTGGGCGCCGGCATCCGCGCCACCATCCCGCTCCAGGCGGCCCTCGCCGCCCGCGCCGGAGCCGGGGCCACCGCGCTGGCCACGGCCGCCCTCACCGCACTGGCACGGCGCTTCTCGAAGCGGGTGAGTGTCACATGACCGCCCAGGGGACAGCCCTCCGGTTCGGCTACGGCACCAACGGCCTCGCCGACCTCCGCCTCGAGGACGCCCTCGCCCTCCTGGCCGATCTCGGCTACGACGGCGTCGGCCTGACCCTCGACCATATGCACCTCGACCCGCTCGCCCCCGACCTCGCCGCCCGCACCCGGCGGGTCGGCCGGCGCCTGGCCGCGCTTGGACTCGACGTGACTGTGGAGACCGGCGCCCGCTATGTCCTCGACCCCCGCCGCAAACACGGCCCCTCGCTCCTCGACCCGGACCCGGAGGCCCGCGCCCGCCGTGTGGACCTCCTGCTACGCGCGGTCCGGGTGGCCGCCGACCTCGGCGCGCACGCCGTGCACTGCTTCAGCGGAACCGTTCCGCCCACGAGTGGCGCGGCTACCGGTGGCGCGGCTACCGGTGGCGCGGCTACCAGCGGCGCGCCCACCGGAGGCGCGCCCACCAGCGGCGCGCCCACCGGTGACGTGGCCACCAGTGACGCGCCCATCGGCGACGCGGCCACCAGCGGCGCGCCCATCGGCGACGCGGCCACCAGTGACGCGCCCGTCGGTGACCCGGCCACCAGTGACGCCGCCACCGGAGACGCGGCCACGGCCTGGCGGCGGCTCGCCGCCTCCCTCACCCCGGTCCTGGAAGCCGCCGCCACCGCCGGGATCCCGCTCGCCATCGAGCCCGAACCCGGCCACCTCGTCGCCACCCTCGCCGACTTCCACCACCTCCGCGGCCTCCTCGGCGATCCGCCCGCGCTGGGCCTCACCCTGGACCTCGGACACTGCCAGTGCCTGGAACCCCTGCCGCCCGCCGACTGCGTACGCGTCGCCGCGCCCTGGCTGCGGCATGTCCAGATCGAGGACATGCGGCGCGGCGTCCACGACCACCTCCCGTTCGGGGAGGGCGAGATCGACTTCCCGCCCGTCCTCGCGGCGCTCGCCGCGACCGGCTACCAGGGCCTGACCGTCGTCGAGCTGCCCCGCCACTCCCACGCCGGCCCCCACTACGCCCAGACCTCCCTGCCGTTCCTGCGGCGCGCGGCTGCCGCCACGTCGGCCACCGTCCCGGCCACCGCCTCGGGCGCCGGCCACCCGGCCACGGCCGCGCTGCCCGCTGCCGCGCCGGTCGCCGCCACCCCCGCCATCACCGGCCCGGCCGCCACCCCCGCCATCACCGGCCCGGCCGCCACCCCCGCCACTGCCGCATCGGCCACCGCCAACCCGGCTACTGCCACCCCGGAAACCACCACCCCCACCACCGCCGTGCCGGAAGGGAGCACCCCATGACCCACTCGCCCGCCACGGGCACCGGCCCGGACCCCACCCCCGACGCACTCCGCGACCACCGCGACCGCCTCGACACCCACCTCCACCCGGCCGCCCGCGCCTGGCTCCGGCAGGCTCTGGACGAGGCCGCCGCCAATTCCGGCTCTGCATGGGAGCTGCGCGTGGCCGAGGCCGGGCGTCGCTGCGGCAGCCGGCACGCCGACGCCGCCCGTGTCCTGATCCTGTACGCGGCCTGCGCCGACCCCGCCACGCTGGCCCGCCTCTATCACCAGGGCTCGGCCGCCGAGCGCCGCGCCGTGCTGTGTGCCCTGCCGCACCTCGTGCCCGGCCCCGACGGGGTCCCCCTGGTCGAGGACGCCCTGCGCACCAACGACACCCGTCTTCTCGCCGCCGCGCTCGGCCCCTATGCGGCCCGCCACCTCGACGCCCACAGCTGGCGGCACGCCGTACTGAAGTGTCTGTTCACCGGCGTCCCGGTGGACGCGGTGGCCGGCCTCGCGGCGCGCGGGCGCGGGGACGCCGAACTGGCCCGCATGCTCGCCGACTACGCGGCCGAGCGCACCGCCGCCGACCGGCCCGTGCCCGCCGACCTGTACCGCGTTCTGGACCTCGCCGCCGAAGACCTCGAGGCGGACCACCCCCACGGCAAGGAGTCCTGATGCGCCTGTTCGACCCGCACATCCATATGACCTCCCGCACCACCGACGACTACGAGGCGATGCGCGCCGCCGGGATCCGCGCCGTGGTCGAGCCGTCGTTCTGGCTCGGCCAGCCCCGTACCTCGCCCGCCTCCTTCCTCGACTACTTCGACTCCCTGCTCGGCTGGGAGCCCTTCCGCGCCGCCCAGTACGGCATCGCCCACCACTGCACGCTCGCCCTCAACCCCAAGGAGGCGAACGACCCCCGCTGCGTGCCCGTCCTCGACGAGTTGCCCCGCTATCTCGTCAAGGACCAGGTCGTGGCCGTGGGGGAGATCGGCTACGACTCGATGACCCCCGCCGAGGACACCGCCCTGGCCGCACAGCTCCAGCTCGCCGCCGACCACGGCCTGCCCGCGCTCGTGCACACTCCGCACCGCGACAAGCTCGCCGGTCTGCGCCGCACCCTCGATGTCGTCCGCGAGTCCGCGCTGCCCGTGGACCGGGTGCTGGTTGACCACCTCAACGAGACGACGGTCAAGGAGGCCAAGGACAGCGGCTGCTGGCTGGGTTTCTCCGTCTATCCGGTCACCAAGATGGACGAGCGCCGGATGGTGGCGATCCTGCGCGCGTACGGGCCCGAGAAGGTGCTGGTGAACTCCGCCGCCGACTGGGGCAGAAGCGATCCGCTGAAGACCCGCCGGGTGGCCGACCTGATGCTGGCCGAGGGATTCACCGGGACGGATGTCGACCGGGTGCTGTGGCGCAACCCCGTCGCCTTCTACGGGCTCAGCGGCCGACTGGAACTCGAGGTCACCCCGCCGGAGGCCACCCACGAGGGCAACTCCCTGCTGCGCGGAGGGGAGTGAGCGATGCGCTTCCGCCACCCGGACGGCACCACCGTCCACCTCGCCTACTGCACCAATGTGCACCCCGCCGAATCCCTCGACGGCGTCATGGCCCAGCTCCGCGACCACTGCGCGCCCGTCCGCCGCCGACTCGGCCGCGACCGCCTCGGCATCGGCCTGTGGCTCGCCCGCGACGCCGCCCGTACCCTCGACACCGACCCGGCCGCGCTGCGCGCCCTGCGCCGCGAACTCGACCGCGGCGGCCTGGAGGTCGTCACCCTCAACGGCTTCCCGTACGAGGGCTTCGGCGCCGCCGAGGTGAAGTACCGCGTGTACAAGCCGGACTGGGCCGATCCCGAGCGCCTGGAGTACACCACCGCACTGGCCCGGATCCTCACCGGTCTGCTGCCCGACGATGTCACCGAGGGCAGCGTCTCCACCCTGCCGCTCGGCTGGCGCACCACCTGGAGCGCCGACCGCGCCCGCGCGGGGCAGCGGGCGCTGTCGACCCTCGCCGAGCGCCTGGACGCACTGGCGGAACTGACCGGCCGGAGCGTCCGGGTCGGCCTGGAACCGGAGCCCGGCTGCACCGTGGAGACCACCGGTGACGCCCTCGCCCCGCTCACCGCCGTCGGCCACCCCCGTATCGGCGTCTGCGTCGACACCTGCCATCTCGCCACCTCCTTCGAGGACCCGACGGCGGCCCTGGACGCGCTCGCCGCCGCCCGCGTCCCCGTCGTCAAGTCCCAGCTGTCGGCCGCCCTGCACGCCGAACACCCCGACCGGCCGGAGGTCCGCGCGGCCCTCGCCGCCTTCGCCGAACCCCGCTTTCTGCACCAGACCCGCACGGTCACGGCGACTGGCCTGCGCGGCACCGACGACCTCGACGAGGCCGTCGGCGGCACGGCCCTGCCCGCCACGGCCCCCTGGCGGTCCCACTTCCACGTCCCGCTGCACGCCGCCCCCGCCGCGCCCCTGACCTCCACACTCCCGGTCCTGCGGACCGCCCTGACCCGCCTCGTCGGTGGCCCGCATCCGCTGACCCGCCATCTGGAGGTCGAGACGTACACCTGGCAGGCGCTCCCGCCCGAGCTGCGGCCCCGCAGCCGGGACCGGCTCGCCGACGGCATCGCCGCCGAACTCGCCCTCGCCCGCGACGAGCTGACCGGCCTCGGGCTGAAGGAGCTGCCATGACCGGACCCATGACCGCGCCCAACCTGGGAGCCGCCATGACCGGGTCCAACGGTCGCCGTCCCATCCCGCTCCTCGTCCTCGACGTGGTCGGCCTCACCCCCCGGCTACTCGCCCATATGCCCCGCCTCAAGGCCCTCGCCGCCGCCGGTTCCCGGGCGCATCTCGGCACCGTACTGCCCGCCGTCACCTGCGCCGCCCAGTCCACCTTCCTCACCGGCACCCCGCCCTCCGAACACGGCATCGTCGCCAACGGCTGGTACTTCCGCGAGCTCGGCGACGTCCTGCTGTGGCGCCAGCACAACGGCCTGGTCGCCGGGGACAAGGTGTGGGACGCGGCCCGCCGCGCCCACCCCGGCTACACGGTCGCCAACGTCTGCTGGTGGTACGCCATGGGCGCCGACACCGACCTCACCGTGACCCCGCGCCCCGTCTACTACGCCGACGGCCGCAAGGAGCCGGACTGCTACACCCGGCCGCCCGCCCTGCACGACGAACTCACCGAGAAGTTCGGCACGTTCCCGCTGTTCCACTTCTGGGGACCCGGAGCCGATCTGGTCTCCAGCCAGTGGATCATCGACGCCACCCGCCATATCCTCCGCACCCGCCACCCCGACCTGGCGCTCTGCTACCTCCCGCACCTCGACTACGACCTCCAGCGCTACGGCCCCGACGACCCCCGCTCCCGCAAGGCGGCCGCCGACCTGGACGCGGCCATGGCCCCGCTGCTGGACGACGCCCGCGCCGAGGGCCGTACGGTCGTCGCGCTGTCCGAGTACGGCATCACCCGTGTCAGCCGGCCCGTCGACATCAACCGCGCCCTGCGCCGCGCCGGGCTGCTGGAGGTGCACACCCAGGACGGTATGGAATACCTCGACCCGATGGCCTCCCGCGCCTTCGCCGTCGCCGACCACCAGATCGCCCATGTGTACGTCCGCCGACCCGAGGACATGGCTGCCACCCGCGCCGCCCTCGACGGGCTGCCCGGTATCGAGCGACTACTCGACGACGAGGGCAAGAAGGCCCACCACCTCGACCACGCGCGCTCCGGCGAACTGGTCGCCATCGCCGAACCGGACGCCTGGTTCACGTACTACTACTGGCTCGACGACGCCCGCGCGCCCGACTTCGCGCGCCTGGTCGAGATCCACCGCAAGCCCGGCTACGACCCGGTCGAGCTGTTCATGGACCCGCTCGACCCCTATGTGAAGGTCAAGGCCGCCACCGCGCTCGCCCGCAAGAAGCTCGGGATGCGCTACCGGATGGCGGTCGTCCCCCTCGACCCCGCCCCGATCCGCGGCAGCCACGGCCGCCTGCCCACGAGCGACGACGACGGTCCGCTCCTGCTGTGCTCCACCCCCCGCGCCGTCGGCGACCGCATCGCGGCCACCGACGTGAAGTCCCTGCTGCTCCACCTCGCCGGTCTCGATACCGACGCCCCAGAGGAAACGAAGGAAGGCACCCCGTGAACAACACGCCTGACACCGACGACCAGCTGCGCCGCAGCCTCGGCATCGGCCGCCGCCGCTTCCTGAGCACCTGCACCGCCGTCGCGGCCGGGGCGATCGCAGCCCCCGTCCTCGGCGCGAGCCCCGTACAGGCCGCCGCACCCCGGTCGGCCGGCACCGGCAGAGGGCACGCACTCGTCCCCGCGGACAAGCGCGGCATCATCCTCTACACGGTCCGCGACGCCATCGGCCGCGACCCGCTCACCACCTCCCTCCCGTCCGGCTTCCGCGCCGTCTTCGAACAGCTCGCCCGCTTCGGCTACCGCCAGGTCGAGTTCGCCGGCTACGGCCAGCACGCCAACGCCCCCGGCGGCGCGAGCCTGGAGTCCGTCGAGGGCGCCAAGCTGCTGCGCCGCTGGCTGGACGACAACGGGCTGCGCGCCCAGGGCAACCACGGCTTCATCCCTGGCTCCTGGCCCCTGACCAGCGCCGACCTGGACACCTTCAAAAAGCACCTGGAGATCGCGAACATCCTCGGCCTGGCCCACATGGGCACCGGTGGCGACCCCACCGGAAGCGCCTACAAGGCCGACTGGGACGTCGCCGCCGACAAGTGGCACGCCCTCGGCGCGATCGCCCGCCGCGCCGGCCTCAAGCTCTACACCCACAACCACGACGCGGCCTACGGCTTCCTGCTCGACGGCGGCCCGCTGGACGCCCAGTCCAAGCCCACCCGCAGCTCCGGCATCCGCAAGCTGGAATACTTCCTGTCCATCACCGACCCCGAGCTGGTCTGGCTGGAGATGGACGTCTTCTGGGCGCATGTCGCCCAGTACAAGTTCCGCACCTACACCGCCCACGACGGCTCCACGCAGACGAACGTCTTCGATCCGGCCGGCCTCGTCACCCGTAACAACAAGCGCTACCCGCTGTTCCACGCCAAGGACGGCGTCGTCAACACCACCAACGGGATGGGCTACGACATGGTCCCGTTCGGCACCGGCGTCATCGACTACACCACGTTCTTCTCCCGTGTGGGCCACCGCAACTACCACAACCCGATGGTCGAGCAGGACAACGCACCGAGCACCACCAACCCGGGCCAGTCCCTGGAACACGCGGCGATCGGCTACCGCAACCTGGCCGCCCTGCGCCGCTAGCAGCAGGCACGGGCGGAGGGCTTTCCGGCGCAACCCGGCCGCCCTCTGCCCGTGCCGAGCGAAATTCCGTGGCGCCCGCGGGCATTCTGACCATGGATCGAGGTGGGCGGCACCCTGGCGCGCGCCGGTGCGGGGACCACGTGTCATGCCCATCGGATGGTGAGCCGGATGACCTGGAAGGCCGAGATCGACCGGAGTGATCCGCGGCGGCGCCACGGCGGTCGGACCGCGCCCCTGACACCCCCCACCCGCTCACCCGAATACACCGAGTCCTGCGGCCGGCAGATCCTCCGGTAGCAGCGTCCGCAGATCGTCCACGCTGGGTGTGCGCACTGCGGTGAGCCGCCGGGCCTGGTGGGTGATCATGGTTTCCAGGAGCTGCCGTGCCAGGCGCCCGTTACCGAAGGAGCGGTCGCGGGGGATGGCGTCGATATGGGTGTGCAGCGCGTCGAGGGTGTCCGCCGTGCAGGTGTAGCCGGACTCCTCGGCGTGCCGCTCCAGGATGGTGAGGAGCTCGTCGGTGGAGTAGTTCTCGAACTCCACGAACCGCGAGAAGCGGGAGGCCAGGCCTGGGTTGGAGGCCAGGAAGCGCCGCATCTCCGCGGTGTAGCCGGCGACGATGACCACGACCTGGTCCCGGTGGTCCTCCATCAGCTTCAGCAGCGTGTCCACGGCCTCGCGGCCGAAGTCGGAACCGCCCCCTTCGGGGGTGAGGGTGTAGGCTTCGTCGATGAACAGCACCCCGCCCATGGCGCTTTCGAAGACCTCCTTGGTGAGCTGCGCGGTGTGGCCCACATAGCGGCCCACCAGATCGGCGCGGGCGACCTCGACGAGCTGGCCGCGGGGCAGGACGCCCAGGGAGTGCAGCAGCCCGGCGTAGAGGCGGGCGACGGTGGTCTTGCCGGTGCCGGGCGGGCCGGAGAAGACCAGATGCTGGCTGATGCGCGGGGCCGGCAGCCCGGCGGCCTCGCGCTGCTTGGCCGTGGTGAGCAGCGAGACCAAGTCGGTGACCTCGCGCTTGACCGCGCTGAGGCCGACCATGGCCTCGAGCCTGGCGAGCATCGCCTCCCGGTCCTCATGGGTCTGCTGGTATGCGCCGCTCTCGTCGCTGACGTCCTCGGGGAGCAGCAGGGTGAGGTCCCGTTCGGCGGGTTCGGCCATGGTGGCGAGCCGGAAGGCCTGGCGGTCGACCATCTCCTCGAAGACCCGGCGGGCCGCGCGGCCGTTGCCGAAGCTGGCGCCCCGGTCCATCCCCTCGAAGTGCGCCGCCAGCGTCTCCGTGGTCCCCGGGCCCAGTTCGTACTGGTGGGAGGCGCACATGCTCTCCGTGATGGTCACCAGGTCCGTCACGGAGTAGTTGGCGAACTCGATGGTGCGGGTGAAGCGGGAGGCCAGGCCGGGGTTGGACTCCAGGAAGGACGTCATCTCGGCGGAGTAGCCCGCCGCGATGACCACCACGTCCTCGCGGTGGTCCTCCATCAGTTTCAGCAGGGTGTCCACGGCCTCGCGGCCGAAGTCGTTGGAGCTGCCGCCGTCGGGGGTGAGGGTGTAGGCCTCGTCGATGAACAGCACCCCGCCGATGGCCTGGTTGAACGCCTCGGTGGTCTTGATGGCCGTACCGCCGATGACCTGGGCGACGAGGTCGGCGCGGGAGACTTCGACCAGGTGGCCTTCGGGGAGGACGCCGAGCTGGGCGAGGATGGAGCCGTAGAGCCGGGCGACGGTGGTCTTACCCGTACCCGGGGGGCCGGCGAAGACCAGATGGCGGCTCATGGAGGGCACCGGCATGCCCAGCCGCTGCCGCCGCTGGGCGAGCTGGTTGAGGTTGACCAGGGTCCGTACCTGGTGCTTGACCCCCTCCAGACCGATCAGGGCGTCCAGTTCCTCCAGCGGATCCGCCGGCTCACCGCGGCCGGAGTCCTTGCCGGAAGCGGCGCGCCCACCGGCACCAGCGGCCACCGCGTCACCCCACACGTCGGGCGTTCCGTTGTCCGCGCTGGTCAGCTCCGTGATGTCCAGGCGCTCGCTGGGCCGGGTCTGGGCGAGTCCGGCGCCGCGGTTGTCGCGGACGGTGCAGCCGGTGACCGTGACCGGCTCGGCGGTGTCGATGCGGATGCCGTCGCCGACGCTGCCGCTGATCTGGCAGGTACGCAGTTCGGCGCGCGAGCCCGCCGTGAGCAGGATACCATGCGCCTGGGCACCGGTGATCCGGGCCCGGGTGAGGGTGAGTTCGGCGCCGTCCTCGACGGCTATGCCGGAGGCGCCGCTGCCGTCGATCTCGATGTCGCGAACGGTGGCGATGCCCTCGCGGCCGATGGAGACGGCGGCTTCGCCGGAGGCGCGCAGTACGCAGTCGTCCAGTTGGGTGTTGCCGCCGCCGGCGATGCGTATCCCGGCGTCGGTGGCGCGCTCGATGGTGCAGAACTCCAGCCGTCCGCGGCCCTCTTCGCCCACCTCGACGCCGAACCGGCCGGGTGCGGTGATGAGGGCATGGCGGATGAGCGGGTTGGCGTGGGTGCGGATGGAGATGGCGCTGCCCTGGGCGTCCGACACCTCCAGCCGGTCGAACTCCGCGGTCGACTCATCGACGAGCTGCACCGCGGCCGCGGGGTCGGCGCAGTCACGCACCACCGCGCGGAAGAACGACGGCGAACTGGAGTCGGCCACCCGGATCGCCGAACCGCCTGCCGAGGTGAACTCACAGTCCTCGAAGGTACCGCGCGAACGCTCCGAGACCACCAGCCCAGGACCCTTCGTCCGGGTCGTGGTACACCGCCGCAACAGGGGGTCGGCGCCGGCTGACAATGCGATCCCCGGCCCGGTCGTACCGGACACCGACACCTGCTCCAGTGTGGGACGTGAGGAGCTGGTCAGGTAGACGCCGACGGAGGTGTCGCGCACGGTGGTGTGCATGACTCGCGTCGTGCTGTTGCCCTCCAGCGCGATCGCGGGCTTGTCCGTCCCGGTGATGTCACACGACTCGATCGAACCCTGGGCTTCGCCGTTGGCGAGGACGCCGTTGCCGCGTGCGTCGCGCATACGGCAGTTGCGAATCGTGGACCGGGCGTTCTCGCTGAGCACGATGGCCGAGGTGCCGAGGTTCTCCAGTACACAGTCCTCGATGACGCTGCCGGTCTCGGATGTGTCGACGATTCCGGCGCCCTCGCGGTTGGTGACCCGGCAGCCACGCATGGCCAGCGAACCCGTCTGCCGCGCCAGCACCGCCGTCCACCCTGACCCGACGATCGTGCAACTGTCCATGGCCACCTGACCGCGCGGCGCGTCCACCACGGCCACATCCTCAGCTCCGCCGCGCAGCACCAGATCGGTCAGCATCACCGCATCCGCCACCAGCGTCAACGCCGTACCCCGCCGCGGACAGATCTCCACACTCCCCGGCTCACCCTCGGCCACGATCGTCACCCGGGTCCGGACCGTGAGGTTTTCGGCGTACCGGCCGGGACGGATGTGGATGACCGCGCCCGTACGTGCCGTGGCCAGCGCCTCACCAATCGTCCGGAAACCCTCCGGCTGCTCCGGACCGACCGTAAGTACCTGCCGTGACACGCTACGACCTCCTGGTTTCGTGGGGGGCCGGGCCCGGCCCGGTCCCCATATCCAATCCCATACCATGTGCCGTATGCCATCCGACCGTTACCGTCGGGCTGCGGCCCTCGCGGCGGCAGCCGCACTTCCCGCTCTGGTGATGTCCCCGCCCGCCCATGCCGACGACGGCGATCCGGTGAGTCTGCCCCCGCTGCGGCTGCGGATGGCTGCCGACGATTCGTGTGCCGCCGCCTCGGTCAAGACGGCCGAAGCCCGGCCCTGGACGCACCAGGCGCTCCAACTGTCCCGCTCCTGGCAGCTGTCGCGGGGCGCCGGCGTGACCGTGGCCGTGGTGGACACCGGGGTCGGACAGCAGAGCCCCGCGCTGTCCGGCCGCGTCACGGCCGAGGGCACGGCGGGTCAGGACTGCGTGGGCCACGGCAGTTTCGCCGCGGGTCTGATCGCGGCCGCCCCCACCGGGAAGGGCGCCGTCACGGGTGTCGCGCCCGCCGCGCGCATCCTCGCCGTACGGGGTACGGACACCCGGGGCAATCCCTCCGCCCAGCTGGTGGCGGACGGCATCAGGTCCGCCGTGGACAACGGGGCGGACGTGGTGTACGTCGGCCAGGCCCTGGCCACCGGCGGCAAGGAGCTGACCGAAGCCGTCGCCTACGCCGGCAGCAAGGACGTGCTGATCGTCGCCCCCGTGGCCCCCGACGTCGCTCCCGAGGGCGCCGACGGGAAGCCCGACACCCGGGCCAGGGCGTACTGGCCGGCGCGTATCCCCCATGTGCTGTCGGTCGTCGACTACGGCCCGGCCGGAACCCGCCCCAAGGGAGCGCCCCCGGCGCTCGACCCCGACCTGGCCGCGCCCGGTGACGCCGTGGTGGGCATCGGGCCCAAGGGCAGTGGCCACTACATCGGTTCGGGCTCGTCGCTGGCGGCCGCACACGTGGCGGGAGCGGCGGCGCTGATCCGTTCCTACCAGCCCGACCTCTCCGCGGCCCAGGTCTCGCGCAGGCTGCTGGAGGCCGCCTACCCCGACGCCGTACCCAAACTGGATGCCTACGCCGGGCTGACGGCCGTCCTCCCGACCGACGGGCCCGCCGCCGAGGCCGAGGCCGCCCCGGCGCACATCCCCCCGGCCGCCTCGGACACGCCCCGTGTGCGGGCGCTGATGATCGGCGGCGGCGCCCTGGTGGTGGTGCTGCTGGTGGGCGCCGCGATGGTGATCGTGCCGCTGGGCAAGGCCCGCGGCTGGCGCCCGGCGCCCTAGTGCGTGTTTCGAAAGTCCCGCCTGCCCCGCGGCGCCTGGCACGCACGCTCGCTGCGTTGTCGGGGTCGTCCAGGTAGGCCCACTACGAGGACGCCCCTCCGCCTTGCGATCGCACGCACCAGACGCCGCGGGGCCCGCCCTCCGGGCGGACGGCGCTACTTTCGAAACACGCCCTAGGGCGCTTCTCTCGCGCCGGGCGCGGGGGACTCGTTCCCCCGCACTCGTGGCGTATCTGGCCCCCGGCATCAGGCCCCCGGCCTTACCGGCTCCGGGCCTGCGGAGTCCGGCTCGAGGAGGGCGGTTTGGACCTCCACCTTCTTGCGGCGGGTGATGTGGGTGCCGCGTCCTGGTATGAGGTTGCGGCCCTTGACGTTGCTGAAGAGATAGCCCTCGGTGGGCGGGCAGGAGAGCAGGATGCCGGGGGCGTTGACTTCCTGGAGGCGTCGCATGAGGGGGTCGTTGAGTCCGCGTCCGGCTCCGGCGGCGGCGCGGGCGACGATGAGGTGCATGCCGACTTCGTAGCCGAGGGCGAGGTGGTCCATGAGGGGCGAGAAGGGCTGGTTGAGGGGTCCGCCGCCGCCGACCATGTCGTAGTCGTCGACCAGGATGAACAGCCGCGGTCCGGTCCACCAGTCGCACAGCCGCATCCGCGCGGGTGCGATATCGGGGCCGGGGAGTCGGGTGCGTACGGCCCGGGCCGCTCCGTCGACCAGCTCTTTGAGGGCGTCGATGGAGACGGCGTGGCCGAGGCGGTAGTCGTCCGGGATGGCCTCGACGAGTTCGCGGCGGTAGTCGACGACCATGATGCGGGCTTCGGCGGGGGTGTAGCGGTCGGTGATGGCTTTGGCCATCAGACGCAGGAGGTTGGTCTTGCCGCTTTCCGTGTCGCCGACGACGATCAGGTGGGGGTTGGTGGTGAAGTCGTGCCAGAGGGTGTCCATCCGCTCTTCCCCCATGCCCAGCGGTACCCGCAAGTCGCCCTCGGGCGCGGGCAGTTCTGCGGCCGGAAGCAGGGTGGGCAGCATCCGCACGGGCGGGGCCGACGGGCCGGTCCAGTGTTCGCGCACCCTCGCCACGAGGTCGGCGACGCCGTCGGAGAGGTCGTCGGCGTCCGGCTTCCCGTCCACGCGCGGCAGCGCGGCGAGGTAATCCAGCTTGGAGTCGTGGGTGAGGCCGCGGCCGGGGATGCGGGGGACTTTGGCGGCTTTGCGGATGTCGATGCCGGAGTCCATGGGGTCGCCCATGCGCAGTTCGAGGCGGGTGCCGGACTGGTCGCGGATGGCGGAGGAGAGTTCGACCCAGCGGGCGGTGGTGGTGATGAGGTGGATGCCGTAGTTGAGGCCGCGGCTGGCGATGGCGTTGAAGGTCTGGATGTGCTGGTCGTAGTCCTGGCGGACAGTGGACCAGCCGTCGATGACCAGGAAGGCGTCGCCATGCGCCTCGTTGGGGAACTCGCCCGCTGCCCGGCGGCGGCGGAGGGTGGGCATGGAGTCGATGCCGTGGTCGAGGAAGAACTTCTCCCGGTGCGCGAGGAGCGAGGTGATTTCGGAGATGACGCGCCCGACCCGCTCCTTGTCCATGCGGGCGGCCACACCGCCGACGTGGGGGAGCCGAGCGAGTCCCGCCAGGGAGCCGCCGCCGAAGTCGAGGCAGTAGAACTGCACTTCGCGGGGGGTGTGGGTGAGAGCGAGTGAGGTGATGAGGGTGCGGAGCAGGGTGGATTTGCCGCTTTGCGGGCCGCCGGCGATGGCGACGTGGCCACCGGCGCCGGACACGTCCACCAGCAGCTCGTCCCGGCGCTGGTCGAAGGGACGGTCGATGATGCCCACCGGTGCGGTGAGCCGTCCCCGCCGCGCGCGGTCGCAGGTCAGGCCGTACTCGGCGTCCGGCGCCAGCGGCGCCAGCAGCTCATCCAGGGGGGACGGTTTGTTGAGCGGGGGCAGCCAGACCTGGTGGGCGGGCGGGCCGGCGTGGCGCATCCGGTCCACGGCGACCGACAGCAGCGAGTCACCGTCCTCTTCCTCGTCGGGCTTCTCGGGCTCGTTCTCGGGCAGGTCGGGCAGCTGCCGGGGCACCACCCAGCCCGCCGTCCACGGCACCACCTGACTGGCCACCCGGGCCTGATGCGCGCTGCCGCTCCGGCGGCGGTAAGGGCCGGAGACATAGGCGGCGCGGAACCGGGTCAACGCTTCCACACCGGTCTTGATGAAACCACTTCCCGGACGCGACGGCAGTTCGTAGGCGTCGGGTACGCCGAGGACGCCGCGGCTTTCCATCGCGGAGAAGGTACGCAGACCGATGCGGTAGGACAAGTGGGATTCCAATTGGTGCATGCGGCCTTCGTCCAGGCGCTGCGAGGCGAGCAGCAGATGGACGCCGAGGCTGCGCCCGAGGCGTCCGATCATGACGAAGAGTTCCATGAACTCCCGGTGCGCGGCGAGGAGTTCGCTGAACTCGTCGACGACGACGAACAGGCTCGGCAACGGGTTCAGCGGTGTTCCGTCGGCCCGGGCCTTCTCGTATTCCAGTGCCGAGGTGTAGTTACCGGCCGCCCGCAGGAGTTCCTGGCGGCGGATGAGTTCACCGTGCAGGGCGTCCTGCATACGGGAAACCAGCGCCACCTCATCGGCGAGGTTGGTGATGACCGCTGAGGTGTGCGGCAATTCGTCCAGGCCCAGGAATGTCGCGCCACCCTTGAAGTCCACCAGGACGAAATTGAGGGTCTCGGAGGAGTTGGTGAGCGCGAGCGAGAGTACCAGGGTGCGCAGCAGCTCACTTTTACCCGAGCCGGTCGCGCCGATGAGCATGCCGTGCGGGCCCGTACCGCCCTGCGCGGACTCCTTGATGTCCAGCTCCACCGGCGCTCCGTCCGTGCCCACCGCGATCGGCACCCGCAGCCGCTCCGACCCCGTACGCCGCTCCCACAGCGAGGGCGGCTCATGACGGTGCAGGTCGGGGATGCCCAGCAGCGAGGTCAGCTCGACGTCGGCGGCCAGGGGTTCGGAGGAATCCTGGGCTATGCCCATCCGGTAGGGGGCGAGCCGCTTGGCCAGTGAGGTCGCGGTGGCCATGCCCATCCGGTCCGGCCGCCCCAGCGGAGTGTGCTGTTCCTTGCGCTCACGGTCGGTGCGCACCAGGCGCATGATCTCTTCGGCCAGGTCGAGCCGGAGCGTGGACCGGCCGGGCCGCCAGGTGAGCGAGGTGTCCAGGTCGAGGACGACCGCGTTGCGGAAGCCGGGACCCTCCATCCGATGTCCGCCCGGGACCGTGACCCCGTCCAGGACGACTACGGTGTAGGGCTCCTCACGTCCGGCCATGGCGTCGGGCTCGAACGGGGGACGCTCGGTGAACTCGGCGCCGAGGAGATCGTCAAGCTCGTTGACGGAGGAGACGACCATCCGTACCGAACCGGCGCCGTCGGACTCCTGCTGGTGGAGGTTGTGGGGAAGCCACTTCACCCACTCCCACTCGCCGCGCCGCTCATCGGCCGCGCAGACCGCGATCCACAGGTCCTCGGGGGAGTGGACCACGGCCAGCTGCGCCACCATCGCCCGCGCCAGCGCGTGGATGCGCTCCTCGTCGCCGCGGAACAGCACCCGGGCCCAGGTGCGCAGGTAGACCGCGATGGGCTGCTCGGGCACGGTGGAGTACGCGCGGATGAAGCTGCGCAGGGCGTGTGCGCTGAGCGGTTCCAGGTCCTCGACCGGCTTGGTGGACAGCGGTGCGAGCCGCAGCCCCAGTTTCTGATCGCCGACCGCGACCCGTACTTCGCCGAAGTCGTCATCGGCCGGGCGCCGTTCCCACAGCCGGGTGGTGCCGACCAGCGACCACAGGGCACCGGGTTCGGGGTGGCGCCAGGCCAGGGCGCGCTGCTGGTCGGCCACGGCGCCGCGGACCTTGCGCCGGGTCTGGCGCAGATAGCGCAGGTAGTCCCGCCGTTCGCCCTTGAGTTTCTGTTTGCGTTCGCTGCTGCGGCGGACGAGCTGGCCCAGGATCATGGCGCCCGCGGAGACGACCATCATGCCCAGGGCGAGGTAGATGAAGGCGCCGCTCCTGGAGCCGCCGGGCCTCATGTACATGAGCATCATGGACACCGACATCAGTGCCATGGGGAGGTAGTTCCAGATGGCGGAGGAGTCGGGGGTGACCTCGGGGAGAGTGGGCGGCTCCTGGAGGCTCAGTTCCCCTTCGGGCATGTCCGGTCCGCGCCGACGCGCGGGCCTGCGGAACAGGACGGTACTCAAGCGGGTGGTCTCCTTCGGAGGGTGCTGTCCTTCCGGCCGCACCCGACAGCAACTCGGGGACGGGACGGGGGTATGGACGCTGACCTGGGCAACAGGACAGCCGGGACGGGGGAGACAAGCGTGCAGGTGCGAGAGACGGCACGTGCCATCGCGGCCGGTCCGGGGGCAGGAACCCCGACCGGACGGGAAGAGTCTACGATCCGTTTCTACGGTTCACTCAGATGGACGCACACGAGCAGGCGTTCAGCAAAGTAGTGTGCAGCTCAACCGCGCACACGTCCAACGAACGGCCCTCCCCGGAGACTCGAAAGTCTCCCGACGAAGCGTGAGTTTTCCCATGCCTGAGAGCGCAACGGCAGGTCTGTGCCGCGTCACGGTGCACGCGCCGGCCAAATCCATCGATCTGGCGGTTCCCGCCGACGTACCCGTGGCTGATCTGCTGCCCACCCTGGTGAGTTACGCCGGTGACGATCTCGCCGAAAAGGGGCTGGAACACGGCGGCTGGATCCTCCAGCGGCTGGGCGAGCAGCCGCTGGAAGAGGACCGCAGCCTGGAGTCCATCGGGCTGCGCGACGGTGAGACCCTCTACCTGCGGCCGCGCACCGACTCCCTCCCCGAGGTCGTGCTGGACGACCTGGTGGACGGCATCGCCACCACCATGCAGGACCGCCCCTTCGGGTGGGCGCCGAAAATCAGCCGCAGAACGCTCCTGAGCATGCTGATGCTCACCCTCGCCGCCGGTCTGGCCGCGCTCGCCGTGCCGGGGTCCTCCGGTGAGCTGCGTGCGCTGGCCGCGGCCGCAGCGGGGATGCTGCTGCTCGGGGGCGCCGGTTCGGCCAGCCGTGCCGTCGGCGACGCGGAGGCCGGTGCCGCGCTGGGCTTCGCGGCCGTGCCGTACTTCGGCCTGGCCGGCTGGCTGCTGCCCGGCGGGGCTCTGAGCGGGCCGCACTACTACGAGATGCTGGGCTCCCGGATCCTGGCCGCCGGTGCCGCGGCGGCGGGCGGCGCGATGCTCGCGGTCGCCGTCGCGGCCGCCTTCGCCTCGCTGTTCCTGGCCCTGGTCGCGGTCGCGGTGGCCGCTGTGCTGGCGGGGGCGCTGATGATGACCGCTGATCTCGGCCCGGGTCACACGGCCGGAGTGCTCGCCCTCGTCGCGGTCATCTTCGGGGCGTTCGTGCCCTCGATGTCCTTCCGGCTCTCCGGGATGCGCATGCCACCACTGCCCACCAACGCCCATCAGTTGCAGGAGGGGATCGAGCCGCACTCACCCTCCGCCGTGGCCGCCCGCACCGTGGTCGCCGACGGCTGGATGACCGGTCTGTACGGCGCCACCGCCGCCATCTGCGCGGCCTGCCAGTACGGCCTGGCCCACCGCCTCACCCTCCCCACCACCCTCACCATCGTGGCCCTCTCCCTGCTCCTGCTGCTGCACAGCCGCGGCCTGGGCAACACCCTCCAGCGCCTGTCACTGGTCGCCGCAGGCGTATGGGGCGCCGGACTCCTGGCCTACGACGCCGCCGTCTCCACCACCCCGGGTGGGCGGTTGCTGCTGGCGGCGGGGCTGCTGGCGGTCGCCGCCGCCATCGCCATCGCATCGTGGACCGTGCCCGGCCGCCGGCTGGTCCCGTACTGGGGCCGGGCGGCCGAAATCCTGCACTCCGCCATGGCCATCAGCCTGCTGCCCCTGTCGCTGTGGGTGCTCGGCGTCTACGGCTGGCTGCGCGCCCTCAACGGCTGACCCCTAAGGACCGACAAGCACATGCAGAACAAACGCGACCAGGTCCAGGCCCACATGTTCCTCATGGGCCGTCTGACCTCCAGCATGCTGCGCGCGGACCCCGACGCGCCCGAAAGCCCGCAGGGACGGACGAACCGCGGCGTGGCCATCGGGATCATCATCGCGATCCTGCTGGCGGCCGGAGCCTTCGTCATCGGCCTGATCAGCCCCGGCAAAACGGATTCCTGGCGTTCCTCGGGCGATCTCATCGTGGACAAGAACAGCGGGGCCCGCTATCTCTTCCTGGGAGGCCGGCTCCGCCCGGTGCGCAATTACGCGTCGGCGAAACTCCTTGGCGGAGGGGACCTGGCCACCACCACCGTGGGCGCGGGTTCCCTCAAGGGCACTCCGCACGGGGCCCCGGTCGGCATCGAGGGGGCGCCGGACGAGATTCCCGGGGCCGGTGATCTGTCCGGTGATCCCTGGCAGGTGTGCGCCACCCCCGAGAAGGACGCCAAAGGCAGGGTCGATTCCATCACCACCCTGGCGGTGGGCAACGGCGCCGGCGGCGACCCCCTCGGCAAGGACCAAGGGGTACTGGTGGCGGCTCCGGGCGGTACCGACTATCTGCTGTGGCAGGGAAGCCGGCTGCGGCTGGACCGTACCTCCGCCGCACCGGAGGCCCTCGGATACGCGTCCACCAACCCCGTACCGGTCTCGGCCGCCTTCCTGAACGCGCTGCCCGCCGGGCCCGACCTCGCCCCGCCGGACAACCCCGGACTCGGGACCTCCGGGCCCGAGCTGGGGGGCCAGGCGACCAGGGTCGGGCAGGTCTTCAAGCTGACCGTCCCGGGCGCCGGCGCGCGCTACTACCTGCTGCGCAAGGACGGCCTGGCACCGCTCACCGCCACCGAGGTGGCCCTGGTGCTCGGCGATCCGCGGACCCGTCAGAAGGCTTACGCCGGTGCCTCCCCGGCCCCTCTGACGCTGACCTCGCAGTCCCTCAAGAGCCATCTGGCGCCCGGCGCCGGGGAGGAGAAGGGCCCTGGAGCGTCGCCGGAGAACCCGCCGAAGCCGGTGGCGGTTCCGCAGGATCAGACGCTGTGCGCGCGGGTCACGCCGCAGGGCAAGGGCACCCGGGTGGGCGTGGCGCTGGCGGCCGCACCCGACCTCGGCCCGGTCGCCCAGCACTCCTCCGGAGCGGCCGCGGCGGCGTGTCTGCCCGTGGACCGGATCACCGTGCCACCGGGCCGCGGCGCTTTGGTCCGCGCCGTGGGCGCGGGCGGCGGCAAGGTCGGCGGCACGCTCTATCTGGTCACCGAAACCGGTGTGAAGTACCGCCTGGCCACCGCGGACGCCGTTGAAGCGCTGGGCTACCAGGACGCGACACCGAAGGAGATGCCGTTGCTGATGCTGGCGATGCTGCCCTCCGGCCCCGACCTGTCCCCGAAGGCCGCCCAGACGGGCCGCGCCGATGTCACGGCACCGCGTTGTGCCTGGCAGAGCAAGCGCGACAACTGAAAAGCAATCTGACGACAAGTCAGATCATTCGAAAGGCAACCACCCGCTCGTAGCATCGCCATCCCGGATCGAGCGACGAGAGGGCTACGCATGGCCATCAACGGAATGCAGCAGTCTGAGGAGAACGCGACACGGAACGGTGTCCAGGCGCTGGAGATGGCGTTCAACGGCGTCATGAAGTGCCGCCAGGACGTCGAGAACACCAAGAACAACCTCATGGCCCACTACAAGGGCAGTGACGGTGGGGCGTTCAAGGATCTGGTCACCGCCTGGGAGGAGAAGGCCGACGTCATCCTCACCAACGTCCAGGACATGATCGAAACGCTCAACCAGACCCTCGTCGAGCACGGCAAGCAGCAGGGGTCCTCCGTCGAGAGCATCAACGAGGCGTACGCCCAGTCGGACGCCGTCTTCGACGCCCTGGCCGGCTGAGCCCGAGCACTCCCGGAACCCCCTTCGCATCCGACGCGAGACTGAGGACAGGTAAATGAGCGACTTCACCGACGGCTACATCTACGTCGACTACTCGCAGATGGGCAACGCCGCCGACGACATGATCAGCCAGACCAAGGCGATCGCGACCACCCTCTCCAATCTGGAGATGGAGCTGAACGAGCTGAAGAACAGCTGGATCGGTGACGACAAGGACGTCTACGCCCAGAAGCAGCAGTCCTGGGACAACGCGGTCAAGGCCATGGAGGACCTGCTGACCAAGCACTCCACCCTGCTCACCTCGGTGTCCGAGAACTACCAGTACAGCGAGCAGTCGCTGACCCAGATGTGGGACTCGGTGAAGATCGGCCGCTGACCCTCCGGCTCGGGCGGCCGTCACCCTGCGGCCGCCGCGTCCCGACTTCTCGACCAAAGGAGACTCGCCATGGCAGAAGACCCGAATTCGAAGACCGGCAAACTGTCCATGGACAAGGCCGGACTCGAGGCGTTCCGGGACAACCGCTTGGTGCCGTTCCAGGATGAGCTGCGCAAGATCGCATCGGATGACCCGACCCTCGGGCCGACGATGGGTACGCTGCTCGGGGACACCGACTACACCACCCCCGAGCAGTTCGATTCATACGGGCTCAGTAAACCGCTGCGACTCGGACTCATGCTCAAGCAGGAGAATCTGCACGGGAAGGGCGATGCGCTCAACAAGGCCATCGCCAAGACCGCCACCGACCTGACGACGATTTACGAAGAGCAGACCGAGCTCTTCAAGGACATCGCGGACAACCTGAAGACCTCGCTCGAGACCCTCTTCTCGACGCAGGCGGGCAGTCTGGTGGACATCGACGGTCAGGAATTCCTCGACATCTTCGAGGATGTGGACTCCGACATGAGCGGCAAAAAGGGTGGCGGTGGCGATGGTGACGACGAAGACTGACGCAATCCTCTCACCCGTTCGCTCCATCTTGCCCTGACCCGCCCATCGGAGGACCCCCCACCGTGGCCGACAAAGTCGTTTACCCAGCGGATTCCGTAGATGACTACTGGCACACCGCGATCCAGGTGCTGACCGGGATGGTGCTGCCCAAGCGCGAGACGCTCTTCGGGGCGCTGCTGGGAAACGACGACATCCCGATGATGAGGGTCGAGTTCTCCGACTACGACGGTGAGCCGTCCAATGCCATTGTCGAGGCGTCCGACGATCTGAACTGGTTGTACGAAAGCTCCGGTTGGCGCGTCGAGAACACCGACGTCGTGATCCCGTTCTACTCCGGCAAGCACGGCAAGGTCGGAGACGCGGACGTGGGCACCAAGGTCGTCATGAAGAAGGCCCGGATCACGATGCTGGGCACCACCGGCACGGACAAGGAGGACGCCCCGGCCGGTGGGGTGTTCTACGGCGGAGATTTCAAGAGCGGTCTCGGGAAGGACTTCCAGGGCCAGTCCAAGGACACGGTCTGGAGCAACAAGGCCCTTTCGCAGTACGCCTTCGGCGGTGGCATGGCGCTGCAACAACTGCTGGACCACGACACCACGTCCGGCTACTCATGGAACGACCTCCCCATCACTGAGGAGAACGCGGTAGACCTGAAGTCGTTTGAGGACAACGCCAAGGCGTTCGACCGCGTCGCGCAGTTCTTCCAGCAGCGCTACCGGGATCTCCAGGACTGGGAGTTCGACCTCGGTAAGCAGGAGGCGGCCTGGAAGGGGCAGGCCGCCGGCGTCTTCAAGGACCTGATCCATGGGCTCGTCCGCAACTACAAGTCCTACAACGAGCAGTTCCCGGTGTCCGGAGCAACCGGTTCGAAGTACGGCGACGACCTTCGGGCATACCGCGTGGCGGTGCGGAACAGCGCACAGCGCCTGCATGACAAGTGGGACACATGGGCCACCTTGACCGGAAACCCGCTCCGTTGGCTGCTTGACATCCTGGGCGAGGTGGCGAAGGAGGTGTGGCACAACAACATCACCAAGGTCCGCTACAAGCCGGTTTACAGTCCTTATGGCTATAGCAGCGGCTACCACTATGTGAAGTTCGGCGGCTTCTACGGCGGTGACAGGAAGTACGGCCCGCTGGAGGACAAGGAAACCTGGAAGAAGATCGGTGAGGAGGCCATCAGGCGGTGGCAGCAATCGGTCAAGGACGTCCTCCAAGTGGCCGGCAAGAAGGCTCTCATCGACATCGAAAACGCCATCAACGACCAGAATTTCCCGAAGAAGATCGAGACGGAGACCGTCAGCCTGACGGAGAAGTTCAACGTCGACCAGGCCGCGAAGGAGAAGGCCGACGCGAAGAAGGAGAAGGAGGAGGCGGAGAAGAAGGCCGAGGAGAAGGAGAAGGAGGCGGAGCGGAAGGCCGAGGAGAAGGAGAAGGAGGCCGAGCGGAAGGCCGAGGAAGCCGAGAAACGGGCCGAGGAGAGGCAGAGGGAAGCGGAAGAGCGGGCCGACAAGAAGCAGAAGGAAGCCGAGCAGCGGGCCGAGGAGAAGGAGAAGGAGCAGGAGCGCAAGCAGGAGGAGAAGGAGAAGGAGCAGGAGGCCAAGCAGGCGGAGCAGGAGCGCAAGCAGGAGGAGAAGGAGAAGGAGCAGGAGGCCAAGCAGGCCGAGCAGGAGCGCAAGCAGGAGGAGAAAGAGAAGGAGCAGGAGGCCAAGCAGGAGGAGAAGGAGAAGGAGCAGGAGGCCAAGCAGGCCGAGCAGGAGCAGAAGCAGGCACAGAAGGAGGCCGAGCAGGAGGCGAAGCAGGAGGAGAAGGAGAAGGAGCAGGAGCAGAAGCAGGCCGAGCAGGAGGCCAAGCAGGAACAGAAGGAGAAGGAAGCCGAAGAACGACAGATCGTTGCCACTAATCAGGCCCGTGTGGAACGCGAACAGGAGAAGAAGGAGCAGGAGCGCAAGCAGGCCGAGCAGGAGCAGAAGCAGGCCCAGAAGGAGGCGGAGCAGGAGCAGAAGCAGGCGGAGCAGGAGCGAAAGCAGGAGGAGAAGGAGAAAGAGGCCGAGCAGAAGCAGGAGGAGAAGGAGAAGGAGCAGGAGCAGAAGCAGGCCGAGCAGGAGGCCAAGCAGGAGCAGAAGGAGAAGGAGCAGGAGCAGAAGCAGATCCAGACCGAATCCGAGTACCAGGCCAAGCAGGAGGAGCAGGAGGCCAAGCAGGAGCAGAAGGAGAAGGAGCAGGAACAGAAGCAGCAGGAGGCCGAGCAGAAGGCCGAGCAGAAGCAGGCCGAGCAGGAGGCCAAGCAGGAGCAGCTCCAGCAGGAGCAGGAGCAGAAGCAGGCGGAGCAGGAGCGCAAGCAGGAGGAGAAGGAGAAGGAGGCCGAGCAGAAGCAGGCGGAGGCCGAGCAGAAGGCCGAGCAGAAGCAGGCGGAGGCCGAGCAGAAGGCCGAGCAGCAGCAGAAGGAGGCCGAGGAGCGCTTCAACCAGCGGGCGGGCGGCCTCGGGCCCGGTGGCGATCTCCCGGACAGCGATCTACTCGGGGATGACTCAGCCACCACCACACTCAACCCCGACGGCTCGGTCACGATGGACTACCCCGACGGGACGTCCCGGACCATCGATCTGCCCAGCGGCGATATCACCACGACGCTGCCCGACGGCTCGACCGACATGGACAGCCTGCGCCCCGGGGACTCGATCACCAACAGCGACGGCAGCACCACCACCCTCAACCCGGATGGCACCGTCACCACCGATTTCCCCGACGGCGGCTCCAGCGTTCTGGACCCGGACCGGGGGACGATCACCAGTCACCAGCCCGACGGCACGACGATCACCACCCCCATCGACCCGGGCCAGACCCTGCCCAGCGAACTCGGCGGACCCTCCGGCCTCGGCGGGGGCTCGTCCGGCCCGGGCAACTCGGGCAGTTCGGTGTACTCGCCCTCGTATGACGGCTCGGGCTACGAGGAGGAGCTGTACGACTACACCCCCGGCTCCATGGACCCGTCCGAGTACGGCATGGGCACCGGCAATGGCGCGGGTGGCATGCCGATGATGCCCGGCCGCATGGGCGGCATGGGCGGCGGCGGATCGTCGAGCGACGGCGAACGCGTCCGCGCCGTGATGGACGACGGGCAGACCATGACCACCCGACGGAGCACACCGCAGACCAGCAGGGGCGGATACCAGGACGAGGAGACGATCCCCGTCGCGGGCCGCGGCACGGCCACCACGTCGGGCGGAATGCCCTTCATGCCGCCGATGGGCGGTGCCGGTGGTCAGGGTCAGCAGCAGACCCAGTCGGCCGACCGTGAACGGTCCTCCTGGGTCGAGGAGGACGAAGACGTCTGGGGCACCGATGAGGGCGGCGCGCCGGCCGTGATCGGACGCTGAACGAGCCCGTACGAGGGACGAGAGCACTGGAGGTGGAGCAAGATGGCAGAATCGATCAAGGACAGGTTGGCCAAGGCCGTGGCCAATCTGGAAGAGACCAAGAAGGCAGTGGCCCGCGCGCAGGAGCAGCTGAGCGTGGCTTCGGCCACGGTGCGCTCCCGGGACCGCAGCGTGGAGGTCACCGTCAATTCCCAGGGCCAGCTCAGCGAGGTGAAGTTCCTGGACGGCAAGTACCGCACCATGGGCGCCGCTCAGCTGTCGGCGGCGGTGATCGAGGCGGCCCAGCAGGCTCAGGCGGAGATGGCCCAGATGGTGCTGAACACCTTTCAGCCGCTGTCCGAGACGCCGGGAGCCAGGCCCCACGTCGAGGGATCGGGTGTCGACTGGGACCAGATCTTCGGCCCGCTCACGGAGACCATTGAGCGGGGCGCGGCCGCACGCCGCGGAGCGAGCGACAAGCTGCGGGATGAGATCACCGAGGACGGGGAGAAGAGGTAGCGGCCAATGGTCTACGGATACGGAGACAGTTTCCAGCTCGATCCCGGTCGTCTCGAGGCCTTCATAGCCGAGAGCCGCGCTCTCGGCAAGGACATACGGGCCGCCGCGGCCAAATTCGAGTCGGACCTGGAGCGTACGTCCATCTGGGCTGGATATGATGACGACTTCCACGACGAGGTGGACCCGGGGGACCGTCGTGAAGTCGCGTCCTTGGTCCAGTCGTACTACGCCATCGCCGACGCCTTCGACGGCATCACCGAGGGCCGCTTCCTGGAGCTGCGAAAGGCCAGGAAGACCGTGGGCGAAAACATCGACAGCGTGGACGCGTTGAAGTCGCAAATGAACAACATCGGTGAGGGACCCGGCGGCGAGAGCACCGGCGGAAAGCGCTGACCTTGGTACCCGACAGCATCGAATTCCCCGAAGAGGTCCGCTGGATACTCTTTGTTCTGCTGGGCGAGTTGCCGCTTCAGGCGTCCTCGGACATGGCGTTCGACAGGAGCACGCCGTACGAGGACAACGGGGATCGTGTGCTGGAACTCCGTGATCGCATCACGGATTTGGTGTACAAGGTCGACGGAGCCCTCCCGCCGGAGGTGGCCGCCCGCTTCAAGGAGGCGATGGCCACTCTGATCGATGTCGGGGGCTCGGACACGATGTCCGGGTTCTCCGATCAGTTCCGCCAGAAGTCGCGCAATCAGATCGATCACTCCAGAAACATCATGGAGTCCAAGTTCGAGATCATCGCCGAGGCGTTGATCCTGCTTGCGGAGCTGGCCATCATCGCGGCCCTGTCCTTCTTCACCGGAGGGTTGTCCTTCGGTGACACCGCCGCGGCGAAGGCCCGGACGACGGTGGCGATCCTGACGACCCTCAACCGCCTGCTGCGCCAGACGCATCTGCTGCCCTCGATCACCGAGGCGATCGAGGAGGCGCTCACCACCTTCGCGGTACGGCTGGCGATGCTGGCGCTGAACGACGGCAAGCGCCGCCCCGACGGCATCGACGGGACGGCCATCCTCAAGTCCTTCACGGTCGGCGCGTTGGCGGGTTTCTTCACCTCCGTCATCTCCAAGTACATCGGCAACTTCTACAAGAACCAGTTCAACAACTTCAACGACAACAAGTGGGCGCAGTTCGGGGGCGAGGCCTTCCGGGGCTTCTCGAGCGAAGGCCCCAGTGAGGCCCTCGCCGAGTTCCTGGTCAACGGCCTCTTCGACGGCAAGTGGAAGTTCGACCCCATGTCGCTGGTCGGCGGTGGCCTCAGCGCCATCTCCGAACTCGTCATGAGTACAGTCCTGGAGAGCATCGGCAAGGGGCTGAACACCAAGGTCTTCGGCGGCCGCAACATCTTCGCCACGTACAACCCCCTGCCCGGCCCGAACTCCGTCCTGGGGGGCGGTGGCGGCGGCCCGATCGTCAAGCCGGTCACCAACAGCACATTGACCCCCGATACGCCGGACCCGACACCGACACCGACGCCGTCCTCCCCGAACACGACGTCGACCCCCACGCCCGTACCCACGGCGCTCACTCCTCCGACCGTCTACAACGACCCCGTCGAGACGCCGACGAGCGAGATCGTGGACCTCGACCGAGACGACGACTTCTCGGACACGGACACGGACACGGACACGGGCACGGACACGGACACCGACTCGATCGCGGATTCCGACGGGTACTCCGACATCACCGACTGGGACGCGTACGAGGAGACTGGCACCTCGTCCCCGGACACCGACCCCGGCGCCGTGCCGCTGACCACGCCCAAAGCCGGTGCCCCCGACCCCACGCCACTGCCGTCGGCGTCCCGGCGGGCCGACACCACCCCGCTCCCGGACCCCGTGCTGGACGGCGATCTCTCGCTGCCGCCCACGTCCACGCCATCCATCACTCCCTCCACGACCCCCTCGACCACGCCGTTCGCACCGCCGCGCGGTCGCGACAGCACGCTGGACACCGGATTCGACGGAACCCTCGACGAGACGCCGGATCTGACACTCGATCCGGAGCCGCTCCCGGACCCGATCGTGGACGAGACGAGCGGGACGCCCGACACGAGCGGCCTGCCGCACAGCACGGGGGTGCCGGGGGACGGGGCCACCGGCCACGCCACCAACCCCGCGCCCGCGAGCGCCACGCCGAGGCCGCGTACGGAGTCGGAGGCCATCGCCGACCAGGAAACCGGGATGCTCCCGGACGAGCGGTCGCCGCAGGACATCCCGGCGGCGCCCCCCTCCGCGACCCCGGACGCCACTACGGGCCGGACCCCGACGGCCACCGGCCAGGGCAACACCCCCACCACCGGCCACGACTCGGCCACACGGCCGTCCACCACGCCGTCCGGCCACAACGAGGACGACACCCCCACCCCCGACGAGACCACCACCGCGGAATCGGTCTCCGGCGAGGTGGCACAGCCCGCCCCCCACCACCCGGCGACCGCGGAACCGGTCCGGGACCCGGTACGCCCCGAGCAGTGGCGGGGACGGCAGCAGCAGGTGCCCGCCACCCTCGTGCGCACCGAGATCCAGTCCCTGGTGGTCGAGGACCAGGTGGCCGACCAGGACCTCGACCCGGCGGCCCAGCCCGGTCAGGACACGGTCGTGCGCACCGAGGTCCAGCGTGTCCAGGCCGACGACGGCCGCTTCGTACGCAACCTGACGCTGGACCTCCCGGTGCGGTTCGGCGACGGGTTCCCCGCCGACCGGCTCCAGCAGTTCCAGGAGCGGACGCGCGCACTGCTGGAGACCCAGGTCAACCACGGGCTGCCGCTGCCGCGCTCCGGCGACCAGCTCCACATCGACCTCAACCTCATCCACGATCCCGGCAACGCCGAGGCCATCGAGCTGTCCGCGACGGACACCCCCGCCCCGTCCGACCAGTTCCACATCCGGCTCGCCTCCGACGACCCGTCGCTCGCCGCGCCCGAACGTGACCGCCGCCAGGCCCGCAACGACACCACGGCCCTGCGCCAGATGCTGCGCTACGCCGGTGTCGCCCCGGCCCCGGACGCGCTGCCGGGCCCGGCCGTACCGCTGGACCAGCTCCAGACCGTCGAGGACCTGACCGACACCCGCCCGGCCGTCTCCACCGACGGTCCGGCCGTCTCCACCGACGATCCGGCCGCCGCCCCGCACCGGCCCGTCACCGCGACGTCGAGTGCGTTCCCCGAGGCCCCCGCGGCACCCCCCGCGAGCGCGCGCGAGGGGCGTTCGCGGCTGCGGCCAGGGCCGGAACGGCGTGTCGAAATCCAGCAGGCGCCTCAGGTGGGGGAACACTCCGCCGACGTGCCCGAGGAGTCGGCCACCTCGGGCTGGGGCATGTCCCGCGACAACCACCTTCGGTTCCAGGCATTCGCCGACCAGGGCGAGCTGGTCATCGACGTGCGGCCGCGCAACGTGGACTCCGTGAAGTGGCTGACGCTGGGCGCGCTTCCGAAGCCCGAGGAGATCAAGGCGAAGACGGTCAACGCCTTGGACGTGCGTCTCGGCGCGCCGCAGGACAAGCGCGGGCTGGTCGGCTTCTTCGAGCCGCGGCTGCCCGAGGGCGTGTCCGCCGACGACCCGGTCCTGGCCCGTTACCAGCAGCGCCTGAAGGAGTACCAGTCGCTGCGGAACCAGATGGACGAGCTGGCGGCGGAGGGCCGGTACCGGACGGTCGGCGGCGTGGTCCACGCGGTCGTCGACGGCGGCGCACTGAGGCCGCTCACCGGAGATCTCGACATCTTCAGGATCAACAGACTCGATGGCACCCCGTTGTCGGCGGAGCAGTACGAGTCGCTCATCGAGCAGATGAAGAACTCCGACATGGACGTCATGCACGGGGCGCATCTGCGCTGGAATCCGCAGGGCGAATTCGGCCGGGCGCTCTACAGCACCGTCAACGAGGCGCACCGGCTGAGCGGCGGCGGGGAGCCGTTGCTCAGGTTCGTGGCCCGTCGGAGGTCCTCGACCATCGCCTACGCGGATTCGTGGTCGTCCGGCACCGGGTCCCCGGACGTGCTGACGAGCTCCACCGACAGCCTGGCCTCCGGCACGGCGGACCACCCGGCACCTCCCGGGCAGGCACCGGGCGAGGCCGGCCTCCAGACGTCCCCCGGCGACCCGTCCACCGCGCCGCAGCCGGTGAGGCAGGCCACCGGGACCCCCGGGGCGTCGCCCGTTCAACCGCTCCCTGACGACGTGAAACTGGACGTCGGCCGCCGGTTCAACGCCCTCATGCGGGACATCGGCCACCCCGTCGTCCTCGCCGGCGGGGCCCGGGGCAGGGTGCAGTTCGAGAACCCGCGCCCCCTCGGCACCCTGGAGTTCCACCTCCCCACCGACGCGGCCCAGTTCGCCGATGTCGTCAACCGGGCCATCGCCCAGTGGTTCCCCGGGGCGTCGCCGAACGCCCTGCGCGCGGGCGCGGACGGACGCACGCTGACCGGTGTGGTCCAGGGGGCGGAGATCACCGTCGGCACGGCCACCCACGTTCCCGCCGACACCACCGAGATCGACGGCTTCACCGTTCCCTCCGCCACCGAGTCGCTGGCGGACACCGCGTACACGCTGGCCCTGGCCACCGACGAGCAGCAGCGCGAGAGGGGCCTGCTCGACCTGCTGTGGGGCCTGTCGTACGCCCCGGACGACGACGCGCTGCCGGCCGCCCGGCTGGAGGCGCTACGCGGCGACGCCTACCGTGCCGCACGCCCCTCCTGGACCGCCCCCACACTGACCGTCCGGCTCAGCGAGTTGCTGGACGGGGTGGCGCGGAACCCCGACGCCCGGTCGGTGTACGAGGCGAAGTGGTCGGCCCTCGGCGCGGTACAGGCCGACCTGAGGTGGCTGAACGACGAACTCACCAGCCTCGCCGACGCCTTGCGCGCCACCGACACGGTGGCCTCCGACCCGGTCCGGCAACTGGCGTCGCGTCTGCCGGGCATGCCTCAGGCCGACCGGACGCGGGAGCTGGAGTTGCTGTCGCCGGGGGACCGTGAGCGGCTGGCGTCCGATCCGGTGCTGGTGGACGCGCTCCGGACCACTCTGCCCGGCGAGGAGTTCGCCACGACGGCGGCCCACCTGATGGTGCAGATACCGGCCGGGGTGGACCAGCCGGTGTCGGCGCGCCACGAGGTGCGGACGCAGATCGCGCGCATGCTGCGAGACCCGGACGTCACGGCGAAGCTGCTGAAGGACGGCGCTCGCGTGATCGTGGTGCCCAAGAGCGAGGCGATCACCACGCTGGACCCGTTCCGCGACCTGGCGGGGCGGATCAGGTCGGACGGCCGGTCGTGGGACGAGGTGCGGGGTATCGGCCGGCGGACGGCGGGAGTGACGGAGGAGAACCTCCTCGGCGAGTTCACCTCCGTCCCGGGGGCCCAGCCCGCCTATCCGGACGGGTACTCCACGACCCTCCACGAGTTCGCGCACACGATCCACCAGTACGGGCTGAGCGAGGCGGAGCAGCAGCTCATCCACGACGTGTACCAGGAGACCCTGGACGAGGACGGCGCGTTGTTCCCCGACGGCCCGCGGTACGGCTACGACGGCGAGGGGCGCCGTACGGGGGCCAACTACTCCAGCCGGGACGAGCTGGAGTTCTTCGCCCAGCTCACCAACGTCTACTTCCGGGCGAACCGGGGGAAGGACCCGTACACCGGGGAGTCGCGGCACAACGGCGGACCGGACTGGGTCCGCAGGCACTACCCGGCGTTGTTCCCGCTGACGCAGCGGCTGTACGGCGCCGACCCGGAGGCCGTGTACGCGGGGACGGTCAACCCGGTCGACGCCACCCAGGCGGAGAACGAGATCTGGGAGGGCTTCCGGGCGCTGTGGGACGAGGCGGAGGGCACCCACGTGCCCCAGCCCCACACCCCCGCCCCGGTGCCCGCGCCCCCCGTGCGCCCGGCCGGCGGGATCACGGACGCTCCCGCCGCGCCGCCGGACACGGATGGCGCGACATCCGCGAAGGGGAACGAGCCGGCCGCCGCACCGCAGACCCAGCAGACCTCGCCGCCCGCTTCCGGTGAGCTGTCGGAGTACATCCAGAGCCAGGGCACCCAGTACGACGGGCACCTCGGCCTCGTCCTGCACGAGCCTACCCCCGACCCCGTTCTCGACGGGCTGTACCGGCAGATCATCGAGGCGCTCGGCGTCGAGCCGGACAGTGCCGACGGCCGTGCCCTGCGCACCCGGCTGAGCGAGGTGCTGAGCGCGGAGGAGATCGAGCGGCACCGGCCGTATCTGCGCAGCACTCAGGGCCACCGGATCACCGTCCAGGTCGGTGACCGGGAGCGGACGGTCGACGTACGGCTCGCCTACGCGGACATCCGGAAGTCGACGAAGTACGGGCGGACCCCGGCGTCGCTGCCCGACGTCCAGGTGGAGCGCCGCGCCGAGGGGAGCCAGTCGTCCTCGGACGCGGAGGGATCGGGGAACGTACGCAGCGGCTCGTTGCCGTGGACCGCGGTCTACCCGCACGACGGTGGCGGCGCGCTGCGCTGGTGGGACGGCACGGTCACGCTGTCCGCGACGCACAACCAGCTGGCCCAGTCCGTCACCGTCGGCGAGACGTTCCTGGTCACGAGCAAGCAGCATGCCAAGGATCCCGCGCATCCGGTGGACTTCGACGGGCGATGGCAGGTCCGGGTGGACACCCCGCGCGAGGATCTGACCGCCAACTGGCAGCCGGAGCAGTCGCACGGGACCCTCACCGCGTGGTACCCCGAGCATCTGGCCTTCGGTGACACCGACGCCGCCGACCTGCCCGAGCCCGGGGGCGTCGACGACCTCCCGCTGTGGGGCGTCGACAGCGTCGCCGAACCGCGCAGGCTGCTGACCGAACTCCTCCAGGACGAGCGCTTCGCCGATCTGACCGCCCAGGAGCGGGCGCTGGAGGACTTCCTGTCCGAGCAGATGCTGAAGGGCACGGCGCATCTGCAGCGCGACGGCGGGGTGTATTCGGCGACGCTGCTGGACGAGGACGGCAACGCGGTCGGGATGGTCAAGCTCGCCGCGCGGATCGAACCGGGACAGCCGACGAGGAAGAGCGCCGACGGCAAGTTCTCACTGGAGACATGGCTCACGCACGCGTCCAACGTGGACCGCTCGGCGAGGTTCACCAGCGGCATCGGGATCGAAGGCTCGGGCGGGCCGACGTTCACCACCGACCATGCCGCGGGACACCCCCGCGGTCCGGCGTCGTTCGGCGGCAACCTCATGGGCAAGGCGGGCGTCAACTGGCAGGTGAACGAGGGGCTGAGCACCGCCAGCAGCGCGACGCTGATGCACGGTGTCTACACCGGCAGCAGCCATCTGCTCACGCCCAGCCGGGTCACCTACGACGTGACGTTCTACCGGGCCGGAGGCGGGGAGGTCACCGGTTCGTTCGGACCGTGGGAGGACGGCCTGCGGCTGCGGATCGCCCAGCGGGCGACGATGGCGGGCCACCGGCCCGGCCCGGACGAGGTGCGGGAGCTGCCCGAGCACCTGGAGAACCTGGAGAGCATCGGGTACTCCGAGACGCCCTTCAAGGTCGAGGGGGCCGATCCGCTGTTCGCGCGGGCGGAGGCGTGGCTGCGGCAGGAGGGGTTCCTGCCGCCGGCCGAGCCCCGGCGGCGGTCCTTCCCGTTCCGCCTCGACGAGCCGCTCGTCCTGGCACAGCTGGAGAACCTGCGGCGGCTGGGACGGATGCGGTCGCAGTTCGCACTGGCCACCTCGGCGCCGGACGAGGTGGACGGCGGGCACCCGGAGTGGTTCGAGCGGCCCAACGCCGTCACCGGCACCCGGCGGGTGCAGCTGCGGTTCTCCATCACGCGGGACACCGGGCGGCACTCCGAGCACACCCGCAGGCTGCCCGATGTCCACCAGGTCGGGTTCAGTTCGTACGAGTCCAGTGGCGGGCGGCAGCGGGGTACGGCGCTGGGCGGCGCCGTGGGCGGCGGCGGGGGCTTCAACATCCCGCTCGCGGACGGCGACTGGACGCTGAACACGGGCCCGGACTACACCGGCACCGTGCAGCTCTCGGACTCCGTGAGCACCGGTGACGCGGTCGGCCTCGACCAGTTCGTCATGGCGACGGAGAACGGCAGCGAGGTCTTCCGGGTACCGGCCAGGCTCGCCCTGGACCTGTACGAGGGCGACGACGACGCCCCGCGCATCCGCTTCGCCGATGACGACACGGCACCGGCGGACGCCGACGGCCGTACGGACACCGCGGGTCCCGCGGACGTGGTGGAGCTGCGGGACCGGGGTGCCACCCCGCACACCGTCCCGGGCAGCGTCTCGTTGCTCGTGCCGCACTACCGCACCCACCAGCCGCGCCGGAGCCTCGTACCCGCCGCGCCCCGGCCGGGGCATCTGATCCGGGAACCGGTCACCGACGGCGGGCCGACGGACGATTACCGGCGCCTGGACATGGTCGACGGGCAGGGCCGCCCGCTGCCGGGCCTGACCCGGCTGCCGGACGGCGCGGTCGTGGACACCTTCCGTGCCACCGCCGCTCTGATGGAGGCCCTGGGCCAGATCGTCGCGGGGACCTATCCGGGCCACCCGGAGCAGGGGCCGCTGGGCCGGGCGGTGCGGCGCGCCTCCGAGACGCTGACCGACCTGGCCACGAGCGCCTCCAGGCGGGGTTCAGCGGTGAAGGAGGCGCTGCCCGCGAGCCTGACCGGCGCCGTCAACCGGGTCGGCACGGCCGTCAGCTGGGCGGCGACGCCCGTGACCTGGGCGGCCCAGGCCTCCGCGACCGGGGCGGTGGCGACCTACAAGTGGACATCGGTGGCCGTGGCGGGCGCGGCGCTGAACGATCAGGGCACCCTGGCGGCCGAGACCCGGCATGACGGGATCCGGCCGGCCCAGCTCCTTTCCCGGGCCTGGCAGGTCCTGGGCGGCGTGCATGTGGTCGAGGGCCTGACGCTGCCGGGCATGGCGGCGGACCAGGTCATGATGGTGGAGATCAGCGGCTATCTGACCAATCCCCGGCAGCTGGGCTCCGAGTCGCTGTACTCCGAGCAGGACCTCACCGCCGCGGACACGGCGGGCCGGCAGCGCGGCGTCGGCGGTGCGCACCAGGGCAACTTCCAGCTCACCGCGCTCCAGACGGCCCCGACCGTGCCCGACCGGCTGGTCCACCAGTTCAACCCGAGTGGCCGGTACACCCACTCCCGCCGCACCGACGACACCGGCGCGCTGAGCTCCGGCACGAAGATCACAAGTATCCCGTCCGAGAAGGGCGACCAGCTCTGGATCGGAAACGACCTGACGCTGGTGATGACGGTCAAGTGGGGTATGCGCAACGTGGCCGGGAACACCGTCGGCCTGGGCAGCTACGCCCCGGTGACGGTCGCGATCGACCTGCCCCGCGCCGTGACGTACCTGGCTCCCGCTCAGGCACTGGCCCGCCTGGCGGCGTGGTTCCAGGGCATCCCGGGCATCCCGAGCCTGACGCCGCCGGGGCCGGGCGTCCCGCTTCCCGACCGGTTCGCCCGCACCCGCCAGCTGGGTGCGGCAGTCGTTCTGTCGGTCACTCAGCTCGACGACACGACGAACCGCCGGGAGCGCCGGGACCGGCTGGGCCGGGAGCTGACGGCCCTGGTGGAGAACGAGGCGCCGGGCGTCACCCGGCCCGGCCACGCCTCCTACCTGTCCGGTGTGGAGACCGAGATCGCCCGCCACACCGAGCCCTCGGCGCTGCGCGCCCTGCCCGGACGCGGCCCCGCGGGTTATGTGCGATTCCACTTCCTCCACGTCGCCTACGGCGCTGCGCGGCTGGTCGAGGTGACCCTGCGTGCCGAGCCCTACCTCCAGACGCCCGCCCTGCGCGGGGTACGCGGCCGCCCGGCCGGTGAGGGCTCTGGCCTGGAACAGACCGACTCGCACACCCCTGAGAACAAGGCGAAATCCTCCACCGTCACCACGACGCGTCAGACGGCGGTCAACCCCGTCTCCCGCTATCCGCGCCCCGGTTACACCGGGCGTACGGACCGTGAGGGCCCGTCCGTCGCGCTGACCGAAACCCGGTCACGCACCAGGCGGTCCGAGGTGACCGGGGACGACCGCTTCCAGATACGTTCGGGGAGCGCCGCCGACTTCGACATCGACTACCGCTTCACCGCGTCCGTCCGCTCCCAGCTGATATGGGAGTGGCCGGCCAACATCCCCGGCGGGATCTTCCAGGGCGGGCTGCTGAACCTGTCCGGCCTCGAAGGCGATGTGGCCGAGAGGGTGCGCACCTGGGTCCGGCGTCTGCTGCGGGGCCGGCCGGAGGGCCTGGCCACCGTGCCGGTCGCGACGGTACTGCGGTTCGTCGGCTCCGAGGCCGTACGGCCGCGGCAGCACGCCGGGCCCCGGCCTCCGGCCCTGCTCACCCAGGACCCGCTGGAGATGTCGCCCCAGCAGGCGCGGGCCCAGGGCACACTGCCGTTCTCGGGCGGTTCGCAACTGGTGCCGACCGGGACGACGCCGGTGTACGACTACAACGCCGTCCCGCAGCTGAGGCAGGCGCTGCACGACGTCGCCCCGCGCACGACCGCCTCCTGGGGGCTGCCCGCGAACGCCTCCGCGGAAGCGACGGCCACCCGTCTGGGCGAGCTGATCCAGGCCGGTGACATCAGCCTCGACCCGCCACGCACGGCGGCCGGCCTGACCACCACGATGCCCGGCAGCTGGCCGCTTCAGGGCCCCGGTTCCGCGCCGTCCCTGCAGATCACGCTGCACAACCCGCGGCCCGTGACGGATGCGGGCGATGTGGCCGTGGACCGGATCCGCAAGCAGGGCCGCACCTCCTCGACGACGTCCTCGGCGGGCAGTTCCTTCGCCCTGAACCAGCAGGGCACCTACAGCCTCAAGAGCGGCAACGTCCAACTGCTGAGTCTGGGATTCCCGCTGGCGGCACAGCAGCCGCACACCACCTCCTCCGGAGGCGGCGCGTCCGCCGCCGGCCTCAACCGCATGCGGATCGGCAACACCACCGAGCCCGACGACCGGCACGGCACGCGCGGCTACGAGACCCTGGTGGACACCGTCACCACGGTGAGTGGCCCCGAGGGCACCCGGTATGTCACCGGAAGCTCCACCGCGCGGCTGTGGGAACGCGACGTGCTCGGCTTCGGCATCACTCCGCCGCGCCCCGGCCCCGGGATCTACGACCTGCCCGCGATGCTCGCCCACCAGGACGCGGACGACCTGCGGGACTGGGCACGGCATCCGGTCACCGACCTGCCACAGACGCTGACGGACGGTATCGACGAGGCGGACGAGTCGGCGCAGCTGTGGCTCGCGCTCGGCGCCGACCCGGACGGAACACGGCTGGCCCGCGCCTTGTTCGTCGCCTCCCGTACGGCCGCGCTGTCCGGGAAGCCGGTCGAACTGGTGGTGCGCGCCGAGGAGGGGCTGCGTCACTGGCCGTTCGCCGCCGACGGCTCTCTCGCCGATATGACCGAGGCCACCCGCGACACCTGGGAGCGGATACAGGGCGCCATCGACACCTACCTCGACGCGGTGCGGGCCGAGGCGACGGCGCGCCACAGGGAGGACGGGCTGGTGCGGCGGCAGCGCGGCGCGGCGCGGGCCCTGGAGACCACCGGCCGTGCCGTGGACACCGCCACCACCGCACATCAGGGCGCCGATCGAACCCACGGCGATGCCGTCCGGAGCGCCCTGGCCATCCGGACCGTACTCGGCAGGGTGCGGACCGAGATCCGGGAGGCGGAGAAGGAACTCGCGAGCCTGGAGAAGGCCGCGCGTGACGCGCAGGCGCGCTACGACGCCGCTCCGGAGGCGGAGCGGCGGATGCGCGAGGAGTGGCAGCAGGCGCAGGCCGAGGTGGAGCGCATCGAGCAGCTCATCGCCACCTCACCGGCAGCAGACCCGGCCGTCGCCGCCGAACCACGGAGCACCCTGGCCGAGGCCCAGGAGCGTGCCACCACCGCCCATGAACGGGTGCTGGCTGCCCCGCGGCAGCGTCAGCAGTACTACACGGCGATGACCACCGCGCGAGAGTCGGCCGACGAGCTCGGGACCACCCTCGAAGGGACACGCGAGCGGGAGAGCACCCTCACCCAGGACCTCGAACGCGCCGAGGGCGCCGTGGACCGGGCGGAGCAGAGGCTGGAGCAGGCGGTCAGGGAGCTGACCCGCAGGACCAGGGCCCGCGACGCGGTCCAGGTCCAGGTCCGCGGCATCGAGCGGGATCTGAACGACGTCCGGCAGGAACTGGAAAGGCAGGCGCGCCGCCATACGGAGGCGTGGGGCGGGCTGCCCGGTCTCGCGGGCAGGCTGGACACCGGCCGTCGTGCGGAGGGCACCGGCGAGGGACCGTCCCTGCTCGGCTCCCTGTCCTCGGCACCCGCCCGTTCGCTCCGTTCCGGCCTGGCCGGGACGGACGAGCCTTCCCTGTTCTCGCCGCCCCCCGGCCCGCCCGTTCCCCCGTCCACGGTGCCCGCTCCCGCTCCCCAGGCCACGTCGGGGACTTTCGCCGGTGCGTCCGATCCGTTGTTGTCCGCGTGGACTCGGCTGGCGGGTCCGTCGGATGCGTGGCAGGGGCGGAACTGGACGGGCAAGCCGGTGAGCCGGGTGCTGCCTGGTCGGGTGCGGTTGTATGAGACGCGTCCGGGAAAGACGCCGCTGATCGTGTCGGATGAGCCCGCGCCGTGGCCGGATTCGGCGTATGTGGTGGCGGGCCAGGGTGAGAACGGGGGTGTGCGGGTCCCTGACGGCCGGGTGCTGGATGCGGCGGTGTTGGCCGATGTGCTGGGCGCGGACCCCGAGTTGGCGGGGTTGCCGAAGGATGTGCCGGTGGTGCTGGCTGTGCCGGACATGGGCAGTGAGTATCTGGATGAGGTGGCCCGCCGGCTCGGCCGGATGGTGTGGGCGCCCAGTGGTGAGGGGCGCCTGATTCCCGACGGCTCGGGTAACGCGCATGTTCTGGGGCTGGTCGACCGTGATGCGGATCTGCCGTACGGCGCTTGGGTGCCGTTCGATCCGACGCCCAAGACGGGGGCGCCGTTCGAGGACCGTGAGTGGACGGCGCTGGACGGCACGAAGTTCCGTGACAGCGATGTGTATACGCGGCCATTGGTCTCGAAGGACCATGAGCGCTACGGGCGGATTTCGATCCTGGACCGCGACAATCTGCGGCGACGGGAACAGCGGTTCCGGACGTTCCGGGAGATGCGGCGGCTTGTGCATCTGGTGCCGGCCGGTGGCAGTCGGCACGACGGGACGTCCGAGGAGGTAACTCCGGATCCCGCGATCTATGTGTTCGCCGGTCATGGGAAGCCCGGTGTGCTGGCTCTTGCGCTCCGCGACGGCCGGATGGTGCGGCTGGGCAAGCATGACGCGGCGCGTTACGTCGCGGGTTTGCGCGAGGTACGTGAACTGCCGGCAGGGCATCGGCTGCACGCGGAGGTGTGCTGGAGTGCCTCGGACGGCGACCCGATGCGGGCTCATCCCGACACTGCTCCCGCGCCGCATATTGATGATCCGCTGGAGGACATTCCGTTCGGTCATCTTCTGGCGAATGAGAGTGGGCGGGAGGCGTCGGCGGTCACGCGGTCGACGGGCCTGAACGACAACGACCGTGTGGTGGTGGACGGGGCCGATGGTGAGCGGGGGCGTCGGGTCAGCTACCGTCCGGACCCGTCTCATCCCCAGTTGGACAAGCTGGCCCGCGACATGGATCTGCACAAGGGGCCCGGTGGTGTGTCGCCCGAGACGCGTGCGACCACTTTGCGGCTGGTGCGGGCGCTGCGGACCGCGTTGGGCAATAAGGTCGAGGACAATCCGTTCCGGTATCGGCAGGCGCTCAAGGGCATCGGCGCGCTGGAAACACTGCGCGCGAATGACCCGGAGCTGAACAATCGCACCCCGTTCCGTCTGGACATGCTGGATTTCCTGACCCAGGCGCATACCGGGAAGGCTCCGGACGAGGCGGGCTATCTGGCATTGCTCACATTCGCCCGGGAACAGATCGCGGCAAATCCGCATGCCCAGTTGAGCAAGGGGATCAATTCAGCTGCCCTGCGACTGACGCTCGGCCAGTTCTCCACCAACGGTGAAGCTGTCGTGCGTTCCGTGAAGGCACTGCCCAGCACGGTGGCATTGACCCAGAAGCAGGTGGCATCCGCATTGTGGGCGACAGCTCGTGCCGCTCAGCGGATGGGCCAGGTGCCGGGGCCGGACCGGGAGGCGTTCGGCCGCAAGGCGCTCCATCTGCCCGGCACCGAGACATGGGACCGGGCGAAGCAGGAAACGCTGTGGGCGCTCACGGCGAAGGCCATCGCTGAAGGCATCGACGTCACCGACGGCAATGTCCTGGCCGCCTACCACCTGAGGGAGAGCGGCGCGTTCGGCCCCGGCGCTCTGCTGATGCAGGGGCAGAACGTCCAGGGCGTCAACTGGAGCGGCACACCCGCGCCCGCGGGCGTCAACTGGGGCAGCATGCGCCAGATGACGAACGGGCCCAGCGGGACCGCCACCCAGCCCGCACAGCCCGCCTGGGTGGGCCAGGGGCAGCCCATGCCGCTGCTGAACCTGATCCATGTGGACCAGGCCGGGAACATCGTGCTGCACCTCCCCGGCCGCCCCCCGCTCCCGGTATCGGAAGACGAGTTCCTGGCACTGCTGGACCTCGACCCGGGGCTGCGCAGTACCCCACTCGCCCATCCGGTGCTGTTCCTGACCTCCGGTCCCGGCGCCCTGAGGCCGGAGCTGGTGCAGCGGTTCTCCGACCGCACCGGCCGTCCCGCCTTCGGCTACAGCGCGCCGCTGATGCTGACCTCCGGGAATCCGTTCGTCCCGCTCAACATCCTCGCCCTCCTGGACCCGGCCACCCAGGCCCCGGGCACCTGGCACGCCGCCTCCCGGCAACCGAACCCGTCCACGTGGTCCTCGGCCTCATCCGACCCCGACACCTTCGCCCCCACCGACCCGGCCGCCCCGCAACCGGCAAGCCCCGGACCGACGGACCCGTTGCTGTCGCCGCAGACCCTGATGGCGGGTCCGTCGGGTGCGGGGCAGGGGCGGAACTGGACGGGCAAGCCGGTGAGCCGGGTGCGGCCCGGACGGGTCCGCGTGATCGAGACGCGGCCGGATGCGCTGGCGAAGATCGTGTCGGAGAAGGATGCGCCGTGGCCGGATACGACGTATGTCGTCGCGGCGAACGGCGACCCCGGCGGGGTGCGCGTCCCGGACGGCCGGGTGCTGGACACGGAGGCGCTGGCCGACGTGCTGGCCGCCGACCCCGAGCTGGCACGACTGCCGAAGAACGTGCCGGTGCTGCTGGTTGTGCCGTTCGCGCAGCGGTCCCTGGATCTGCAGGCGCTGGCGGACCGGCTGGGCCGGCGGGTGGTGGGTCCCAGCGGTGAGGGGCGGCTGGTCGGTGACGGGTCGGGGAACGCGCATCTTCCGGTGCTGGTCGACCGCGCGGCCGACAAGCCGGTCGGCGTCTGGGCACCCTACGATCCACAGGCCACGACGCTGCCGTTCGAGGACCGGGAGTGGACGGCGCTGGACGGGACCACGTTCCGGGACAGCGACGTGGACATCCGGCCCCTGGTCTCCAGCGGGCACACGCAGCGGATCGGCCAGATCTCGGTGGAGGACCGCGAGGAGCTGCGGGAGTTCGAGCAGCGGTTCAAGTCGTACCTCGACATGCGGCGGATCGTGCACCAGGTTCCGGCTGGTTCCGGCGATCAGGAGGCTGAGACCGAGGAGATAACCCCTGATCCGGCGGTCTATGTGTTCGCCGGTCATGGAAAGCCCGGTCTGCTGGCGCTCGCCCTCCGCGACGGCCGGACCGTTCGGTTGGGCAAGCAGGACGCCGCGCGTTACGTCGCCGGGCTGCGCGAGGTGCGCCAGCTGCCCAAGGGGCACCGGCTGGACCTGGCGGTCTGCTTCAGCGCGTCGGACGGCGACCCGCAGCAGCCCCCTGGCGACGGTCCGCGACCCCACGTCGACGATCCTTGGGCTGACGTCCCGTTCGGTCAGTACGCCGCCAACGAGAGCAGGCGTGAGACCACTTCGGCGACCAGGCGGACCGGTCTGACCTATACCCATCGTGTGATGACCGCCGCGGTCAATGGGGAGAGGGGGCGTCGTGTCACGTTCCGGCCTGAGCCGCTTGATCATGAGCTGGACGGGCTGGCGCGTGACGCGGGTCTGCACAAGGGTCCGGGTTCGGTGCCGGCGGAGACTCGTGCGACCGCGTTGCGGCTGGTGCGAGGGGTGCGAGGCGTCTTCGGCAACGACGTCGAGAGCGACCGTGGTGTGCCGGGTGGGCGGTATGAGCGGCTGCTCAAGGGCATCGGCGCGCTGGAGACGATGCGTGCGAACGATCCGGCGCTCAGTGGGGTCACCCCGCTGCGGGAGGACATGCTGGCGTTCTACGCGCAGCAGCACAGCGGGAGGATCGCGGATGCCGCCGCCTACGAGTCTCTTCTGGACTTCGCCCGGGACCGTGTCGCGGCGGATCCTGATGCGCGGCTCAGCACGGAGGTGCCGGCGCCGGCTCTGACGGTGACGCTCAATGAGCTCGCCACGTCGGGCGAGGCCATATTGAGTTCCGTTCAGGGGCTGCCCGTCGGGGCGAAGGCGAGCCCGGGGCAGGTGGCGTCCACTCTCTGGGCGATGGTCCGGGCCGCGAAGATGCTGTTCAACGAGATACCGCCGGCGGACCGGGAAGCACACGGCCGCAGTGTGCTCCACCTGACCGACGCGGACCCGTGGGACCTGCCGAAGCAGAAAACCCTCTGGGCCTTGACCGCCAAGGCCCTCGCCGAGGGGTTGGACGTCACCGACCGCAGCCTGCTGGCCGCCTACCACCTGAAGCAGACCGGCGCCTTCGGCCCGGCCGGTCTGCTGTGGCAAGGGCAGAACGTCCAAGGCGTCTACTGGAGCGACACGCCCGCGCCCGAGGGAGTGAACTGGCGCAGCGTGCGTCAGATGACGCAGGGGCCGGGCGGGACCACCACTCAAGAGGTCGTGCCCGAATGGGTCGGACCAGAGCTGCCCGACCCCCTTCTGAACCTGATCAATGTGGACCGGGCCGGGAACATCGTGCTGCACCTGCCCGGCCGCACCCCGCTCCCGGTGTCCGAGGACGACTTCCTGGCGCTGCTGGACCTCGACCCGGCGCTGCGCACAACGCCGCTGGGTACTCCCGTCCTGTTCCTGACCTCCGGTCCCGGATCCCTGAGGCCGGAGCTGGTGCAGCGGTTCGCCGAGCGCACCGGCCGTTCCGCCTTCAGCTACAGCGCGCCCCTCAGGCTGACCGCCGCCGATCCGTCGGCCCCGCTCGACATCGTCGCTCTCCCGGACCCGGCCACCAAGGCCCCGGGCCACTGGACCAAGGCCACCCGGCAGTCGCCGCCCGTGGAGCCCTCGGGTCCCACCAGCATCGTGGACTCGCCCGACCCGGCAGACCCGGCAGACCCGGCCGCCGCACAGCAAGCGGGTTCGGACGGAACCGGTCTGTTGCTGTCGGAGGAGACCCTGATGGCGGGTCCGTCGGGTGCGGGGCAGGGGCGGAACTGGACGGGCAAGCCGGTGAGCCGGGTGCGGCCCGGCCGGGTGGGTCTGATGGAGACGCGGTTGGGTGCGCCGGCGAGGATCGTCGCGGAGGAGGACGCGCCGTGGCCGGATTCGGCGTATGTCGTCGCGGCGGAGGGCGACCCCGGCGGGGTGCGGGTCTCCGGCGGCCGGGTGCTGGACACGGAGGCGTTGGCCGACGTGCTGGCCGCCGACCCCGAGCTGGCACGACTGCCGAAGAACGTGCCGGTGCTGCTGGTTGTGCCGTTCGCGCAGCGGTCCCTGGATCTGCAGGTGCTGGCGGACCGGCTGGGTCGGCGGGTGGTGGGTCCCAGCGGTGAGGGGCGGCTGGTCGGTGACGGGTCGGGGAACGCGCATCTTCCGGTGCTGGTCGACCGTGACGCGAAGAAGGCGTTCGGTCTCTGGGCACCCTACGATCCCCAGGACACGACGCTGCCGTTCGAGGACCGGGAGTGGACGGCGCTGGACGGGACCACGTTCCGGGACAGCGACGTGGACACCCGGCCCCTGGTCTCCGAGGATCACGAGCGGTTCGGCCGGATCTCCACGCGGGACGGCGAGAGCTTGCGGAGGTCGGAGCAGTTTTTCAAGTCGTACCTCGACATGCGGCGGCTCGTGCACGAGATTCCGGCCGGTTCCGGCCGCCAGGACGTTGGGATCGAGGAGATAACCCCTGATCCGGCGGTCTACGTCTTCACCGCACACGGGAGTCCGGGCCTGATGGCGCTCGCCCTCCGTGACGGCCGGACCGTGCGGTTGGGCAAGCAGGACGCAGCGCGTTACATCGCCGGGCTGCGCGAGGTGCGCCAACTGCCCGCGGGGCACCGGCTGGGCCTGGAGGTCTGCTACAGCGCCTCGGACGCCGACCCGCATCAGGCGCATGGCGTGAACCAGCCCGTGCCCCACGTCGACGATCCTTGGGCTGACGTCCCGTTCGGTCAGTACGCCGCCAACGAGAGCAGGCGGGAAACCAACGCGACCACCAGATCGACCGGTATAGGGAGTGCCAGTCGTGTGATGACCGCCGCGGTCAATGGGGAGAGGGGGCGTCGTGTCACGTTCCGGCCTGAGCCGCTTGATCATGAGCTGGACGGGCTGGCGCGTGACGCGGGTCTGCACAAGGGTCCGGGTTCGGTGCCGGCGGAGACTCGTGCGACCGCGTTGCGGCTGGTGCGAGGGGTGCGAGGCGTCTTCGGCAACGACGTCGAGAACGACCGTGGTGTGCCGGGCGGGCGGTATGAGCGGCTGCTCAAGGGCATCGGCGCGCTGGAGACGATGCGTGCGAACGATCCGGCGCTCAGTGGGGTCACCCCGCTGCGGGAGGACATGCTGGCGTTCTACGCGCAGCAGCACAGCGGGAGGATCGCGGATGCCGCCGCCTACGAGTCTCTTCTGGACTTCGCCCGGGACCGTGTCGCGGCGGATCCTGATGCGCGGCTCAGCACGGAGGTGCCGGCGCCGGCTCTGACGGTGACGCTCAATGAGCTCGCCACGTCGGGCGAGGCCATATTGAGTTCCGTTCAGGGGCTGCCCGTCGGGGCGACGGCGAGCCCGGGGCAGGTGGCGTCCACTCTCTGGGCGATGGTCCGGGCCGCGAAGATGCTGTTCAACGAGATACCGCCGGCGGACCGGGAAGCACACGGCCGCAGTGTGCTCCACCTGACCGACGCGGACCCGTGGGACCTGCCGAAGCAGAAAAAGATCTGGGCCTTGACCGCCAAGGCCCTCGCCGAGGGGCTGGACGTCACCGACCGCAACGTGCTGGCGGCCTTCCACCTGAAGGGATTTGCCTTCGTCAAGTCCAAGCTGCTGAGGCAGGGGCAGGTGATACAGGGCGCCAACTGGAGCGACACGCCAGCGCCTGCGGGGGTCAACTGGCGCAGCGTGGAACAGATGACGCAGGGGCCGGGCGGGACCACCACCCAACAGGTCCAGCCGGAATGGGTCGGACCGGGACTGCCCGACCCCATCCTCAACCTGGTTCACGTGAATCAGGCCGGGAACGTGGTCCTGCACCTGCCCGGCGGGCCTCCGATCGAAGTGTCCGACGACGAGTTCCTGGCACTGCTGAGCCTGGAACCGGTCATGCGCAGAACCAACCTTGTGCAACCGGTCCTGTTCCTGACCTCAGGTCCCGGCGCCCTGAGGCCGGAGGTGGCGCAGCGGTTCGCCGAGCGCACCGGCCGTCCCGCCTTCAGCTACAGCGCGCCCCTCAGGCTGACCGCCGCCGATCCGTCGGCCCCGCTCGACATCGTCGCTCTCCTGGACCCGGCCACCCAGGCCCCGGGCCAGTGGACCGAGGCCACGCGGCAACCGCCGAAGTCGCTCACTCAGTCATCGGCGGCAGCGGGCCCCGTCACCGTGTTCGGCCCGGCGGACCCGGCCGCGTCGACACAGCTGCCGGACATCGGGGCGCTACAGATCGGTGCGGAGGGGGAGCCCTCGTCCAGTCCGCTGTTGTCGCCCGGGACGTTGATGACGAATGCGTCGGGGGCGCCGCGTGGCCGCAACGTGACGGGCGAAACGGTGCGCCAGCTGCGGCTCGGGCGGGTGCGGGTGTTCGAGGAGCGGCCGGGTGCGCCGTTGAAGGAGGTGCCGGGCGCCGCCGCCCCCGCGCCGTGGGGAGACGCGGCGTATGCGGTGTGGGGCGACAAGGACCCGGCGGGTGTGCGCTTCCGTGACGGGCAGGTGCTGAGTGCCGAGGAGTTGGCGGGGGAGCTGGCGGCGGATCCGGAGTTGGCGAAGCTGCCGCAGGACGTGCCGGTGGTGCTGGTGGTGCCGTATCTGGCGAACGAGCGGTACCTGGAGTACATGCGCGCGGTCGCGAATCGACTGGGGCGGACGGTGTGGTCTCCCAGTGGTGATGGGCGCCTGGTGCGGAACAAGAAGCGTGAGCATGTTCCGGCGCTGATCGATCACGGTCCCGACCAGCCGATCGGCGCGTGGGTGCCGTTCCATCCGACGGCGAAGTCCGCGCTGTTCGTGGACCGTGAGTGGACGGCGCTGGACGGGACGACGTTCCGGGACAGCGATGTGGACTCCCGGCCTGTGGTCTCCGACCGGCATGAGCGATTCGGCCGGATGTCGCACGCGGATGATGTACGGGACCGGGAACAACGGCTGCGGTCGTACCTCCATGCGAAGAAGTTGGTGCATCTGGTGCCGTCCGGTGGCCGGACGGCGCTGGTCAGCGAGGAGAAGCGGCCGCCGTCGGACCCGGCGGTCTATTCCTTCGTCGCTCACGGGCTGCCAGGAGGACTGCAGCTCGCTCTCCGCGGCGGCCGGACGGTGTGGCTGAGTGCCGCGGACGGCGGGCGGTACATCGGCGGGCTGCGTGAGGTGAGCGAGCTGCCCGACGGGCACCGGATGGGTCTGGAGGTGTGCTGGGGCGGTTCGGCGGGGAATCCGTTGCTGCCGCAGTTGGACAACCGGCCGGCGCTCCCGGTGGACGATCCGCTGGCAGAGGTGTCCCTCAGCCAGCACACGGCCAACGCGAGCCGGCGGGTGACCAACGCGTCGGTGATGAGCAGCGGGTTCTTCGACGACGCGCGCATTCTGCTGGACACGCCCGGTGGTGTGGCCGGGCGCCGTGAGGACTCGGTGCCCGAGCCGCTGCCGCGTGAGCTGGACGACATGGCCGTGAAGGCGGGGCTGCACTCCGGTGAGGGCGAGGCGCCGCCCGCGGTGCGGGCGGTCACCCTCCGGCTGGTACGGGCGTTGCGGAAGGTGTTCGGTCCGGAGGCCGAGGCGGACCGTGACCTGCACCAGCAGTTGCTCAAGGGCATCGGCGCGATGGAGATCCAGCGTGCCAACGATCCGGCACTGAGCCGGTTCACACCGTTCCGCATGGAGTTGTGGACCTTCATCGCGCAGCGTGTGGGCGGTAAGGCGCCGGATCGGGACGCCTACCGTAAGGTTCTGGACTTCGCCGCGAAGCGGCTCGCGGAGAAGCCGGACGCCCGGTTGAGCGAGGACATCGCGGATCCGTACATCCAGCACGCCCTGAACCAGGTGACGAAGTTGGGCGCGGGTCTGGTGCGGACGGTGCTGAGGCAGCCCGAGACCACGCCGGTGACCCAGCGCGCGGTGACGCGGGTCTTCTGGGCGATGGCCGGTGCCGCACAGCGGATGGGCGGCATGGATGCGGCGTTCACGGAGCGGCTGGGGCGCGAAGTGCTCCACATGCCCCCGGACGAACAGTGGACCCCGGCGAAGAAGCAGGAGTTGTGGATCCTGACGGCCCAGGCCATCGGGACCGGGCTGGACCCGTCGGACTACTTCACGCTGGCCGCTTTCCACCTCGCGTCCAAGGGGGCGTTCGGGCCGGCACATCTCCTCAAGGAAGGCGAGACGGTCCGGGGCTACAACTGGAGCGGCACGCCGGCGCCCGACGGCGTGTACCTGCGTGTCGTCGGCAGGCAGGACCAGGAGGACGGCGGGACGTCCCTCAAGTACTTCCGCGCGGCGTGGACGGCCGACGGGGAGCCCGAGGACGTCATGGTGGTGTGGACGGATACCGACGCCGACGGTTTCGTGGTCCTCCACCTGCCCGGGATGCCTCCGCTCCGGCTGCCCGACCAGGAGTTCCTGGCGCTGCTGGACCTGGCCCCGATGCTGCGCGCGACACCCCTCGGCGTGCCGCTGGTGTTCGTGGTGTCCGGTGCGGGCGGGGTGGGAAGCGCGGGACGGCCGTCGCCGTTGTCACAGGTGTTCACCGACCGTACGGGCCGCAACGGCTGGGCCTACGGCGCGCCGCTGACGGTGGTTCCCACCACCCCGCCCGCAGGCGCCGCGTCCGCCCCGCTGCGTATCCTCGGCCTGCCCGAGGCGGGTACCGGGAAGCCGGGCAGGTGGAGCAAGACGTGGTTGGATCGTCCCGACCCCACCACCATCACGTCGTCGGCCACGCAGGGCGCCGCACTGATGTCCTCCCCGCCTCCCCGAACCGCGCCCCCCGCACCTTCGGACGCGACCGATCCCCTGCTGTCGCCGGCCACCCTGATGCGGGACGCTTCCGGTGTGGTGCGGGGACGCACCCTGACGCATGAGCAGGTCCTCCGGGTGCGGACCGATCGTGTGCTGGTGGTCCAGGACAGGCCGGGCGAGCCGGAGGCAAGGGAACCGGACGAGCCCGCGCCGTGGGGCGGCGACGCCTACATGGTGGACGGCGAGCTGGTTCCGGGGGGTGTGCGGATCCTCGGCGGGCAGGTGCTGACGTACGAGGAGTTCGCGGAGAAGCTGGGAGACGATCCGGAGCTGGCGAAGCTGCCGAAGGACGTGCCGGTGGTGCTGGCCGTGCCGTACGCGGCGCGCCGCCAGTACATGGCGTTGCAGCGCGCGGTGGCCATCCGCCTGGGACGGCGGGTGTGGGCTCCCAGCGGTGACGGGCGTCTGCGGTACGACGGCGAGCTGGACGCGCACGTTCTCGCGCTGGTCGACCCCGGCCCCGACCGGCCGCTCGGCGTCTGGGCGCCGTTCGACCCGCCGACGGTGAAGGTGCGCTACACCGACCGCGAGTGGACGGCGCTGGACGGTACGGAGTTCCGGGACAGCGACGTGGACACCATGCCGCTGGTCGACGAGAACCATGAGCGGTTCGGCCTGGAGTCGCATCGGGACGACGAGCCCAAGCGGCGCACCGCCGAGCAGCGGTACCGGTTGTTCCGCTCCGCGCGCCGGCTCACGCACTTCGTGCCGGTGAGCGATGGCCTTGCCATCGTCGGATCGGAAGAGCTGCCCCCGCAGTCGGCGGTCCACACCTTCGTCGCGCACGGCAAACCGGGCAGGGTGGGGCTCAGTGTGCAGGGCCGCACGGTGTTTTTGAGCACCCGCGACGCGGGACGCTACATCGGCGGGCTGCAAGAGGTGGCCGAACTGCCTCCCGGCCACAAGCTGGACGTCGTGGTGTGCTGGGGCGAGTCGGAAGGCGACCCGTCACGTCCTCAGCCTTCGACCGCCCCGGCCCCCTTCGTCGACGACCCGCTGGAGGACGTGCCGCTCGGTCAGCGCGTCGCCAACGAGAGCCGGCGCGAGGCGACCACGTACACCCGGCAGACCGGCGCGGGGGACACCGGCAGGATGGTGATCGACGGCCCCGGCGGCGAGGCCGCCAGGAGGGTCACCCACCGGCCGGAGCCGCTGGACCACGAACTCGACGCTCTGGCGCGGGAGGCGGAACTGCACCGCGGCCCGGGTGCTGGGTCTCCGGAGACCCGTAGGACCACGCTCCGGCTGGTGCGGGCGCTGAAGCGGGCGTTCGGCGAAGGCGTCCAGGACGATCCGCGGTTCACCGGGATGTTCCAGGGCGTCGCCGCGCTGGAGCGGATGCGCGCGGGCGACCCGGAGCTGAGCCGGCTGACGCCCTTCCACATGGGTCTGTGGACGTTCCTCGCCCGCCGGTCCGGTGGGTTCGTCCCGACCCGGGCCGACTATCTGGCCGTGCTCGACGACGCCCGCGACCGGCTGGCCGCGGATCCGGACGCCCGGCTCGCCCCAGCCCCCGACCCGGCCCTGGCGTACTCCCTCGACCAGCTGACGAAGGGTGGCGACGCGCACGTACGGACCCTGCTGAGGCTGGGCTCCTCCGCGCAGGTGGACCCCCGACAGGTCGCGTGGGCCCTGTGGGCGGGCGTCGCCGCGTCCCAGCGCATCGCCCTGCCGCCGCGGGACGTGGCGGAACTGGGCCGCAAGGTGCTCCATCTGCGGGACAGGACCGCGTGGGACCCGTCGAGGGTCCCGGCGCTGTGGCAGGTGACGGCCAAGGCCATCGCCCAGGGCGCGGATGCGTTGAACTCGGATGTGCTGGCCGCGTACCACCTCGAGGAGAGCGGCGCGTTCCACAAGTCCAGGCTGCTGAGGAGCAGTGATCCCGGCACGGCCGGCGAGTCCCTGCGGGGCCTCAACTGGAGTGGCAGGCCGGCACCGAACGGCATCGAGTGGGACCGCGTGCACGAGGTGACCACCGCATCCGACGGAACGACCACCGCCAAGCCGTACCAGCCGACGTGGCGGGCGCGGCAGCCGGACATGCCGATCCTGTTGTTGACCGATACGGACCAGGCCGGGAACCTGGTGCTGCACCTGCCCAAGCTCCGCGCCGTACCGGTGTCCCAGGGGGAGTTCCTGGCCCTGACCGACCTCATGGCGCGGTTCCACAGGATCCCCCTGAAGGTTCCGGCGGTCTTCCTCATGTCCGGTCCCGGAGCCGGACGGCAGCGCGCGGTGTCGCAGGCGTACTCCAACCGCACCGGGCGGGTCGGCTACTCCTACACCGCGCCCCACGAGGTGGCCGGGACCGACGACCCGTCGGCCCCGCTGCGCATCGTGACGCACCGCAGTGACAACGCCGGAAAACGGGGCAGGTGGGACCGGACCGAATGGGAGGCGCCGAGCGACTCCGCCGGGCAGCCGGACGCTCCGGCGACCGGCCAGGCATCCTCCGCGCGGTCCGGCCCTCCCACGGTCGAGGAACCCGCGGCGGCTCCGCTGCTGTCACCGCGGATCCGGCATGCCTCCGGCGTCGGGACGTTCCACTTCGCGCCCGGCACTCCTCTCACCGTCGGCCAGGACGGCGCCGGTTCCGGGGAGCGGGACGAGCGATCCGGTATCGCCTACCCGGCCCCCGTCCAGATCAATGTCACCCCCGTGTCCGCGGCCGACCCGGAGAACACCCCCGAGGCAGGTACCGAGAACGCTTCCGAGGGTGGTCCGGGCTGGTCGGTGTCGTCCTGGCGCCCGGTCGGATCACCGGGCATGGTGCGGTTCGCGAGCCTGTACCGGGACCGTGAGTGGCGTCGGCGCAGCGTGGCCCTGGAGTTCGCGCTCGCCGGGGTGGTGAGCGGAGTCGGCGCGATCACCGAGTCCGCCCGCGACGCCACGTTCCGCATGTACGAGCGACTCGCCGCCCGCCACGGCGAGGCCGCGGCGGCGCGTGCCTTCTTCCCCCATGACGCCGTTCCGGCCGACCCCGCGGCCGCGCTGGAGCGGCTGCGTACCCTGCCCCCGGGGCCGCTCACGCTCGATGAGCTGATGACCGCGCTCACCCACGCGGCGTACGCCGGTCCGGGACTGCCGTCCGAACTCGCCGAGGTGCTGTCCCGGCCGGTCGGCCGCCGTGCGCGCTACGCGCCGGGGAGCGCCTACCGTGCCGTGCACGACAGCCGCGGTTTCCGCCGGGTGGGCGGTGAGCGTGGCCCCGCGCTGCGACTGCTGGGCGCCTACGCCGCGCTCGGCGCGTCTCGCGCGGAGCTGCTCGCGTTCCGCAGCGTGCTCATGGCCTGGATGATTCCGGCCGATCTGCAGTCGCTGCACGAGATCTTCCGCGCCTCCCACCTGATCGGCATGGGTGATGCGGAGGAACGGAGCGTCACCATGCGTGATGCCGCGGGGCTCCACAACTGGGCGGCGGAGGCAGCCAAGGGGGCCGGTTTCCGGCGCCTCGGCCCCGACGATGCTCTCTTCGACCAGCTGACCCCGCCTCATCGCGCGCTGTACGACGAGCGGATGAGGTACGACCGGCGGTCCACTCCGAGCGCGCTGGACGTCCCGGACGACCTCGAGTCCATGGTGGACTCCGCGCTCGCCGGTCTCCTGCCGTCCGTCACCCGCAGGAGCGCCGTGCTCCAGCGCTGGCTGCGCCACTACGGCCCCAGGGGCAGGCAGGCTCTGGACCGGCTGGCCCCCGCCCACATGACGGCCCTGCACCTCTACAGCGGCCCCGATTACCGGCTGATGAAGGCGTTCCTCAACGGTGAGCGACTCGGCTCGGGGATGGGCCGTCGCATGGTGCGCCTCAGCGTCTGGTCGGTGACCCGGAGGGCGGCGGCGGTCGACGAAGCCGATTTCCTTCCGATGATGCTGCGGAAGCAGCCCAATCTTGAGGACCTGTTCGACGAGATGAGGGCCGTGCCGGACCTCGGGGCGTCGAGCCCCCAGGTGTCCCGGCTGCGGACGCGGCTCAACGCGATGGCCGACCGGCTGTACGCCGAGATGCCGCTGCACATCGACATGGCGATCGAGGCGCTGGAGATACTGCCTCCGGTGAACGGCGATGTCTGGTGGGGCGACCGCGGCGTGCCGGGTTCGCTGGACGAGCCGCCGGTGGACGGCCCGGTGTACGGCCGGGACACGATCACGATGCCGTTCTTCCGCAGCACATCGCTGCTCCATGGTCAGGCACATGGGTTCATGACCCGGAGCAAGAGGGCGCCCGAGGGCTCGCACCCTGGTCTGGTGCACGTTCCGGGGTCGACGGCGCGGGAGATCAGCCCGTTCGTGGTCTTCCTGTCGGAGACCGAGGCCGTGTATCCGCCGGGTGCGACCTTCGACATCACCCGCCGGAGCGTCATCGGAGCGCCCGCCGACAGGCAGCGGTACGAGGCCATGGTCGCCGAGGAGGTCACTGCGCCCATGGGCGACGCCTCCGACCGCTCCATTCCATCGGTCCGTGAACTCGGCGCGCTGATGGACCTGTTCCACATCGGCCGGGCGGCCGACACCGCTGAGGAGGCGGAGCGGCCCGCGCCGGTGCTGCGGGAGATTCGTGCGGAGGACGGCCGGGTCATCGGTGTGGCGTCGTTCGACGACGCGGATTGGGCGGTGCGGCGGAATCGCTATGCGCGCTTGGACCGGGCGACGGACTATGTGTCGTGGGAGCGTGACGCTGAGGGGCGTCCGGTGGCGACGCACCGGGCGTTGCCGGGTGGCGGGGCTGCCGGGGGGACGTTCTTCTTCGCTTCGCATGGTGGGGCCGAGGGGCTGGCACTCGCCGAGGAAGGTGGCGGCGTCCGGCGGGACGACGGGTCGTATACGGGGCGGCTGCTCAAGTGGGTACGGGGCCGTGGCTTCCGTAGCGTGACGGTGGTGGCGTGTGGTCCTGGCGATGTGCCCGGGAGCGTGGAGGAGGCCAGGGCGCGGGCTCAGCGGTTCGCGGACGCGGCGGGCCTGCCGGTTCATCTGGAGGTGGGCCGTTCCGCGGTGTCCGGCGGTGGGCAGGTGCATCTGCTGGAGGATGCCGAAAAGCGGGCCACGGGGTGGGTGACGGCGTATCCGGCCGGTTGGCCGGTTCCGGCAGCGGCTTCGGCCCCGGCCCCGGACACCGGCACTCCCGGGACCACCGCCACGTACCCGGCTCCCGCCCAGGTCAACGCCACACCCGTGTCCGCGGCCGACCCGCAGAGCGCTGCCTCCGACGACGGTCCGGGCTGGTCGGTGTCGTCCTGGAGGCCGGCCGGATCGCCGGGCAGGGTGCGGTTCGCGCGGCTGTACCGGGACCGTGAGTGGCGTCGTCGCAGCGTGGCCATGGAGTTCGTCTTCGCGGGGTACATGGGCCAGATCGGCGCGTTCACCGAGATCGCTCGTGATGCCGTGTTCCGCATGTACCACGAGCTCGCCGCGCGCCACGGCGAGGCCGCGGCGCAGCGCGCCTTCTTCCCGTCGGCCGCGGCGTCGGCGAACCCCGCGGCGGCGCTGGAGCGGCTGCGCACGCTGCCGCCGGGGCCGCTCGCGCTGGATGAGCTGATGGCCGCGCTCACCCACGCGTCGTACGCCGGTCCGGGGCTGCCGCGCGAACTCGCCGAGGCGTTGTCCCGTCCGGTGGGCCGCCGGGCGCGGTACGCCCCGGGCAGTGCGTACCGTGAGGTGCACGACAGCCGTGGTTTGCGCCGGGTGGGCGGTGAGGGTGGTCCCGCGCTGCGGCTGTTGCAGACCTTTGCCGCGCTCGGTGCGTCCCCTGCCCAACTGCTCGCGTTCCGCGGCGCGCTCATCGGCTGGTTGATCCCGGCCGATGTGCAGTCGCTGCACGAGATCCTGCGTGCCTCCCACCTGCTCGGCCTGGGGAACGCCGAAGAACGCGGCGCCGTGCTGCGCGACGGCGCCGGGCTCCACAACTGGGTGGCGGACTCGGCACGGAGCGCAGGTTTCCACAGGTTCGATCCTCACGGTCATCTGATCCCGCCGCATCGCCGGCTGTACGGCGAGCGGATGACGTACAGCGCGGACATCACCCCCAGTGAGCTGGATCTCCCGGGCGATCTCGTGAGGCTGACCGGCGCCGCGCTCACCGGGAATCTGCCGTCCGGCACCCGAAGGGAGCGGGCACTCCACGACTGGCTCCGCGAGTACGGTGACGCGGGCATGCAGGCTCTGGCGCGCCTGGCACCGGCCCACCTGACGGCCATACACCTGTACAGCGGGCCTGACTACCGGCTGGTGAAGGCGTACCTCAACGGTGAGCGTCTCGGCTCGGGGATGGGCCGTCGTCTGCTGCGCTCCAGCGTCTGGTCGTTGACCCGGCAAGCGGTGGAGATGGACGCGCCCGCCTTTCTGCCGATGATGCTCCGCAACCATCCCGACCTCGATGAGCTCTTCGACGACATGCGGGCCGAATCGGACCTGGATGAGCCGGGCTCCGAGGTGGCCGAGCTGCGGGAGCGCTCGGACGCGATGGCCGACTGGCTGTACGACCAGCTGCCGCTGCACGTCGACATGATGATCGAGGGGCTGGAGATCCTTCCGCCCGTGGGGCGTGACGTCTGGTGGGGCGACCGCGGGGTGCCGGGTCCGCTGGGCGGGCCGCCGGTGGACGGGCCGGTGTACGGCCGGGACACGATCACGATGCCGTTCCCCCGCAGCACATCGCTGGTACGCGCGCGGGCACATGAGTTCATGACGTGGAGCAAGCGCCCGCCCCAGGGTTCGCACCCCGCTCTGGTGCGTGTTCCGAACTCGACGGCGCGGGTGATCACTCCCTTCGTGGCCTCCCTGTCGGAGGCGGAGGCCACGTATCCGCCGGGTGCGTTCTTCCATCTCACCCGCCGGGGCGTCGTTCCCGGCGACGAGCGGACGATCCCGCACGAGTCCATGACCGTCCAGGAGGCCACGCCGCCCGGGGACCACGCGTCCGACGGCTCCGCTCCACCGCTTCTTCAACTCGACCTGCCGCACGACCTGTTCCGTGTCGGACCGACGGCCGGCACCGCCGAGGGCCGGCAGCAACCCGCGCCGGTGTTGCGACCGATTCAGGGGGAGGACGGCGAGCTCATCGGCGTGGCGTCGTTCGACGACGCGGACTGGGCGGTGCGCCGGGAGGAGCACACCCGGTTGGGCCGTGCGACGGGGTTCGTGTCGTGGGAGCGTGACGGCCAGGGCCGACCGGTGGCGACCTACCAGGCGTTGCCGGGTGGCGGCAGGGCCGGGGGGACGTTCTTCTTCGCGTCGCACGGTGGGCCCGAGGGGCTGGCGCTGGTCACCCAGGATGGCGGTGTCCGGCGTGATGACGGTTCGTACGCGGGGCGGTTGCTGCGGTCGGCGCGGGGCCGTGGGTTCCGCAGCGTGACAGTGCTCGCGTGTGGTCCCGGCGATGTGGCGGGGAGCGAGACGGAGGCCAGGGCACGGGCCAAGCGGATGGCGAACCAGGCGGGGCTGCCGGTTCATCTGGGCGGGGGCCGCGCCGCGGTGTCCGAAGGGCTGCCGCATCTGCTGGAGGACGCCGAGGGGCGGGCCACGGGGTGGGTGACGGAGTATCCGGACGGCTGGTCGGGCCCCGAGGTGCCGGCCCCGGGCGTGGGAACCGGGAATCGCGTCACGGTCGGCTATCCGGCCCGCGAACAGTTCAACGTCACGGGCAGCGTGCGGGACGCCACCCCGGAGGAAATCGAGCGCATCGACGCCGCTGGGGGAGCGGCCTGGGCGGTGTCTGCCTGGCAGCCGGCCGGCGCCCCGGGCACGGCGCGGTTCACGGGCTTCTACCGGGACCGTGAGTGGCGGCAGCGCAGCGCCGACTGGGAGGACACCCTCGCCGAGGCGCTGAGCGACAACCCCGAACTCGCCGAGGTGGTCGGGCTGGCGGTGCGCGGCGTGTTCGAGAAGCTCGCCGGGAGCAACGGAGAAGAGCGGGCGCTGCGCGCCTTCTTCGCCCCGGACGCGATGCCGGAGGACCCGGCTGCCGAGTTGGAACGGCTGCTCGGCGCGCCCCCGGGGCCGGAGGCGCTGGACGGGCTGATGAGGGCTCTCCTCCACGCCGCGTACGCCGGTCCGGGGATGCCCTCCCAGGTCGAGCGGGCGCTGGCCGCGCTCGGCCGCGGATCCCGGCTCCACCCGGCGGACAGCGCCTACCGCGCCGTGCACGACAGCCGTGGTTTCCGCCGGGTGGGTGGCGAGCGCGGCCCCGCGCTGCGACTGCTGCGGATGTTCGCCGCGCTCGGCCTGCCGCCGTCCACTCTGCCGGTGTTCCGCACCGCTTTGACCGCCTGGATGATTCCGGCCGATCTGCAATCGCTGCACGAGATCCTGCGCGCCTCCCACCTGATCGGCATGGGCGACCCGGACGAGCGGGCCGCCACGGGCCGCGACGGCGCCGGTCTGCACAACTGGGCGCGGGACCACATCGCGGAGGGCGGACTGCTCCGGCTCGCCCCCGCCGACCGCCGGCTCTCCGCTCTGATTCCGCCGCACCAGGCCGTGTACGAGGGCCGTATGACGTTCCCGGCGGTGCTCACCAATACGGTGGATGTGCCTGATGCCCTGGTCACCATGGTCGATGCCGCGCTCGCCGGCACACTGCCGCCCGCGACCACCGAGAGGCTCGCAGCCATGTCCAAGTGGCTGGACCGTTACGGAAGCCGCGGCATCGAGGCGCTCAAGCGGCTCGCCCCCGCCCACATCACGGCCCTGTACCTCTACAGCGGTCCCGACTACCGGCTGATGAAGGCGCTGCTCAACGGTGAGCGGTTCGGCCCGGGCATGGGCCGTCACCTGGTGCGCTTCACCACATGGAGGCTGGTGCGCGACGCGGTACTGATGGAAGATGCCGACGAGCTTCCGCTCGTACTGCTCAGTCATCCTTCTTTGCTGGAGGTGTTCGACGAGCTGAGTGAGCTGGCGGACCTGGAGACACCGAGCCCGGAGCTGTCCCGTCCCCGGCGCCGGCTGGACGCCATCGCCGCCCGGCTCTACGACGAGCTGAAGCTGCACGTGGACATGGCGATCGAGGCGCTGGAGATCCTGCCGCCGGTCGGGCGGAACGTCTGGTGGGGCGACCGGGGGGCGCCGGGGCCGTTGGACCGGCCCTCGGTGAGCGGCCCGGTCTACGGCGCCGAGACGATCGAGGTGCCGTACTTCCGCAGCACCTCGCTTCGGGTCGAGGCGGCACGGGACTTCGCACTGGACAACAGGTCGGTTCCCGAGCATTCGCACCGCAAGATGGTCGAGGTCAGGAACTCCACGGCTCGGGAAGGCGCCCCCTTCTTCGCGTATCCGATGGAGCACGAGGCGCTGTATCCGCCGGGCATGAGGTTCGACATCATCAGTCGACGGCGGGTCGACAGGGACAGGACGGGCCGCTCGTACGAGAGCCAGACGGTCGAGGAGGCCACTCCGCTGCCGGACGGCCGCTCCGCGGCCTCACGGGTCCACCCCCTTCCCGAGGTGTCGAGCGAAGGCGGTGCCGTCGCGGACGACCTCTTCGACCTCGGTTCCTCCGACGCCGAGATGTCCGACATCGACATGGACTCCGACATGGACTCCGACATGGACTCCGACGCGGACGGTGACACGGACGCCGGCACGCCTGTGCTGCGGGAGATTCGTGGGGCGGACGGCCGGGTCATCGGTGTGGCGTCGTTCGATGACGCGGACTGGGCGGTACGCCGGGATGCGTACGCGCGGTTGGACGGCGCGACGGGTTTTGTGTCGTGGGAGCGTGACGCGGAGGGGCGTCCGGTGGCGACGCACCGGGCGTTGCCGGGTGGCGGGGCTGCCGGGGGGACGTTCTTCTTCGCGTCGCATGGTGGGGCCGAGGGGCTGGCCCTCGCCGAGGAGGGTGGCGGCGTCCGGCGGGATGACGGGTCGTACGCGGGGCGGTTGCTGGAGAGTGTGCGGGGCCGTGGCTTCCGTAGCGTGACGATGCTGGCGTGTGGTCCCGGCGATGTGCCCGGGAGCGTGGAGGAGGCCAGGGCGCGGGCGCAGCGGTTGGCGGACGCGGTGGGCCTGCCGGTTCATCTGGAGGTGGGCCGTGCCGCGGTGACCGGCGGGCGCGATGGTGGTACGGCGCTGATCCACGCGCTGGAGGATGCCGAGGGGCGGGCCACGGGGTGGGTGACGGCGTATCCGGCCGGTCGGCCGGCCACCGACGCACCGGCCTCGGACACCGGACGTCCGATCGCGGCCGACTACCCGGCCTCCGGACTGATCAACGCCGACAGCGACATGGACCTCGATTCCCACTCCGGCGAGGCATCCGAGTCCGACGAGGCATCCGAGTCCGGCAACGAGTTCGACGGCGACCTCGACTCGCTCATGCAGATCCCGTCCTGGCGGGTCACCGGCGCGCCTGACACTCCTCGTTTCACCGGGTACTACGGGAACGCCAACTGGCGCCAGAAAAGCCTCGACTTCGAGTTCGCGCTGGCCCAGCTCCTGGCCACGCACCCGGATATGGTCACCACGGTGCGCCAGATACTCGGCCGCGCGTACCAGTTCCTCGCCCAGCGGTACGGGGAGGCGGCGGCCACCCAGGCGCTCTTCCCGCCGCACGACCCGATGTGGGCGGCACCGGGCGGCCCCCTCGCCCAGCTCCTGGGACCGGGCGCCACGGCCACCCTGTCCCAGCTGATGTCGGCGTACGCCAACGCGGTCTTCGCCAACGCCGGCAGCCCCGCGACCATCAGCCGCGCCCTGCCCGGCAGGATTCGTTACGCCGGACAGCCCGTGCCGACGCTGAACCCCGCGGACCAGGCGAGTTGGCAGCGGCACGACGCCCGAGGCTTCCGACAGGTGGGAGGTGTGAACGGGCCCGCGCTGTGGCTGCTTCAGGGCGCCCATGAGCTCGGAGCCACCCCTGCCGAGCTGAGCACCTTCCGCGCGGCGCTGATCGCCTGGACGGTCCCGGCGGGTCTACAGTCCCTCCACGAGGTCCTGCGATCCTCGCACCTGATCGGTATGGGCGGGGCGGAGGAGCGCCTCGCGACGGCCCGGGACGCCGCCCGTACGCACGGTTGGGTCAGGGACCACCTCGTCCCCTGGCAGCTCATCCCGCAGAACCCCCAGGGCATCGCTCTCATCAATCGTCTGCGCGCACCCCACGTGGCGCTGTACAGCGAAGGCGTGCGCTATCCCCGCGAGGCGATCGGTACACTCGCCGTCCCGGATGACCTGCTGGCGATGGTCGACGCCCTTCTCTCCCCCGGCCCTTCGACGTTCCCCGACGAGGAACGCATGAACGTGGCACGAGAGTGGCTGGCACGGTACGGCGAGGAGGGCCGGGCCGCGCTGCGGAGGATGGCCCCGAGCCATATCACCGCCCTGTACATCTACAGCATGTCCGACTACCGGCTCATGAAAGCGCTCCTGAACGGTGAGCGGTTCGGACGGCACGCGAGCCGGTGGCTGCTGCGCTCCGTCGCCTGGACGCTGGTCAGGCGCGGTGTCTATAACGCGGGGGAATGGGAGAACTTTGTTCCCTTGACACTGCGGACCCAGCCGGGTTTCGGGGAGGTGATGCAGGGGTTGCTGGACCTGTCCGATCTGGAACCCAGCCCCGAGGTGTCGCGGCTGCGCCGTAGGCTCGACGCGATCACCGATGGGCTCCACGGCCAGCTGAAGGTGCACATCGAGATGGCCGTCGAAGCCCTGGAACTGCTCCCCCCGGTGCGGCGTACCGTCTGGTGGGGCGACCGGGGCGTGCCCGGGTCACTGGCCCGACCGGCGACCAACTCTCCCTTGTACCAAGGACCGTTCATCTCGGTGCCGTTCTTCCGCAGCACCTCCATGGATGAAAGCGAAGCCATGGACTTCGCACTGTCCAAGAGGCTCACGCCGTCGAACACCCACCGTGCGGTGTTCGAGGTTTCCGACTCCACGGGCAAAGAGATCGCCATGTTCTCCGCCTACGCCGCCGAGTCGGAGGCCCTCTATCCGCCCGGTACCTTCTTCCTCACCCAAAACCGGACCATTCGCACACGCGTCAATAGGTCGGAGCGCCAGAAGTACGCGTACTCCGTGGTCAAGGAGAGCAGCGGCCACTGGTCGGCGCCGCCGAGGCCCGCGGCCGACCCGGTCGACGGCGACGAGCAGATCCTCCGCTCCTTCTACGCGGATCCGCGCTGGTGGAAGCTGAGTGGGGAGTACGAAAAGGCCCTGGGCGAGGTGCTTGCCCACGACCCCGCCGTGCTGGACGCGGCGCGCGCGGCTGTCCGCATCCTTTACACCTATCTGTCGCACCACCTCGGCGCCCGCGCGGCGGCGTCCGCCTTCTTCCCGGAGATGTCCGAGGCGGACGACGCGCAGGCGCAGATCGACCTCCTGCTCGACGAGGACGCGGCGACGAACGTGCGCACGCTCGTGCTCGCGCTCGTCGACGCCGGGTACGCGCCCTCGGACGAAGGGAGTTACTCGCTCAACCGGCTGTGGAGGACCCGCCCCGAGCTGAACGTCCAAAACCAGCTCACCATGGTCAAGGACGCGCACCCGCACAAGCGCTCGGACCACTGGTACAAGGACCGGCACGACCGGCTGGGCCACGGAGTCGGCGACGGCTACGCGGAAGGGACGCAATGGCTGCTCCACGCGTTCCGGAACCTGCCGGGCACCGACCCCGCCCTGCTGCTGGGGCTGCGCAACGCCCTGCTGGCGGCCCGTCTGATGTACGGCGAGCACTCGCTGGCCGAGATGCTGGAGGCCGCCCAGTCGGCCGGGGTGCGCGACGAGGCCGAGCCCGCGCCGGGGGACGTCGAGGCGGCCCGGCTGTACGCCTGGGCCGACGCCGTCTTCGCACCCCGGAAGCGCCTCGACTCCGAGCCCGAACTGCGCCAGGAGCTCGCCGACGACAGCACCCTGCGCGAGCGGCTGCGCCTGCCCCACCAGCGGATGTACCAGCAGCGCACCGCCTGGCTCGCGCCCTGGATCACCGGCAACGCGGCCGAGCCCGCCGCCATCACCGAGCTCGCCGGTCTGGAGGGGAGCACCTGGAGGCCTGAGGACCTGCGGACGCTGCCGTGGCCCACGGGCGAGGCGGCCCGGGAGCGGCGCCAGGCGCTGCGCGCCTGGCTGCTGCGGCATGAGAGCCAGGCGCTGCTGCGCAATGTCACCGCGGCGCACGTCCCCGCGCTCTATCTGATCAGCGGCCCCGACGGCGCGCTGACCGACCCACGGTTCACCGCGGGCCCCGAGTCACTGGACCGGCTGCGCCAGGCCGTGGGCACGATGGTCCATCAGCGCGTCGCCCACGGTGCTCCGGAGCAGGCGTTCCCGCTGACGCTGCTGCGCGACCCGCGCTTGCGGGCCCTGGTGCGGCAGGCCAGGAGTGTGCCGCCGCTGGTCCCGAACCGGGCTGCCGCACTGGCCCGGATCGGTCAGCGGGCCGCGGCGCGCGCCGTCGAGCTGGCGGCCGGGATGCGCGGGGAGCTGGCCGTGCTGCGGCGCATGGCGCGCGAAGCCCTGCACCTGCTGCCGACGGTGGACGCGCCGGTGTACTGGTCCGCCTGGGAACCCGGGACCCTGGAGGAGGCCCAGGGGACGGGCATGGCGGGAGTCGCCCTCACCAAGCCCCCCTTCCACTTCGCCTCGGCCTCGCGGAGCGTCGGGCTGCGCATGGTGTCGGGCCGCCCGCCGCAGGGGGAGAGCCACCCGGTCCTGTACGAGGTGCGCCGGTCCTCCGCGCGGGACATCGCGCCGTTCAGCCGGACGCCTGAGGCGCGACAGGCGATGTTCCCGGAGGAGACCCGGTTCGAGGAGGTGTCCCGCGAGGTCCGCTACGACGCCTCGCTGGGCCGTAGCCACGTGCACGTGATCCTTCGTGAGGTGCCGGCGTCGTCCCTGCCCGCGCCCGAGCCGTGGGACCGGGAGATCCTCACCCGTCCCGTCATCGCTCCCGACGGCACCTGGTCCGGCGTCACCAGCTACACGGCGCAGGAGTGGTCGGAGCGTCACCACGCGATCGCCAACCTGCCCGTCCTCACCTACTTCAAGTACTACGACACCGAGGCCGAGGAGTGGGAGGACGACCGCTTCCCCGTGCCCTGGAGCCGAGGCTCCCTGTTCTTCGCCGCGCCCAGCGACGGGCGGCTGGTCCAGGTGGGCTCCCGCTACGGATCCAAGCTCGCCACCGCCGGACAGGTCGGCAACTTCCTGCGAGAGCTGCTGCGCGACTCCGCCGCCGGGGAGAACGCCGCGCTCGTCGTCTTCGGCTCGCCCGCCGGGGCCGGGCCGCTGGCCCAGCGGATGGCCGACCGCTCGGGGCACGATGTCGTCGGCTCCACGGCTCCCAGCGACACCTACGACCGGGGCGAGCGCGCGAACCCGCGCCACGGACTGGAACTCGAACACGATCCGGGGCAGCCCGCCCCCCGGTGGCTGATCCGCACCCCGCGCGCCGAGGACGGCACCGAGGACGAGGCGCCGCGCGATCCGTCTCGGCACGCCGACCGTTTCGCCGCGGTGTACGCCGACCCGCTCTGGGCGGAGGCCGCCCGCGACTGGGAGCGGGCGCTGGGCCGCGCCCTGGCCGGGGATCCGCGGGTCATCGCCGCCGCCCGCGCGGCGGTGCGGGCCGCCCACCGGTTTGTCATCGGCCGGTTCGGCGAGGCGGAGGCCGCGTCGATGTTCTTCCCCACCTCCGACGAAGACGCAGGCGTGGACCTCGACGCCGCCCTGCGGCGGCTGCTGGACCCCGACGGCGGCGCCGGGCTGCCGGAGCTGATGGACGCCTACGCGAGGGGTACGGGGCTCGCCGTCTGGTTCAAGGCCCCGGCGCCGCTGGACCGCGAGGGCAACTGGTACCGGGAGTTCCACCGCGACCGGGGCTTCCCCGTGGGCCATGGCCCCGCCGACGTCGCCCGCGACGCGCTGTCGCGGTACTCGCGGCTGTCCGGCGTGCGACGGGAAGATGTCATGGCCTTCCGGGAGGCCGTCATCGGCTGGCAGCTGTCCATGGGCCGCCACTCCCTGATCGAGGTCCTTCTCGCCTCCCACACTCTCGGCCTCGGGGACACCACCGAGCGTGCCGCGGCCCTCGGTGACGCGGCCCACCTCCACCAATGGGCCGACGATGCCCTGACCCCTCGTTCCCGCCCCGGCGCCGAAGAGCTCGCCGACAACCTGCGGTTGCCGCACCGGCGCCTGTACGGCACCGGAGTCGGCCGGCTTCCCGCGGAGGCCACCGGAGCCGGCACGGCGCCCGACGGTCTCATCCACGCCGTACGACGCGGTGAGCGGCTGCTCTCCGGGGAGTTCGACCCCGAAGGGCTGCTGGGACGCGAGGAGGCGCTGCTCGACTGGCAGCGGCGCCACGGCGGTTCGCCCCTCGACGGCCTGGACCGCGCCCACATCACCGCCCTCCACCTCCTGGGCGGTCCGGACGCCGCACTTCTGGGCAGGCCCAACCCGGTGGCGTCGGCCCAGTCCGTCGCCACCGACGAACTCCGCAGCGGCCGCCTCGCCTTCCCCGTCGTGCTGATGAACGACCCCGGCTTCCGCGGCCTCGCCGCACAGGCCAAGGCGATTCCCGAGTCCGCTCCCGACCGCTCCGAGCGGCTGGCCGCGCTGGTCCCCGCCATAAGGCAGCGGATCGGCGAACTGGCCGCCCGTATCCAGGCGGACGTGCCCCAGCACACCGCCTTCGGCTCCGAGGCGCTCGACCGGCTGCCTCCGGTGAACGCCCCTGCGTGGTGGACGGCCTGGCTGCCCGGCGACCTCCCCTCCGGCCCCGACGGCACCGAACTGCCCGGGTCGCTGGACGGGGTCTCCACCTCCCCGTTCCACGTGGCGCGGCGCACGGAGGACACCGCGCTGGACAAACTGTGGTCCGGCGGCGATCCGCCGGCGGGCGGGCACCCGGTGGTCTTCGAGGTGGAACGCTCCTCGGGCCGCGATGTCTCGGTCTTCGCCGCGGACCCGGAGGACGAGCCGGTGGTCTATCCCGACCCGGCCGACTTCACGGTGCTCCGCCGCTCGATCCGTACGGATCCGGAGACGGGCCGCCGCTACGAACACGTCCTGCTCGCCGAGACCGCCGCCACCAGCCGGGCGCTCGCCGCCCCGCCGACGCCCTCCGAAGCCCTGGCCCCGGCCTACCCGGAGCCCGACTTCTGGAACGCGCCCTGGGAGGGGCACCAGACCGCCCGGTCCCTGGACGGGATCGTGGTCCAGGAGATCCGGGCGGACGGGCGGACGGTCGGCAAGGCGTCGTTCTCACGGCGCGACTGGGCGCTGCGCGAGCGTCCCTACGGCCATCTGCCCGAGGCCACTCACTACACGGAGTGGAGCCGTGGCCCCGGCGGCGAACGGGTCGCCCGGCGCCGCCCGCTGCCCGCCACGGGCCGTACCGGCACGTTCTTCTGGACATCCCATGGCAAGGACGGCGGCTACGCCCTCGTCCGTCAGGACGACATGCCCGTCGGCGCCGACGACGAGATGGTGGGGCGGCTCCTCGGCGGGGACCTGGCCGCGGCCGGCTTCACCAGCGTCACGGTGCTCGCGTGTGACCCCGGCGCCGTACCCGGCGCCGACACCCTGGCGCGGGCCGTCGACCGGGCGCGGGGCATCGCGGACGCCACCGGCCTGGACGTGTACCTCAACACCGGCGGGATGGCGGTCACCCCCGGCCAGGACGAGGACGGCGGCGCCACGGCCGACATCCACCTCCTGGAGTCCGCTGACGGCAGCCCGACGACATGGCTGCGCATCCCCCCGCGAGGCCGTGCCGGAGCCGGCTCGCTCCCCGGCCTCCCGGAGCCCCCACCGTCCGCCGGCACGGAACCCGGCCCGCCCGCGGGCGGGCGCAATCCCTGGTCCGTGCCCGGATGGCGGGTCGCCGGGCTGCCCGAAACGGTGCGGTTCGCGTCGTACTACGGGCAGCGCGAATGGCGCAACCTCAGCGCGCGGTTCGAGTACACCCTCGCCGAGGGGTTGGCCACCCACCTCGGGACCGTTCAAGCCGTCGCGACGGCCGTCGTCCGGCTGCACCAGTTCCTGGCACAGCGGCACGGCCCGGCCGCCGCGGACCGGGCGTTCCTCCACGGGCCGGGGGCCGAGCCCTGGCTCCGGGGGCCCGACGCGGTACGCCGGTTCCTGGACAGCCGGCCGCCCCTGGTCAGCCTGATGTCCGTGTTCGCCAACGCGGCGTACGCCGTCGAAGGGCCCACCTCCCTGCTCCACACCCTGCCCGGGTGGCTCCAGTCGCCGCGGGCGCCGCGGCCCCGGGGCCCCCGGCAGGGCGCGTACCGTACGGCACACGACCCGCGCGGGTTCCGGTACGTCGGAGGGACGGCGGGCCCGGCTCTGTGGCTGCTCCAGGCCTACCGGGCGATCGGAGCGAGCGGAACAGAGCTGCTCGCCTTCCGTAACGGGCTGGTGGCCTGGTCCATCCTGAGCGACAGTCACTCCCTGCACGAGGTGTTGCGCGCCTCGCACCGGCTCGGCATGGGCGACGAAGCGGAGCGCACCGTGGTCGGCCGGGACGGAGTACGTCTCCACCGGTGGGCCCAGCGTGCCTTCTCCCTCGGGGTACCGCTGCCGCACCACCAGATGTACAACAGCCGGGCGCGCTTCGTTTCCGCGTACGGCGTCTCTGTGCCCGAGGACATCCGTAAGGCGCTGGACGCCGCGATGGCCGGGCGGCGGATGGACACCGAGGACAACCGGGTCGAGGTCGCCGAGGGGTGGCTGGAGCGGTTCGGCGAGGCGGGCCGGGAGGCCGTCCGGGCCCTGGCCCCCGGGCACCTGACCGCGCTGTACCTCTACACCGGCGACGATCACACGCTGTTCAAGACCTATGTCGCGGGAAGCCGCTTCGGTGAGGCGGTCGGCCGCTGGATGATCAGGAGGCTGGTGTGGAAGTACGCACGGGAGATCGGCTTCGGTGAGGATTCGGACCTGCCGCAGCTGCTGAAGGACGACCTCGACTTGAGCGAGGCGATCGATGACCTGGTCGACCTGGGGCCGGACGCGGACGGGCCGGCCGTCGCGGAGGTGCGGCGCCGGGTGAACCAGGTCGCCGACCGGCTGTACGCCGATCTGGCCGCGCACATCGACATGGCGGTGGAGGCGCTGGAGATACTGCCGCCCCTGAACGGACCGGTGTGGTGGGGCGGCTGGGCCTCGGGCCGCCTGGCGGACACCCCGGACGATTCGCCGCTCATCACGGCGGACACCATGTTCATCCCGCGATTCCGCAGCACCACCGAATACCAGTTCACGGCCATGGAGTACATGCGGGACGACGAGGAGAACGTGGAGGACCGGCACCCGATGCTGGCGCACGTCCCCCACTCGACGGGCCGGCTGGTCACCCCCTTCTCCCCGTGGATCGACGAGGACGAGGTGCTCTACGCACCGGGCTCCGCCGTGCACATCGAGGCGCGCGGCATCGCCACCGACCCCGAGACCGGGCGGGAATACGCCGACTACACCCTGCGGGAGATGCCCCCCTACCCGCCCACGGCCTACCGCAACGCCGACGACGAACCGTCGCCGCGGATCGTGGAGCTTGGCGACGACGAGGACACGGACGAGGCGGAGACAGCCGGGGAGGACACCGCCCTCGGCACCCGCGAGCCGGCGCCGCGCGGCGCCTACCGGCGCACCGGGCCGTACGCCGCCGAACTCGACGGCACCGTCTTCGCGCTGCACGAGTCGCCCGGGGAGGGCGACCGGCTGGCCGACACCCTCCTGTTCGCCCTCCGGTACGCGGCACCCGACGCGCTTCAGGACGCGGGAATCGACACGTCCGACGACTTCCGCGAGTGGCTGGAGCGGAACGTCACCGACGACGACCTGTCGCAGGAGACGCCGCTTCCGCTGGACGCGGGCCGGATGATCCCGCTGAAACTGCTGGACGAGATCGGTGCGGAGATCAAGACCCCCCAGCGCACGGAGGGGGTCCTCCTCGGCGATCAGCTTCCGGCATCGGGCGTCGACCTGAGCCCGGCCAAGCGTTTCCGGCTGCTGCTGCGGGACCCCTCGTACGGAGGTGAGAACGGCCCGGGAGCGCTGGCGGACGTGGTTCCGGCGATGGCCACCCGCGCGCTCGGCGTCGAGCTGGCCATGGTGGGCCCGGACGGGCAGGTGACGTTCCACGGCGGCACCTCGGACGACGACACCGCCGCGGACGCACCGCCCGCCCTTCTCGTCCGCGACGGCGACCGCTACCTCGCCGGACTTCCGGACGGGCCGGGCGACGTGGGGAACACCGCCGACCAGGACCAGGACCAGGACCAGGACCAGGACCCGGACCAGGACACGGCGCGGCTGCGCCGGGTGGCGCAGGCCGTGTCCGCCGCGCCCGACTCCGTGCGCCATCGGTTGCGGGACATGACCTCGACCCAGGCCCGGGACGGCTCGCGGCGGGCACCGGACTGGATCCGGGCCCGCATCCGTTACCTCGAGGAGGCCGAGCGCTTCGAGCGGAGGCTCGGCCTGTACCTCGGCGACCACGAGGCGGCCAACGCGCAGCTCGGCGTGATGGTCCGCGAGCTGTGGGACCGGGCCGTGGCGGCAGGCCGCTGGCGCGAACTCGGCTCGGACGACCCCACGATCGACGGCGTGGTGGGCACCGACCGGGACCGGCTCGAGGCGGTGGTCGAGTCCGGCAACCTGCGGGAACGGCTGGGCATGCTGTATGTCGCCCAGGAGACGACCTCCGACCTGCTCGGCACCCCCCTGCCCTCCGCGTCGCAGATCGGAGACGAATACGTCCACCGGCTGCCCTCGGCGGCGATGACGGCATTCAAGGAACTGCAGGAGCGGTCGGACGTCCTGCCGTCCGAACAACGCGCCCGGCTGGCCGAGATGGAGCGGACGCTTCGGGCACCGGTGCGTCGGGATGAGGTCCGGCCCCCGCTCAGCGACGCCGAGCGCGCGATGATGCCGGACGAGGGCATTGCGTGGATCCCCGGCATGAGCCGCTGGGACATCGCCATGGGCAGCCCTCCTCAGAGCACCGCCGAGGAGAAGGGCGGCTTGGCGCGGGCGAGCATATCCGGCACGGCCTACCGGCAGATGCGGCAGGCCGTGGCGATGCGGGACCGATGGGGTCTGGACATCGACCTGGGGCTGCTACGGCTCACGCTGATGGCCGAGATGCTGCCGGTCGGCCACCACTCCCTGCACGAGATCATGCGGGGGTCGCAGCTTGTCCTCGACCAGCTGCGGGAGGACGGCACCCCGGAGTCGCCGGACCTCGACTACATCGACAACTGGGGCCGCTACTGGCGCATCGCCCCGCTGACCGAGGCGGAGCTGCGCACATACGTGGCCACGGACGGCAAGTTCCCGGACGAGCACGCCCTGGAGGCCACGGCCTGGCCGACCGGCATCGGGCCGGACGGTGCCTCGGACGAGCAGGCCGACCCGGAGGTGGCGGCGTGGCTCGCGGCCCACCGTGACACCCTGGAGGACGTCCAGGACCTCCTGGTGGCGCTGGGGCCCGACGCCGTACTCGACGCCGACGGCGGCTCCCCCACCCCCGAACTGCTGGAGCGCCTGATCGACGACTGGTTCCGCGCCCGGGGTCTGGAGCCGACCGGCTCTCTGGACGAGAAGCTCCGTCAGATCCTGAATGCCCGCGCCTAACATCCCCATGAGGAGCTCATGAACGACAACACCGCCGCCGGGACCTCCACCGCCGAGGCCGGGGCCGCCGCCGACGCCGCGCCGCCGGTCCCCGAGGAGATCAAGGAGGCAGCCCGGCTCGCACCCGACCACTGGCTGGGCATGGTCGACCCCGCGTGGTCGGGGGAGGGCGAGCCGCCGAACTGGGCGGTGGTGGGCCAGTGGAGGTCCGGCCTGGACGGGGAGATCGAGGAGTGGCGCGCCAACGAGGAGTACCGCCCCTCGCCGCAGGCGCTCGGCTGGCCCGCGCCGACCGACGCGGTGGACGAGGCGGTCCAGCTCGCGGCCACCGGTTACGGCCCGGGTGAGGCCGTACCGCGGTTGCTGGTCGGCGCGGAGGTGGCGGTGCTGCTCGGGCCCGGTGGCGGCCCGTTGTCGGCCACCTCGCCCGACGGTGCGTCGGTGGTCCCCGTCTTCACCTCCCCCACGTATCTGCACGCGGCCGGTCGCTTCGGATACGAGCTGATGCCGGTGATCGAGGTCGCGGACCGGATACCGGAAGGACATGTGCTCTACCTCAACCCCTCGGGACCGGTGAGCATGACCGTGGAAACCGACGCACTGCGGCAGGCGGTCGAGGAGACGGCGCGGGCGGAGAACGGGGCCTGGGAGGGGGAGGAGCCCGAGCCCCCGGCCCCCGTGCGCCCCTCGACAGTCGGCGGCTCACATGCGCCCGCCACGCCCGCCACGGCCCCTGCCGAGGACCAGACCGCCGACGGGAAGGCCGCCGGAGAAACGGCCCTCGGCCTGGACTCCACCAGCTGATCCGCGGAATTCCGCCCACCGCATGTAACGCACACCCCGCACATCGACGGAGTTTCCTCCCATGACGAGTTCTTCCGGAACACCAGACGACGAGCGCGAGAACACCGCGGAGGCGGACCCCGCGGGCGGTCCCGCCGGCGCGGACTCGGGCGCATCCGGGACCCAGGGCGGTCCTGGCGCGGTACTCAAGGGCCAGGAGGGCTTCCGGGAGCCGCCCGAGGACTACGTCAGGGCCGCCAAGGTGGCCCCCAACCACTGGCTGTCCATCATCGACCGGCACTGGAACGGTGAGGAGGGCGAGGCCCCGCCCTCCTGGGCGAGCCTCGGGCGCTGGCGCAGCAACGAGAGCGGCGAGATCGTCGAGTGGGAGAAGAACACCGAGTACCGTCCCTCACCCGACGCGTACGGCTGGGCCCCGCCGGTCAGCCCCGTGGACGCCGCCGTGCAGCTGGTCGCCACCGGATACGCCTCGGAGGAGCTGTTCGCCCTGATGCTCGCCGACGCCGAGGTGGCCGTGTGCCTCGACGAGAACGGCGCCCTGGCGGTGACCGACGCACCGGACGGTACAGAGGCCGTGCCCGTCTTCTCGGCATCACCGGAGCTGGAGGAGGACAAACTGCCCCCGCATGAGGTGATGTTGGTGCCCGATCTGCTGGAGAGGCTGCCGGAGGGGAAAGAGGTGCTGTTCCTCAGCTCCTCCGCCCCGGTGGGGCAACTCGTCACGGTGAGCGCGCTGCGGGAGAGCAAGGCCGACCTGGAACGGCACGAGGCGGAGGGCGGGGACGAGTGGCCTGAGCAGGGCAGGGCCGACGATCGGCCGGAAGCCATCACGGATCTGCCGGACATCGCGGCGCTCGAGGACTGGCCCGATTTCCCGACGGGCGATCAGCGGACGGCAACAGCGGACGACGGCCCGGAGCCGGAGACGGAGCCGGGGACCGGGACGGAACGGAAGCCGGCCGAGCCCGGAGAGGCGGGCGAGGTCTGACACGTGTGGCCCCGGCGGAGACCGCCGGGGCCACACGTGGACGAGCCGGACGGCTCAGTGGCGGGTGAAGTACCACTCGTGGTTGTTGAGATTCTCCGGTGCGCACGGCCAGATGATCAGGTCGAGCGACTCATCCATCTTGTACGAGTCGAGGCACTGGTTGTTGCTGGCGAAGTTGCGGATCCAGAAGCGGCCGTCCGCCTGCTTGTCCAGCCACCACAGCTGGTTGTCGTCGGTCGTGCCGTTGCACGGGAACTCGGTGACCTTCTGGGCGTTCCCGGCGGCCCCGTAACCGGGCAGGTCCAGGCACATGCTGTCCATGACATTGCGGATCTGGAACAGGGGTGCTCCGCCGGGACCGGCGCTGTTGTACTTCTTCTCCACGTTCCACAGCTGATTGTCGTCCGCACTGCTGTTGCACCACGACTGGGCGGCCGGGCCGTCGGGAGAGCCGCTGGTGTTGCCGGGGATGTCGACGCAGGTGCCGTTCGTGTTGTTCTTGATCAGCACCCGCGTCAGGACGGCCGGCAGATTGCCGGCCGGCTTCTTGCCCACGGCCGGGCGTGCCTTCTCCTTGGCCTTCGCGGACGCCGAGGGGTTGGGCGGCGGCGGCGGCGGGGCCGCGGCCTTCTCCTTCTCCTTCGCCGGAGAGGCGGAGGGGGAGGACTTCGACTTCTTGTCCTTCTTCGCCTTCGACTTCTTGGGGGACGGCGACTCAGCCACGAAGGCCCCCGACTTCGACCCGTCGTCGTCCAGAACGGTGTCGGCGGAGCTGGACGAGGCCACCTCCTTGCTGTCGTCATCGTCCTTGCCGGTCGCCATGATGAGCAGCGGCACGGCGATGAGGATGGCCCCCGCCATGGCGGCACCGGCGAGCAGGGGCTTCTTGGGACGGCCGGGGAAGCCGGCGTCCGTGTCGGGGGAGTCCCCGCCGGAGCCCGCGGCGGCGGCCGTCGCCGTCGCGGCCCCGCCGGACCGTCCGTCGCCGGACACGGTGGCGATCGCGCTCCTGCCGCGGCCGGACGTCCCGGCACGGGTACCGCTCTCGGACGGGGTACCGGTCGCCGACTCCCCAGCGGGGGCGGCTGCCTCGTCGTGTCCGCCGCGCGCCTTCGATGCCTTCGGCTTCCCGCTGGTGCCGGCGGTTTCGGGCGCGGCGGTGTCCGGCGCTTCGGACTCCGGCTCCGCGGTGGGCCCGGTGGCCGGGCCGCCGCGGGTGGCCGTCTGCTTACCGGTGGCCGGCTTCTCACCGGCCGCGGAACCGCTTGTGGACTCCTCTCCGTCGTCCTTGCCCGTCGTCGCCCGGGCGGGCGTCGACGCACTGGAGCTGGTGGCGGATGTCTTCTTGCCGGTGAGGTGTTCCTCGATGCTCGCCGCGTCGGGCGAGGTGGAGGCCCCCTCGTCGGAGGCGGGCGAGGAACCGCGCGCCGGGGTCGATTCCGGCGCGCGCGATGCGAATCCCGCGGCCGACCGGCCGTTCGGCGTCTCGGCGCCACCGGCCCGGTGCTGATCGGTCATGGACTTCTCCTCCTGGCCGAAGGACCTCGAGTCCAACGGCGGTGGGGGTGTTGACGGGGTGGGGGACAGGTCGTCAGAGCCCTTGCTCGGGTGCGGGATGACCTACGGGGCCGAACGCCTCCGGCGCCATCGGGCCCGCCGCGCGCAGCTGCCCGGCGATCCGTTCCGGATCGGCGCCCGGACGGTTGGCCAGAGCGCGGGCGAGGGACGCGTGCAGCAGCTGTCTGGAGGACGGGGTGAGGGTGCCCAGTACGATCTCGCGCGGCAGCTCGGGGAAGCGGTAGCGCCCCGAACCGTGCTCGTCGGGGTCCGCGTCCCAGACCAGAACGCGGGCGGTGACGGCGGCGTCGATGAGCGGCAGCAGCCGCTCCCGTGGCATGTCCTGCACCTCGGCGAGCAACCCGATGTCCAACTGCGTCCCGTCGGCGGCGGCGTAGGTGAGCATCGTCCTGGCCGGCGCGGTCAGCTCGGCCAGCCGTGCGTGGACGACGCTGCTCACCGCGGCCGGGACCCGCGCCGCGGGCCCCACGCGCCGGTCCGGCGGCAGCTTCAACAGCTCGCCGAGGGTGAAGGGATTGCCCTCGCTCCGCCGGTGCAGCGCCGCCGCCTCCTGCGGCGAGGCGCTCTCGCCGCGGGCGGTGAGCAACTCGGCCACATCGGCGATGGACAGCGGATCCAGCTGCAGCCGGGTGGCGCCGTAGCGGGCCAGATCGGCGAGCAGCCCGCTGGCCGCGGGATCGTCGGCCTTCCGCAGAGCGCAGACCACGGCCACGGGTGCCTCCCGCACAAGGGCGGCGAGTTGGCGCAGCAGGGTGTGGAAGTCCGGCGAGGCCCAGTCGAGGTCGTCGATGACGCACAGGGTGGGTCCGCGATGCAGTTCCCGTACGAGCGCGGCGAGCCGCTCCGTGTCCCCGGTGCCGTCCGGGCGGGTGTCGGCCCCCTCCGGGCGCAGCGCGTCGAGCAGTTGGGTCGCGGGGCAGACCAGGGAGATGCCGTGGCTTTCGCTGAGCGCCTGGCCGCCACTGGCCCGTGCGACGGTGAAGTCCGCGGCCGCGGCCCGGGAGGCCACCTCGTCCAGCAGCCGGCTCTTGCCGGACCCCGGCTCTCCGGAGACCACGGCCCACTGGGTGCGGCCCGCGGCCGCGGCGCGCAGCAGCGCGGTGAGCCGCCCGGTCTCCTCGCCCCGGCCCACCAAGGGCACGGTGGTGGGATCCGGTCCGTCGGACAGGACCACCGCGGAGCGGGACGGGCGGGGATCGCCGAGAACCTCGGTGTCATGCCGCAGGATGGCGGTGTGCAGATCGCGTATCCCGGGGCCGGGGTGGAGGCCGAGTTCCGTGGCCAGCATCGTGCGGAACCGCTCGTACTGCCGCACCGCCTCGACCGACCTTCCCGCCCCGTACAGCGCGCGCATCAGCAGCGCCCATGACGCCTCGCGGAGCGGGGCGTTGAGGGTGAGGCTCTCGGCGGCGCCGATCGCGCGCTCCAGGTCGCCCTGTTTGATGAGGATGGTGGCCCACAGCTCCTCGGCGTCCTGGCGGGCGGCGTTGAGCCGGGCCTTCTCGCGTATCGCGAAGGCATGGTCGGCGGCGTCGCCGAAGGCCTCGCCGCGCCACAGACCGAGCGCGCCGCGCAACTCCTCGCGGGCGGCCTGCAGTTGACCGCGCCTCATGAACTCCCGGGCCTGGGCCACGGATTCCTCGAAGCGGGTGGTGTCCCGTGCCTCGCGGGGCACCCTCAGGGCGTAGCCCCCGGGCCCGTTGACCAGCAGCCTGGACCGGCCGTGCCGTACGGGGTCGAGCACCGAGCGCAGCCTGCTGACGTGCGCGCGTACGGAGGCGACTGCCCCGGCCGGCTGGGAGCCCTGCCACAGGTCCCGGCAGAGCTCCCCCGTGGAGACCGGCCGACCGTCCTCGATCAGCAGGCGGGTGAGCAACACCCTGCGCTGCCGGGGTCCCAAGTCCAGTGCGGTATCGCCGCGCAGCACCTCGACCGGGCCCAGCAGGCCGTACCAGGTGGCATGGCTGTGACGTGGATCCAATGCGGTGGCTCACCTCCTGGCGACCCTACCCAAGCCGCCGAGAGTATCCCTGACACACGGGAGTACGGGCATGAAACACATGTTCAGACCCGCGTCGTGGGAGTGCAGCCTATGCCATCGACGTTTCATCGGATCGCCTGGTCGAGGGGCAGGTCCCTACGGGCCTGTTCGGGACACGAAAGTCTGGGGAAACACCTGGAGTCTGCGTCACACCGACAACCGTCGAAGGCGGACCGGCTGGGTCCGTCACGGCTGTGCAGTTCCACGAGCACCCGCGCGATGAGAGAGCCGGCCGGCCACCGCCCCTTCCGGCTGCCGGCCAGGTGTGCTCGGGCCGGCTCGTGCAGGACGTCGGTGTGGATCAGCATGATCTCGGGGTCGTTGTCGGGCGGCTCCGCGCGCGCCTGGGCTCCGCCGTGCAGCACCCCGCCGTAACTCAACGGCGCCCACCAGGATCAACTGGTCGGCGGCGGAAGGCTCCTGGCCCGGCAGGTGCGCGTCAGCGACACGGCCAGGGTGAAACCCCCGGTCTCCAGTGCAAGCAGGCTCACCTTCGACTGCACGGTCGAGGCCGACAGTTCGCCTCGGCCCGCACGCGATCAGACGGAGTCCGACGGTCAGCGTCACGAACTGCCCGATCGCCCGTCAAACCGCATGCTCACAAGAACGACGGAGCTACGCCGACACCGCGACCACGTGTTTGCCCACGACGCCGCCGCGTTCGAACGCCTCGTGCGCTGCGGCGATGTCTTCCAGCGGGTACACGCTGTCGACCACCGGGCGGAGCGCACCCGAAGTGACATGGCCGGCCAGATCGCGGAGCACGGCGGTGTCGGGATTGGCGCTGAAGGTGCGGATGCGGCGGGCACCGTACACGCTCGACGCGGCGATCGCGGCCAGGGCGCCGGCCGACAGCCCGACGGTGACCATTCGGCCGCCCTTGGCCAACCGGCTTCGGTAGCAGTTCAGTTCCGAGCCTACGGTGTCCACGATGACGTCGAACGGTCCGATCTGGCCCGAGGTGGTGGAGCCGTAGTCGAGGACCTCGGCGGCACCGAGGCCGGTGAGCAGTTGGACGTGGCGGTCGCGGGCCAGTGCGGTCACATGGCCGCCCAGCGCGTGTGCCAGTTGCACGGCGGCTGTGCCGACTCCGCCGGCCGCACCCCGGACCAGGACCCGTTCCCCGCCCGCGAGGTGCACGCTGTCGCGCAGCGCGATGAGCGCCGTTGCGCCCGCGACGACCAGGGAGGCCGCGTCGACTGGCGAGAGGCCCGCCGGGGCGTGCGCGATACGGTCCGTGGACACAACGACGTGCTCGGCCGCCCCACCGGTCGTGTGCCGATGCCGGGGATGCACCATGCCCCACACCCGGTCCCCGGCCCGGTAACCCGCGACGTCGGCGCCGGTCGCGGCGACGACGCCCGCGAAGTCCAGCCCCACACCGATCGGGAACCGGCGTCCCGACACCATCTTCAACTCCCCCGCGCGGACGATCACGTCGTGTCCGTTCACGCTGGACGCCTCGACCGACACCAGTACCTCGCCCGGACCGGGAGCGGGGCGGTCGACGTCGTTGACCCGCAGGACGTCCGGTGCACCGTAACTCGTGATCTGAACGGCCTTCATGTCGCTGTCCTTCCGTGACCGGTTGTGGTGGATCCGATGCTGGACCCTGCACGCGGCATCACGGTCGTTCGCCTTTTCCTGGGACTGGCAGACCCACCTTCACAAGCCGCGCCCGCGGCATACTGGCGCCGTGACCGACGCCCCCCTCGCCATGAGCGACGACCCCCGCCGCGAACTCGCCGATTTCCTGCGAACCCGCCGAACTCGGCTGCGGCCACAGGACGTCGGCCTGGAACCCGGCCCGCGGCGGCGCGTGGCCGGGCTGCGGCGTGAAGAGCTGGCCCTGCTGGCAGGGGTGAGCGCGGACTACTACCAGCGCATGGAGCAGGGACGCGACGTACGACCCTCCGACCAGGTCCTGGACGCCCTCGCGCGCGCCCTCAACTTCTCCGCCGAGGAGTCCCGGCATCTGCACAGCCTCGCCGCCGCCGCGCGCACGCCCACCCGCAGCCCAGGCCACCACGCTCCGGAGGAGGTACCGCCCACCACGCTACGGCTGCTGCGCACCATGACCCTGCCCGCCCTGGTGGTCGGCCGTTTCCTGGACGTACTGGCCTAGAGCCCGCTCGCCGGTGCCCTGCTGGGCGAGTTCACCCAGCAGCCCCAGACGGGGCGAAACCTGCTGTCCCTGTTCCTGCACCCCGAGGCCGACCAGACTTGCCCGGAGCGAGCAGCCACCGTCGCAGAGCTGACCGGGATGCTACGGACGCAGGTCGCCGCCTATCCAGGCCATCCGCGTGCCGTCGAGCTGGTGGGTGAACTGGCGGTCCGCAGCGACGAGTTCGCGGCCCTGTGGGCCCGTCACGACGTGGAGGAACCCACCCGCGGCCAGATGCGCGTCAACCACCCCCTGGTCGGGGAACTGAACCTGGACTGGGACGCCTACCCGATGCCAGGGGCTTCCGGCCCCGTGCTCATCGTCTGCACCGCCGCCGAAGGCAGTCCCGACGCCGAGCGACTCCAACTGCTCGCCGGCCTGCTGGGCACTCGCTGACCCACCACAGAATCCAACCCTGCGGGCCAGTTCGAGCTGGGCCTTGGGTCAAGCCCCGTAGCCGCGGGTGAACATCCCTGGGCGTCGTCGGCGTGATCGAGGTTGTCCATGAGTTCCGGACCGTGGCGTGACTGGAGTGACCGAGCTGCCGCCCGAAAGCCGCTGTGCCCCGGCCGGACCCGGAGCCGGGGCCCGAACCCGTGGCGGCCCGGGCCGACCCTGTCGGCCGACCTCGATGGCCTGGTGGCGTGGGCTCAGGACGCCGGGGTCGGCGTGAGGACGTGAACGCGTTGCGCCATGGGTGCGCCGAAATTCGGTGGCGCCGGGGCTCGTGAGCCTCTAGGGTCGGTTGTGTTCGAGCGGTAGCTCAGTGTTGCCGTGGGTGACTTGGCTTGTTTGGGAGGTGTGACCGATGGCTGTCGTCGAGATGGGCGCTGCCCGCATCCAGGAGTTCATCAAGTCCACCTCCGTGGCCTCCGGCTGACCGATTCTCTTCCTTGCGCACCTGGTTGACGGTGCGAGGCCGGGGCCGCCCCTGCGAAGGGTCCCCCCTTGTCTTTCTCTTCCCTCTTGGGCTCGTCTTCGTCCTCCTCGCATCCCCTCGCCCCGTATGGCTGGGACGACGGCTGGGACGCCGAGTTCGCTCCGCACGCCGAGCAGGGCCTCCTGCCGGGTCGTGTGGTACGTGTCGACCGTGGCCAATGCGACGTCGTCACGCCTGCCGGTGTCGTCCGTGCCGACACCGAGTTCGTCGTTCCCCGCGACCCGATGAAGGTCGTGTGCACCGGGGACTGGGTCGCTGTCGATCCCGAAGGCGGCGATCCGCGGTATGTCCGCACGCTCCTGCCCCGCCGTACCGCCTTTGTGCGTTCGACGTCGTCGAAGCGTTCCGAGGGCCAGGTACTGGCCGCCAACGTCGACCACGCCGTCGTGGCCGTCTCCCTCGCCGTCGAGTTGGACCTGGGCCGCCTGGAGCGGTTCCTGGCCCTGGCCTGGGAGAGCGGCGCCCAGCCGCTGGTCGTCCTGACCAAGGCGGACCTGGTGCCCGACCCCGAGACGCTGGGCCACCTCCTGGCGGATGTCGAGACCGCCGCGCCCGGCGTCCAGGTGCTGGCCGTCAGCTCCGCGACCGGCGAGGGCCTGGACGTGCTCGGCGCCGTACTCTCTTCGGGCACCTCGGTGCTGCTCGGGCAGTCCGGCGCGGGCAAGTCGACGCTCGCCAACGCGCTGCTGGGCGAGACCGCGCAACAGGTGCACGAGGTCCGGGACGCCGACGGCAAGGGCCGGCACACCACGACCACCCGCGATCTGCTGCGGCTGCCGTGGGGCGGGGTCCTCATCGACACACCCGGCGTACGCGGGGTCGGGCTGTGGGACGCCGAAGAAGGCGTCGCACAGGCGTTCTCCGAGATCGAGGCGCTGGCCGAGGAGTGCCGCTTCCACGACTGCGCCCACCAGGCGGAGCCGGGCTGCGCGGTGCTCGCCGCGATCGAGGACGGCACACTGCCGGAACGCCGCCTCGACAGCTACCGCAAGCTGCTGCGCGAGAACGAACGCCTCGCCGCCCGCACCGACGACCGGCTGCGGGCCGAACTGCGGCGGACCTTCAAACAGCGGCAGGCGCTCGGCCGGCACATGATGGAGCGCAAGCGGGGCCCCCTGCGCAAGCCGTGACCCTGCTCACGACGCAGCTCGTGACGAGCCGTGACTCCGCTCGTGACGAGCCGTGACGCTGCTCCGGCGCCGTGACTCGTGTGGTCCACATCGGTTCCTTCGGGCGATGATGCCCGAAGGAACCGAAAGCCCGGCCACACGCCGGAGCCGGGCAGAGAGCGAGTTGCAAATGATGGCCGCCACGGAGGAGTACGACGTCATCGTCCTGGGCGCGGGTCCCGTAGGAGAGAACGTCGCGGACCGGGTCCGCGCCGAAGGGCTCTCCGCGGTGATCGTGGAGAGCGAACTGGTCGGCGGCGACTGCTCGTACTGGGCCTGCGTCCCCAGCAAGGCGCTGCTGCGCCCGATGATCGCGCGCGCCGACGCGCAGCGCCTGCCCGGGCTGCGCCACGCGGCGAGCGGGCCGCTGGACGCCCCGGCCGTCTTCGCGCGCCGCGACGACTACGTCGCCCGCTGGAAGGACGACGGGCAGGTCGCCTGGCTGGACTCGGCGGGCATCGACCTCGTACGCGGGCACGGCCGGCTGGTGGGCGAGAAGCGGGTCGCGGTCACGGACGCGGACGGGCAGGAACGCTTCCTCACCGCCCGGCACGCGGTCGCCGTATGCACCGGCAGCAGCGCCGCGCTCCCCGACCTGCCCGGCCTGACCGACGTACGCCCCTGGACCAGCCGCGAGGCGACCAGCGCGTCCGCCGTCCCCCGGCGGCTGGCCGTGGTGGGCGGCGGCGTGGTCGCCACCGAGATGGCCACCGCCTGGCAGGCGCTCGGCTCGGAGGTGACCATGCTGGTCCGCGGCTCCGGCCTGCTGGCCCGCATGGAGCCGTTCGTCGGCGAGCTCGTCGCCAAGTCGCTGGCCGAGGCCGGGGCGCAGGTGCGCACCGGCACCTCCGTGACCGGCGTACGGCGGGCCCAGTCGGGCGGCCCGGCCGGCTACGGCTCCGGCGCCGGACCGGTCACGCTGACCCTGTCGGACGGGGAGCAGTTGGAGGCGGACGAGGTGCTGTTCGCCACCGGACGCACCCCGCGCACCGATGACATCGGCCTGGAGACGGTCGGCCTCGAACCGGGCAGCTGGCTGCGGGTCGACGACAGTTGCCGGGTGTCGGACGTGGAGGGCGGCTGGCTGTACGCCGTCGGCGACGTCAACCACCGCGCGCTGCTGACCCACCAGGGCAAGTACCAGGCGCGTATCGCGGGCGCCGCGATCGGCGCACGGGCCCAGGGCGTACCGCTCCTGGAGACGGACCCGTGGGGCGCCCACGCGGCCACCGCCGACACCGCGGCGGTGCCGCAGGTGGTGTTCACCGACCCCGAGGTCGCCGCGGTCGGCCTCAGCGCGGCAGAGGCGGAGGCCCAGGGCCGCCGCGTCCGCGTCGTCGACTACGACCTCGGCCGGGTCACCGGCTCCGCGCTGTACGCCGAGGGCTACCGCGGCCAGGCCCGCATGATCGTCGACCTCGACCGGGGCCATCTGATCGGCGTGACCTTCGCCGGCCCGGGGGTGGGCGAACTGCTGCACTCGGCCACGGTGGCGGTCGCGGGCGAGGTCCCCGTGGAACGGCTGTGGCACGCGGTTCCCTCGTTCCCGACGATCAGCGAGGTGTGGCTGCGGCTGCTGGAGACCTACCGCGGCTAGCGCCCGTCGGCACAGGCGGTGTTCCGCGCCGGGCTCGCCGGGGAAACAATGAACGGCATGAGCGAGCAGGGGGACAGGCGCCGTCACGAGGACGACTGGTGGGGCGAGTTGTACCGCCGTGACACCGGCGACGTGGGCCCCGCCCCCGCGGCGGACTCCGTCGACGACCGATTCGACTCCGCCTCCCGCACGGTCGGCGGCCCCCAGCCGCCGACCGGCGCCCCGCCCGGCTCCGCACCGGCGGCCGGAGCCCCCTGGGGGCCTCGGCCGCCGGGGGAGGCGGGGGTGTCGGCCGAGGCGGGAGCCTTGGGCGGGCCGGCGGCCCCGGACGGGTCGGGGGCGCCGGACGGATCGGGGGTATCGGACGGACCCGGCGTGCCAGGTGGGCCTGGGGCATCGGGCGGGTCAGGGGCGCCGGACGGGTCGGGGGCACCGACCGGGCCGGGCAGGCCCGCCCGGCCGGGTGAGGCCTTCGGGTGGTTCTCCGGCCGCAAGGAACCCGGGCCCGGCCCGGGCGGGGGAGCAGACGCGGAACCCGGCATGGGCCCCAGTACGGGACTTGGCGCGGGGCCCGGCACGGGCCCCGCTGCGGGCTTCAGCGCGGGACCTGGCGCGGAACCCGGCGTGGGCCCCCGTGTTGGCCCCGGAGCGGGACCCGACGCCGGACACGCTGTTGGCCCTGGCGCGGCGGAGCAGTCATCCCAGGCGCCCCCGCCTCAGGCGTGGCCGACCGAGGCGCGCCCGACTCAGGCACGGTCGACCGAGGCGCAGCCGTCCGGGGAGCAGCCGCCCGAGCCGCAGCGGCCGCAGCCGCCCGGCGCGCAGCCACCCCAGGCGCGCCCGCCCGAGCCGCAGCCGTCCGGGGAGCAGCCGCCCGAGACACAGCGGCCGCAGCCACCCCAGGCACGGTCGACCGAGGCGCGCCCACCTCAGGCATGGCCGCCCGAGGCGCAGCCGCCCCGGGTGCAGCCGTCCGAGCCGCAGCCACCTCAGGCATGGCTGCCCGAGGTGCAGCCGTCCGGGGAGCAGCTACGCCAGGAACTACGGCCCGAGCCGCAGCGGCCGCAGCCGCCCGGCGCGCAGCCACCCCAGGCGCGCCCGCCCGAGGCGCAGCCGACTGGGCAGCAGCCACCCCAGGAGCCGCAGCCGCTCCAGCCGCCCCGCGCGCGGGCACCCCAGCCGCAGTCACCCCAGACCCAACCACCCCAACCACAACCCGCCGCGTACGGCGACGAGCCGGTTGAGCTGCCGCTCGCCGAGCCGTACGAGTTGGCGGACCTCGTGCCCGACACCGTGTTGGACGGCGCCCGCTGCGGGGCCGCCACGCTGCGGGCGGTCTCCTCTCGCGGCGAGTCGGCTCGCCGGAGCGGGGAGCCTCGGCGCGACGCGTTGTTGACGGCGCGGTTCGGGGCGGGGCCCGGGGCGTTGGTGATGGTGGCGCTCGCGAGTGGCGCGAGTGGCGTGAGTGGCGTGGGGGGTGCCGAGGGGGCGCAGCGGGCGGCGCGTGAGCTGTGTGAGTGGATCGGCGGTGCGGTCGGCCGCAGCCATGCGCGATTAATAAACGACCTGCGCACCGGAAACCGCAGTGCGCTCAAGTCCGGGCTGCAGCGGCTCACCGACCGCGGCCTGGGCCGGCTGCGGGCCCGTGCGGCCGAGCTGGGCGTGGACCCGGCCGAGTACACCGCCGCGCTGCGCTGTCTGCTGCTGCCCGCCGACCCCGCCTGCCGTACCCGGGTGTTCTTCGGCGCGGGCGACGGCGGCGTCTTCCGGCTGCGTGCCGGCGCCTGGCAGGACCTGGAGCCGCCCGGGCCGGAACAGGACACCGTGGGCGGCCCCGTGGTGGGCTTCGGCGGTACGAAGCGGCCCACGCCACAAGCCGCCGAGGCGCCCGCGACGATGAGCTTCGGGATCGCCACACCGGGCACCGGCCCCGCCCCGGGCCCGGCCCCGGTCCCCGCCGCCGGCCCGTTCCGGTTCCGGGCCTCCGTAGCCCGGTCGGGCGATGTGCTGCTGATGTGTGGCGGCGGGCTCGCCGGCCCGCTGCGCGGCCGGCCCGAGCTCGCCGGTCACCTGGCGGAACGCTGGGCGCAGGGCGAGCCGCCGGGGCTCGCCGCGTTCCTCGCGGACACCCGGACGCGGGTGAACGGATACGCCGGATACGCCGACGACCGTACGGCGGCCGCCGTCTGGGAGGCGTGAGCGCGCGGTCCATGGGTTGATGGAGCTATCCGCCGGGTTACCGGCATACGCAGCCATGACCCGGACGGAAGGGCGCGCGATGGGCAAGCAGACCGTGGCCGAGCAGTTTGTGGATCTCCTGGCGCGCGCCGGGGTGCAGCGGCTGTACGGGGTCGTGGGGGACAGCCTCAACCCGGTCGTGGACGCGGTCCGCCGCAACGCGGCCATCGACTGGATCCAGGTCCGCCACGAGGAGTCGGCGGCTTTCGCCGCCGGGGCCGAGGCGCAGCTCACTGGCCGCCTCGCGGCCTGCGCCGGGTCCTGCGGCCCCGGCAATCTGCATCTGATCAACGGCCTGTACGACGCGCACCGCTCGATGGCCCCGGTGCTCGCCCTGGCCTCGCACATCCCCAGCAGCGAGATCGGCAGCGGCTACTTCCAGGAGACCCACCCCGACCGGCTGTTCAACGAGTGCAGCCACTACTGCGAGCTGATCTCCAACCCGCGGCAGATGCCGCGGGTGCCGCAGACCGCGATCCAGCACGCGATCGGCCGCAGCGGCGTCAGCGTGGTGGCGCTGCCCGGGGATGTCGCGGCGCTCCCGGCGCCCGAGCGGGCCGAGGAGCACGCCCTGGTCACCAGCCTCCCCTCGGTGCGCCCCGGCGATGCGGAGATCGACGCGCTCGCCCGGATGGTGGACGCGGCCGACCGGGTGACGCTGTTCTGCGGCAGCGGCACCGCCGGGGCGCACGCCGAGGTGATGGCCTTCGCCGAGCGGGTGAAGGCCCCGGTGGGGCATGCGCTGCGGGGCAAGGAGTGGATCCAGTACGACAATCCGTACGACGTGGGCATGAGCGGACTGCTGGGCTACGGCGCGGCGTACGAGGCCACCCACGAATGCGATCTGCTGATCCTGCTGGGCACCGACTTCCCGTACAACGCCTTTCTGCCCGACGATGTGAAGATCGTGCAGATCGACGTCCGCCCCGAGCATCTGGGCCGCCGCTCCAAGCTCGACCTGGCGGTGTGGGGCGATGTGCGCGAGACGCTGACCTGTCTGACGCCGAAGGTACGCGTCAAGGACGACCGCAGATTTCTGGACCGGATGCTGAAGAAGCACGCGGACGCGTTGGAAGGCGTGGTCAAGGCGTACACCCGCCGGGTGGACAGGCACATTCCGATCCACCCGGAGTATGTGGCGGCGGTGCTGGACGAGGAGGCGGCCCCGGACGCGGTGTTCACCGTCGACACCGGTATGTGCAATGTGTGGGCGGCCCGCTATCTGACGCCCAACGGCCGGCGCCGGGTGATCGGCTCGTTCACCCATGGCTCGATGGCCAACGCGGTGCCGCAGGCGATCGGCGCCCAGTTCCTCGACCGCCGCCGCCAGGTCGTCTCGATGTCGGGCGACGGCGGTTTCGCCATGCTGATGGGCGACTTCCTCACCCTCGTCCAGTACGACCTGCCGGTGAAGGTGGTGCTCTTCAACAACTCCGCGCTCGGCATGGTCGAGCTGGAGATGATGGTCTCGGGCCTGCCTACGTACGGCACCACCAATGTGAACCCCGACTTCGCGGAGATCGCCCGCGCCGCCGGGGCGTACGGCGAGCGGGTGGAGAAGCCCAAGCATCTGCGGGCGGCGCTGCGGGCCGCCTTCCGCTACAAGGGGCCCGCGCTGGTGGATGTGGTCACCGACCCCAATGCGCTGTCCATCCCGCCGAAGATCCGGGCGGAGATGGTGACCGGCTTCGCGCTGTCCGCGAGCAAGATCGTGCTGGACGGCGGGGTGGGCCGGATGGTGCAACTGGCCCGCGCGAATCTGCGGAACCTGCCCCGGCCCTGACCCCGCCGCCCGCACTCGGCCTACGCGGGCGTGAGCCTCAGGGTGAGGATCTCGTGCGGGCGCAGGCTCAGGGCCAGCCCGCCCTCGCCGGTGGCCGCCTCGTGCAGCGGCCGCTCAAGCAGGTCCGTCACCTGGGCGCTGACCACCGGGAAGCCGGTGGTCAGCGTGGCGGACGCGCGCCCGCCGCGCGACTCGTACAGCCGCACCACCACATCGCCGCCGCGGTCCTCCGCCAGTTTGACGGACTCGACGGTGATCGCGGGGTTGTCGACGCCGACCAGGGACGGGAGCACCGGGCCCGAAGGCAGGGCGCGCGGCGGCAGGTTGAGCGCCAGGCCCTCGGCGACCGCGTCGCCCACCTCGGCGCCGGGCAGCAGCGCATAGCTGAAGCGGTGGGCGCCGAGGTCGGTCTCCGGGTCGGGGCTGTGCGGGGCGCGCAGCAGGGTCAGCCGCACCGTCGTGCCCAGCACCGGCCCGCCCTCGCCGCCGCCCTCGCCGCCGTCCGCGGCCTCGACCGGGTGCTCCGTACGGGTCACATCGTGGCCGTACGTCGAGTCGTTGAGCAGCGCCGCGCCATAGCCGGGCTCGGCGACCCGCAGCCAGCGGTGGGCGCAGATCTCGAACCGGGCCGCGTCCCAGCTGGTGTTGGTGTGCGTGGCGCGGTCCACATGCCCGAACTGGATCTCCGAGGTGGACACCTTGGCGTGGATGTCCAGCGGGAACGCGGCCTTGAGGACCTTCTCCGACTCCTGCCAGTCCACCTCGGTGGCGATGTCCAGCCGGCGGCTGCCCCGGCTGAGCCGGATCTCCTGGGTGACGCGGGAGGCCCCCGACGCGCCGAAGGCGCGCACCACCCGGACCGCGGCGCGCAGCGGCCCGGACTCGACCAGTTCGACGGACTCGGCGTCGGTGAGGTCGGTGTGGACCCGGCGGTAGTGCCGGTCGATGTCCCAGGCGTCCCACTGGTTCGGATGGTCGGGGTGCAGTTGGAGGAGGTTGCCGCGGGCGCCGGGCGCGATCAGCTCCCGGTCGGCGGCCAGGTCCCGTACGGAGGTGAGCAGCCCGTCGCCGTCGATGACGACCCGCAGTACATCGTTGTCCAGCACGATCGTGCGCCCGTCGCTCAGCGCGCTGACCGGCGCCTCGGCCACGGCCGCCGCCGGCGTGTCGGAGTGCACGGGCGCCGCGCCCAGCGCGGGCAGCCGCACCGCGACCGCGGCGCGCCCGTCCTCCAGCGGCTGGACCGGTGCACCCTCCGGAAGGGCCGCCGCCGTCGGCGCGTCGAGCGTGACGACCTCGGCGCGCTCGTACGGGGACGCGTTCAGCACCACCGGCCCGTCCGGCGCGCCGGCGAGCGCGCCGACCGCCGCCGCGACGATCTGCTCAAGATCGGTGCGGACCCGCTCATAGGTGTCGCGCGCCTCGCGGTGCACCCAGGCGATCGAGGAGCCCGGCAGGATGTCATGGAACTGGTGCAGCAGCACCGTCTTCCAGATCCGGTCGAGATCGTCGTACGGATAGGCGTACCCGGGGGCGCGCAGCGCGGCGGCCGTCGCCCACAGCTCCGCCTCCCGCAGCAGATGCTCGCTGCGCCGGTTGCCCTGCTTGGTCTTGGCCTGGGTGGTGTACGTCGCCCGGTGCAGCTCCAGATACAGCTCGCCCGACCACACCGGCGCCTTGGCCGCGTACTCCCGCTCCGCCTCCGCGAAGAACGCCGACGGCCGCTCGATGTCGACCCGCGGCGAGCCCTCGAGCGACTTCAGCCGGCGCGCCTTCTCCAGCATCTCGCGGGTGGGGCCGCCCCCGCCGTCGCCCCAGCCGAAGGGGACGAGGGAGCGGGTGGCAAGACCCTTGTCGGCGAAGTTCTTCTCGGCGTGGGCGAGTTCGCGAGCATGGAACTGGGCGTTGTAGGTGTCCACCGGGGGGAAGTGGGTGAACACCCGGGTGCCGTCGATGCCCTCCCACCAGAAGGTGTGGTGGGGCATCTTGTTCGACTGGTTCCAGGACAGCTTCTGGGTGAGGAACCACCGCACCCCCGCGAGCTTCGCCAACTGCGGGAAGGCGGCCGTGTAGCCGAAGGAGTCCGGCAGCCAGATCTCCTCGGTGTCCACCCCCAACTCCTCCAGGAAGAACCGCTTGCCGTGCACGATCTGCCGGGCCAGCGCCTCGCCGCCGGGCATATTGGCGTCCGACTCGACCCACATCGAGCCGACGGGGGCCCAGTTGCCGTCCGCCACCGCCTTCTTGATCCGCTCCCAGATATGCGGCTGATGCTCCTTCACCCACGCGTACTGCTGCGCCTGCGAACAGGCGAAGACCAGCTCGGGGTACTCGCCCGCGAGCGCGGTGACATTGGCGAAGGTACGGGACGCCTTGCGCACCGTCTCGCGCAGCGGCCACAGCCACGCCGAGTCGATATGGGCGTGTCCGGTCGCCGACACGCGGTGTGCGCTGGCGTTGGCCGGGCTGGCGAGCACCTCGGTCAGCGCGGCGCGCCCGGCCGCGGCGGTGCCCGGCACATCATGGAGGTCCAGCGCGTCCAGCATGTTCTCCAGCGCACGCAGTATTTCGTGGCGCCGCGGCCGGTCCGCGGGGAGCTCGCGCATCAGCTCCGACAGCACCTCGATGTCCAGCACCAGATGCCAGACCTCCTCGTTCAGCACGGCGAGGTCGGCCGAGGCGAAGCGGTACAGCGGCCGGTCACCGGCGGTCAGCACATCGCCCAGCCGCGTCGGCTCGAAGCCGTCCCGCAGTACGGCCGGGTTGGCCGCCGCCTCCAGCAGCAGCCGCACCGGCTCGCCACCGGCCGCCGGGGCGGCGACGGGGATATGGCGGTTGCGCGGATGGATGCCCTTGATCGGCACACCCTCCGCGTCGTACACCAGCCCCTCGGCCTGGAAACCGGGACCGTCCCCGGTGAAGCCCGGGTCGATGACGGCCTCGACCCGCCGCCCCGCCCACTCGGAGGGCACCTCGCCCTCCAGTCGGAACCACCAGGTCGACCACGGCGAGCCCCACTCGGTGCCGGTCTCGAAGGGCTCGTACGTCCCCTTGAGCGCGTCGCCCACCGGCACCGGCTCGCCGGGGGTGCGCCACGCGGTCAGCGTCAGCGGGGCGCGCGCCGTGTACTGGGCGGGCCTGATGAACTGGTGCAGCGCCCGGTCAAGGCGCCCTTCCACCAGCGATCGGTCGTCGTGCATACGCGGCTCTCCTAGGCGTCGGCGCTCGGCGGATCAACTCCCCGATCATTTCCCGCGGTGTGTGGGCACCCACACGCGGGAATGCATTCCGTGAGCGTGTTCGACGACAGTTCGACACTGGCCGCGCCGTGTGCGGCCGGGGCGGGGGAGGATGAAGCGTCAGCCTTCACGGCGGGGCGGGACGGCCGGGCGGCCGGAAGCGGGGGCGGTGGCCATCGAGAGCGCGCGGGGCCCGGCCCTCAGCAGGCGATTGCACGGCGGCGAGCTGTCCCGGGTGGCGGAGGTCCGCGCGGCCCTGCGGGAACTGCTGCGGCACTGGGGCGAGCCGAGCAGGAGGGACCTGGCCGAACTGCTCATCAGCGAGCTGGTCACCAACGCGCTGGTGCACACCGACCGTGGGGCGCACATCATGGCCACGCTCGGCGACGGGCCCGACGCGCTGGTCGGCGGCCGATTACGGGTGGAGGTGCGGGACTTCGTCGCCCGGCATCCGACGCTGCGTACGCATGCGGCCGAGGAGGGCACATCCGGGCGCGGACTGCTGCTGGTGCATACGCTCGCGGATGCGTGGGGGTTCCGGGCCCACGGTGTGGGGAAGGCGGTCTGGTTCGAGCTCGACGCGCGGTTCGGACCGGACGCGGGGCGTGGATGAGACACGCCGTGCGGATGACGCGGGGGCGGGAGATCTGGGCGGGCGGGCGGGAGAAGAGGAGCCCGGCTCCCCGTCCCGCCCACCCAGCAGTCAGCTCAGCCGAAGGCTCGCTCGATCTGTGCCAGCTTCTCCTCGAGGGAGTCGAGTCGCGGCATGGTCAGCGTGTCGTCCTCGGCGGTGAGGTCGATGGTGCGCGGGCGGTCGGCCTCGCGGTCGTCCAGTCCGGTGATGGCGCCGTCACTGTCACTCGCGGACCGCAGGGCGGGCCGGGACGCGGGCGCGGGCAGCTGCCCCTTTTCCAGCGAGGAAGAGTTTTCCAGCGATTTCTCCGATATGGCAGGCTCCGATGTGAGCGCCGGCTGCGGGGAGGACCCCGTCACCTCCACCTGGCGGCCGCCGCGCCGCCCCCACGCGCGGTGCTGCCGGTTCAGCGCCCGGATCCTGGCCCGGTCCAGCTTCTCCTGCTCCCGCCTGCGGTGCCGGCTGTGCTCCTTCTCCTTGCGGTCCTCGCGCACCTCTTCGACGGCCTCGTCCAGGGTGCGGACGCCCTCGAGCAGCATCAGCGACCAGGCGGCGAAGGTCTCGCGGGGCGCGCGCAGCCAGCGCACGATGCGGATCTGCGGCAGCGGCCGCGGCACCAGGCCCTGCTCGCGCAGCGCCGCCCGGCGGGTCTGCTTGAGCGCGCGGTCGAAGAGGACCGCCGCCGACAGCGACATACCGGCGAAGAACTGCGGCGCACCGGCGTGGCCCATGCCACGGGGAGCGTGCACCCAGTTGAACCAGGCCGCGGCGCCGGCGAACAGCCACACCAGCAGTCGGGAGCCGAGCGCGGCGTCACCGTGGCTGGCCTCGCGCACCGCGAGCACCGAGCAGAACATCGCGGCGCCGTCGAGCCCGAACGGCACCAGGTACTCCCAGCCGTTCGTCAGGGCGAGGTTCTCCCGTCCGAAGCCCACCAGGCCCTGGAAGGAGAGTGCCGCCGCGACCCCGGCGCAGCAGAACAGCAGAACATAAGAGGCCATCCCATAGATGGCCTCCTTGCGCCGCCGCCGCTCCTCGCTGCGCTCCCAGGAGTCGGTGGACTTGTCGTCCTTGGCGTTGCGGCCCCGCGCGAGCACTGTCACCGCTCCCACGACGCCGACGAGTATCACGACGGCCGGGAGGCCCCAGCTCGATATGTCGGTCAGTCTCATCCGGTGTCCCTTGCCTCGCTTCCGTGAAGTTCTGGCCGTAGTACCCGGCCTACTCGCGCGACATCTTGGCGGAAACCCGGCTTGTCCCGAGCGGTTTCTGGACAAGAGGGCGCCAAATCGGCGGGGGGACACGCGGATAGGTGCGATACGGTTCGAACGCTCGCGCTGTGCAAGCGGCTTGCATTCTATTCATGGAACTCGATCGAGCGTAAACAGACTGCTGAGCTTGCGTCAGGACGCTCGGTGTGATCCCGTGTGCGCCGTTCCGTTAGGGTTGCCTTAAATACGGCGTCCGAGGGGTTTGACCTCGCGCGGCCTCCGCATATCGTTTCAGGCGGACGTCAGGAGGAGCCGAGGTGGAGCAGGCCAGTGCCGAAACGGCGGCGGAGCCGCACCCGGGTCCCGGCATCCCCGGCCCCGGAATCCCCGGCCCCGGCGGGCCCGCCTCACGGAAGCCGCCCCAGCGCCACTCGGTGCGCGGGCAGATCCTGGACGCCCTGAGGGATGCGCTGGTCGGCGGCGAGCTCGCCCCCGGCGAGGTCTACTCCGCACCGGCCCTCGCCGAGCGCTTCGGCGTGTCGGCCACGCCCGTACGCGAGGCCATGCAGCAGCTCGCCGGCGAAGGCGCCGTCGAGGTGGTGCCGAACCGGGGATTCCGGGTGGCCCGGCGCAGCGCGCGAGAGCTGGCCGAGCTGGCCGAGGTCCGGGCCCTGCTGGAGGTCCCCGTGATGCTCAGCCTGGCCGAGGCGATCGCACCCGAGCGGTGGGCGGGGCTGCGGCCGTTCGCCGAGGCCACGGCGGTGGCGGCGGCGAAGGGGAACCGCGCGGCGTATCTGGAATCCGACCGCACCTTCCACCAGGCGGTCCTCAGCCTGGCCGGAAATCAACAGTTGGTCGTCGTGGCCGACGAACTGCACCGGCGGGCGCAGTGGCCGCTTCCCGGCGGTCAGATCGTGCGTACCGCCGACCTCGTCGCCGACGCGGCCGAGCATATGGCCCTGCTCGACGCCCTGGCAGCGCGGGATCTCGACGCCGTCGAGTCCCTGGTGCGCGACCACTTCAACGGCGGAGCGTAATTCAACGGCGGAGCGTAAGCGGCCCGTCTGCGATCCCCGCCTCGGATCCCGCCCCGGAGCGCCCGGAGCGCCCGAAAGCCCGCCCGGCGTCGTACACCGGACGGGCCAGCGGGGATGCTTCCGCGTCAGGGCCTGTCGTCAAAGGGGGCGCCCTGCTCCCGACGCCTGGCACGGCGCCCCCAGCTACCGCTGGGAGGTGCCCCTGCACCAGACGCCGCTCGCGGCCGGACGCCCCCTTTGACGACAGACCCTACGCCGTCGCGGAGGGCGCCCGCTCTAACTGCTCCGCGAGCCACACCGGCACCCCGCCCAGCAGCCGCACCAGGCGGATCGCCTCCGTGCGCAGCCGGGTCGCCTCCGGCTCCTCCTCCACCTCGGCCAGCGCCGCGAGGGCCGGGGCGATGCCGATCAGATAGCCCAGCTCCTCCCGGATGCGCAGCGACTCGGTGAAGCCGCGCCGCGCCTCGGCCAGATCGCCCTCCTGCTCCGCCATCGCGGCCAGATGGCGCCAGGTGAACGAGCGCAGCAGCTCGTCGCCATGGTTCGCGGCCCCGGCGTGTGCGCGCTGGAAGGCGGCCTGGGCGCCGGTCGGGTTCTGCGCCAGATGCTGGGCGATCAGACCGCGGCGGAAGTCCAGCAGCGGGCGGGTCCGCGAGCCGGGGCCGAGCAGCGCGGCGGCGCGCCCGAGCGCGGTCCGCGCCTCGTCGGCCCGGTCGCGCACCCCCAGCAGTGTGGCCGCGTACGCGAGATAGCCGCGTTCGCACGCCGTGGCGCCCCGCTCGTCATCGGTGAGCGCCAGCGCCTCGGCCGCCCTCAGGGAGTCCTCGGCCGCGTCCCACCCCTCGGAGGTGTACATGCAGCGCTCGATGAGTACGGCGGTGCGCTTGAGTGCGGCCGAGGCGTCGCCCGCCGCGCGTGGCTGGAGCAGGGCGGCGGCGTCGTGCCAACAGCCGCGCGAGCGTAGCCGCCACACCGCCGTGTCCAGGGGGTCGTCCACAAGACCCGGGCTGAGATCAGAATCGGAATCCGATGATCCAGGTGGTGACATGGCGGTGTCCGCCACATTGCCCTCCCAAGCGCGCCATCGAGCAGGAAGCTGTGATCCGAATCTCAGCATGAATGCGTGGGCGCGGCCAAGAGGTCGGTGTGAATGAATTCACAAACAGCCTGGGAAACCGAGGAAACTGAACATCCCTTGACCAACAGGCGAACAGCCAAACGGGCGAACGACAGGCACGCGGGGACACAGACGGACCGGCGCCCGGTCGGTCAGCTCATCCGCAGCGCAAGGAAGAAGTCCAACTTGTCCTCGAGACGCGCCAGATCGCGCCCCGTCAGCTGCTCGATCCGCCCCACCCGGTACCGCAGCGTGTTGACGTGCAGATGCAGCCGGGTCGCACAGCGCGTCCAGGAGCCGTCGCAGTCCAAGAACGCCTCCAGCGTGGGGATCAGCTCGGCGCGGTGGCGGCGGTCGTAGTCGTACAGCGGGTCCAGCAGCCGGGCGGTGAAGGCGCGGCGGACGTCGTCGGGCACGAAGGGGAGCAGCAGGACATGCGAGGCGAGCTCCTGGTGGCCCGCCGCGCACACCCGGCCGGGCCTGGCGGCGGCGACCCGCCGGGCGTGCCGCGCCTCCTCCAGGGCGCCGCGCAGCCCGTCCGCGGAGTGGACGACGGCGCTGACGCCGAGGGTCAGCCGCCCGTCGCCGTCGAGCCCGCGGGAGAGCGGTTCACGGACGGCGGTCAGCAGCGCGTCGGCCTGCAGCCCCGCCTCGAAGTCGTACGCCCCGCCGCCCTCGCCATCAGCCGCCGGGGCCTCGGGCAGCGCGGGCAGCGGGACCAGCGCGACCGCCTCGTCGCCGGTGTACGCCACCGCGATCCGGTCCGAGGGCTCGGGCCCGGTGGCCTCCGGGTCGACCAGCACCTCTTCCAGCAGCGACTGGGCCACCGAACCGCCCGTCGCCCCGTCGCCCTCCCACTCCACCCGGGCCACCACCACCTGCCAGTGCGGCGCCGTGCCCAGCCCCGGCAGCAGTACGGGGGCGGCGACCCGCAGCCGCGCGGCGACCTCGGCGGGCGGCGCGCCCGACTGGACCAGCTCCAGCACCTCCTGCGCCAGCCGGCGCCGTACGGTGCGGTCGGCGTCCCTGCGGTCCCGCTCCACCGCGATCAGCTGGGTGACGCCGTGCAGCAGATCCAGCCGCTCCTCCGGCCAGTCGCCCGCGTCCGCCCCGACCACCAGCAGCCAGTCGAAGAGCACGGTCTCGCGTACGTCCCCGGCGTCCGACGGCGTACGGCCGCCGCCGCGGATGGGGAACAGGGAGTACGTGGCACCGTCGGCGGCGGTCACCCGGTGCGGGCCGCGGCGGCCGGAGCGCTGGGCGGCCAGATGCTCCCCGGCGAGCCGCGCCCGCACCGCGGCCGGCAACTCGGGCGCGCCGCCGGAGCCGGCGCCCGCGGAGCCGGCGCCCCCGGCGACGCTCGGCACCGCGATCCGGCGGCCGGTGGGGGAGAGCACCCAGGCGGGCAGGTCGAGGTCGGAGCCGAGCAGATCCAGCACGACTTCCGGGCCGCCGCCCGCGGGCCCCGAGCTCATCAGCCGCCGGTGCCGGTCGACGACGGCCGCCAGATCGCCGGCCCGCTCGCCGGAGACCCGGCGCACCACATACTCGGTGATCGAGGCGAACGACACGTCCTCCACCACCGAGAACAGCGGCAGCCGGTGCCGCGCGCAGGCCAGCACCAGATCCTCGGGCACGGAGCCGAGCTCCGCCTCGCCCGCCGCGAGCCCCGCGACCTGGGCCGCCACCAGGATCCGTACGAACCGCTCGGAGTCCGCCGGCTCCCGCCGCCACGCGAGACCGGTCAGGACCAGCTCGCCGCCGGAGAGATAGCGGCTCGGATCGCGCAGATCGGTGGTCATCACGCCGCGCACGGTGCGGTCCAGCTCATCCTCGCCACCGAGCAGCCGCAGGCCCAGGGCGTCGGTCTCCAGCAGTGCGCGCAGCCGCATGTCGTCGCCAGCCGATCCTTGTGTGGTGCCGGTGGAAGCCTCGCCGTTTCCGGTGAATATCGCTGAGGTTTCCACTCCCCGTCTTTCGTTCGAATCTACAAGACCACGCCGCTGGCCAGCCAACTGCTTCATGGCTTTGGTGACTGCACCAGGTGGCCCATACCTCGGTCTACTGGCGGTAAGCCATGTGCAGAGTTCCGGGGGGAGGACCCCGGAGAGAAGGGACACCCATGGAATTTCTGCGCCCTGCCAGTTGGGAGGAAGCGCTCGCCGCGAAGGCGGAGCATCCCGCGGCCGTGCCCATCGCGGGCGGGACCGACGTCATGGTCGAGATCAACTTCGACCGCCGCCGCCCCGACCAGCTGCTCGACCTCACCCGGATCGCCGAGCTGTACGAGTGGCAGACCGGCGCGGAGACCGTACGGCTGGGCGCCTCCGTACCGTACACGCGGATCATCGAGCGGCTGGCGGCCGAGCTGCCGGGGCTGGCGATCGCCGCGCACACCGTCGGCTCGCCGCAGATCCGCAACCGCGGCAGCGTCGGCGGCAACCTCGGCGCTGCCTCGCCCGCCGGTGACGCACATCCCGCGCTGCTCGCCGCCGGGGCCGAGGTGGAGGTCGCCTCGGTGCGCGGCAGCCGCCGCATCCCGGTCGAGGAGTTCTACACCGGGGTGAAGCGCAACGCGCTGGCGGACGACGAGCTGATCAGGGCCATCCACATCCGCAAGGCCGCCGGGCCGCAGCAGTTCTCCAAGGTCGGCACCCGCAACGCCATGGTCATCGCCGTCTGCGCCTTCGCGATCGCGCTGCACCCGGACACCCGCACGGTGCGGACGGGAATCGGATCGGCCGCGCCCACCCCGGTACGGGCCCGGGCGGCCGAGGACTTTCTGAACGCCGCACTCGCCGAGGGCGGCTTCTGGGACGGCGGCCGGACCATCACCCCGTCGATCGCCCGCCACTTCGCCGAACTGTGCGCCGCCGCCTGCGACCCGATCGACGATGTGCGCGGCAGCGCGGCGTACCGCCGCCACGCGGTGTCCGTCATGGCCCGCCGCACGCTCGGCTGGACCTGGGAGGCGTTCCGCGCGGGCGGCGACGGGAGCGACAGGAGTGAGGGAGGCGCACGGTGCGCGTGACGTTCACGGTCAACGGACGGCCACAGCAGGCCGACGATGTGTGGGAGGGCGAGTCGCTGCTGTACGTACTGCGTGAGCGGCTGGGCCTCCCTGGCTCCAAGAACGCCTGTGAGCAGGGCGAATGCGGATCCTGTACGGTCCGGCTCGACGGTGTGCCGGTGTGCGCCTGTCTGGTGGCGGCCGGTCAGGCCGAGGGCCGCGAGATCGTCACGGTCGAGGGCCTTGCGCGGTACGCCGACGCCAGGAGCCGACGGGCCACGGGTGACGAGGCCACGGGTGACGAGGCGACGGGTGACGAGACGGAGGCGTCCACGCCCCCACCGCCGCCCCCGCTCGCCCCCGTCCAGCAGGCGTTCATCGACGCCGGCGCCATCCAGTGCGGCTTCTGCACCCCCGGTCTGCTGATCGCCGCCGATGAACTGCTGGAGCGCACCCCCGACCCCTCCGACGCCGACATCCGCGAGGCGCTGTCCGGCAATCTGTGCCGCTGTACCGGCTACGAGAAGATCCTCGACGCGGTCCGCCTGGCGGCCGCGCGCACCACGGAGGCGAGGTAGCCCATGGCCCCCGGCCGCACGCCCACCCCCACCCTCGCCCCCACCGAGCCGCGCCAGGACGCCGCCACCCCGGGCACCATCGGCGAGTCCACGCCGCGCCCCGACGGCACGCTCAAGGCGACCGGCGAGTTCGCGTACTCCTCCGATCTGTGGCACGAGGACATGCTGTGGGGCTTCACCCTCCGCAGCCCGTACGCCCACGCCGAGATCCGCTCCATCGACGTCGGCGAGGCGCTGGCCATGCCTGGTGTGCACACCGTCATGACGTACGCCGACCTCCCCGCCGAGACCCACTACGGTCTGGAGATCCGCGATCAGCCCGTGCTCGCCGCCGACCGGGTCCGCTACCACGGCGAGGCCGTCGCGATCGTCGCCGCCGACCACCCCGAGACCGCGCGCCGCGCCGCCGCCCGGATCAAGGTCGAGTACGCCGAGCTGCCGCTGGTCACCGACGAGGCCACCGCCACCGCGCCCGGCGCGCCCGTGCTCCACCCGGGCCGTACGGACCGCCACGCCGCACACGCCCCGCACCCCAACATCGTCCACCGACAGCCCATCAGGCGCGGCGACGTCGCCGCCGCCCGGGCCCGTGCCGATGTGGTGGTGCGCCGGGACTACGAGGTCGGCATGCAGGACCAGGCGTTCCTCGGCCCGGAGTCCGGTCTGGCCGTGCCCGCCGAGGACGGTGGCGTCGACCTGTACATCGCCACCCAGTGGCTGCACGTCGACCGCGATCAGCTCGCCCCGGTCCTGGGGCTGCCCGCCGACAAGGTCAGGCTGACCCTGTCCGGCGTAGGCGGGGCCTTCGGCGCCCGCGAGGACCTGTCCATGCAGGCGCACGCATGTCTGCTGGCGCTGCGCACCGGCCGGCCCGTCAAGATCGTCTACAACCGGTACGAGTCGTTCTTCGGCCATGTCCACCGTCACCCCGCCAAGCTCACCTACGAGCACGGCGCGACCCGCGACGGCAGGCTGCTCTACGTCCAGTGCCGCATCGTCCTCGACGGCGGCGCGTACGCCTCCTCCTCCCCGGCCGTCGTCGGCAACGCCGCCTCGCTGTCCATCGGCCCGTACGCCGTGGACAACGTCGACATCGAGGCGCTGGCCCTGTACTCCAACAACCCGCCCTGCGGTGCGATGCGCGGCTTCGGCGCGGTGCAGGCCTGCTTCGCGTACGAGGCGCAGATGGACGCGGTGGCGGCGGAGCTGGGCCTGGACCCGGTGGAGTTCCGGCAGCGCAACGCCATGGAGCAGGGCGCGGTCATGCCCACCGGCCAGCGCGTCGACTCCCCGGCCCCGGTCGCCGAGCTGCTGCGCCGGGTCAAGGCCCGGCCGATGCCGCGCGCCGGCGGCTTCTCCGACGTACGGGAACTGCCGGGCGGGCTGTCCAACACCAGCCATGGCGAGGGCGTGGTGCGCGGCGTCGGCTACGCGGTCGGCATCAAGAACGTCGGCTTCTCCGAGGGCTTCGACGACTACTCCACCGCCCGGGTGCGGCTCGAGGTGCTGGGCGGGGAGCCGGTCGCCCTGGTGCACACCGCCATGGCCGAGGTCGGCCAGGGCGGGGTGACCGTGCACACCCAGATCGCCCGCACCGAGCTCGGTGTGGCGCAGGTCGTGCTGCACCCGGCCGACACCCAGGTCGGCTCGGCGGGCTCCACCTCCGCCTCCCGGCAGACGTATATGACCGGCGGCGCGATCAAGCACACCTGCGAGGCGGTGCGCGAGGAGGTGTTCCGGCGTGGCCGCGAGCGGTTCGGCGCCGACCACCCCGGCTGGGCGGACGCGGGGCTGCTGCTGGCGGGCGGCAAGGTGGTCACCGAGGCGGGCGAGGTCATCGGCGACCTCGCCGAGATCCTGGGCGGGGACGCGATCGACATCGAGGAGGAGTTCCGGCACCGCCCGACCCAGCCCTTCCACCCGGAGACCGGGCAGGGCTTCGGCCACGTCCAGTACTCCTTCTGCGCCCACCGCGCCGTCGTCGACGTCGACACCGAACTCGGCCTGGTCAAGGTCGTCGAACTCGCCGCCGCCCAGGACGTCGGCAAGGCGCTCAACCCGCTGTCCGTGGTCGGTCAGATCCAGGGAGGTACGACGCAGGGGCTCGGGCTCGCGGTCATGGAGGAGATCGTGGTCTCGGACGGCGCGCGGGTCCGCAATCCGTCCTTCACCGACTATCTGATCCCCACCATCCTCGACACGCCGAGCATCCCGGTGGAGGTGCTGGAACTGGCCGACGACCATGCCCCGTACGGGCTGCGCGGGGTCGGCGAGGCCCCCACCCTGTCCGCCACCCCGGCCGTCGTCGCCGCCATCCGGGCGGCGACCGGGCTGCGTCTTGGCCGCGTCCCCGTCCGCCCGGAACATCTGACGGATACGTGACGGTTATGGGTGAATGTGGCGTGGTCGCGGCACGCCGCCGGACGTGTCCCCCTTCGACAACGGACCCGACGGACCCAGGAGCTGAGCGCCATGCTGGACATCGCCGCCGAGCTGCACCGCTGGTGCGAGGAGGGACGGGACTTCGCCGTCGCCACCGTCGTGACCGCCGTCGGCAGCGCCCCCCGGCAGCCGGGCGCGGCGCTTGCCGTGGACGCCGCGGGGACGGCGATCGGCAGCGTGTCCGGCGGATGCGTGGAGGGCGCGGTCTACGACCTGTGCCAGGACGCGCTGAGCACCGGCCAGGCCGTACGGGAGAGCTTCGGCTACTCCGACGAGGACGCCTTCGCCGTGGGCCTGACCTGCGGCGGGACCATCGACATCCTGGTCACCCCGGTGCCCGCCGACGACACCCGGCTGCGCCCGGTCCTCGCGGCCGCGCTGTCGGCCGCCGCGTTGTCCGGCGATGTCGATGGCCGTCCGGCGGCGCTCGTACGGATCGCCGACGGGCCGCCGGAACTGCTGGGCCGCGCGCTGCTGGTGCGCCCCGACGGCTCGTACGAGGGCAGCCTGGGCCCGGCCCTGGACCGTACGGCGGCCCTGGACCGTACGGCGGCCCTGGACCGTACGGCGGTGGACGAGGCCCGCGCGCTGCTGGAGGCCGGGCGCACCGCCACCGTGGAGGTCGGCGCGGACGGCGGCCGCTGCGGCGAGCCGGTCACCCTCCTCGTCGAGTCCGCCGTGCCCCCGCCCCGGATGATCGTCTTCGGCGCGATCGACTTCGCGGGCGCGCTGGCGCGGATCGGGAAGTTCCTCGGCTACCACGTGACGGTGTGCGACGCCCGGCCCGTCTTCGCGACCGCCCGCCGCTTCCCGGACGCGGACGAGGTGGTCGTCGAGTGGCCGCACCGCTATCTGGACGCCACCGAGGTCGACGCCCGTACGGTGCTGTGTGTGCTCACCCACGACGCCAAGTTCGACATCCCGCTGCTGGAGCGGGCGCTGCGGCTGCCCGTCGGGTACGTCGGCGCGATGGGCTCGCGCCGCACCCACGAGGACCGGCTGCGGCGGCTGCGCGAGGCCGGTCTTGGCGAGTCGGCGCTGGCGCGGCTGCGCTCCCCGATCGGCCTCGACCTCGGCGCCCGGACGCCCGAGGAGACCGCCTTGTCCATCGCGAGCGAAATCGTCGCGGCCCGACGGGGCGGCAGCGGAGTGCCCCTGACGGGTGCCCATATCCCCATCCACCACGACCTTTCGACGTCGGTGGGCATGGGATGGATCGGCTCGGTCGTCTGACGGAGCGCCACCCTTGGGTGGGGGAGCGGTTCGGCCACCCGGCGGACGTACGCGTTGCGAGGCCCCGGTTTCTGATTGAGCCTCAGAAATCGAACCCGAAAACGCCGCTCGAGGAGTGCGTACGTGCGTAGAAGACGGACGATCCCCACCAAGCCGATGGCCATCCTGGCCGCGATCGCGCTGCCCCTGTCCACCGCGGCCGCCGGATACGCGGTGGCGCCGGGGGAGCCCACCCCGGCCAGGGCCCTGCACCGGCTGTACACCCCGCCGGCCGGAACGGGCCCCTTCCATCAGATGACCCGGCTGGTCAGGCACGGCGACCGCAGCGCGGCCGCCGCGTTGCTCGAGATGGTCCGCACGCCGCACGCGGTCTGGTTCGGGGACGACAGCCCGGAAGAGGTCGAGCAACTGGTCCGCGAGACCACCCGGCGCGCGGTGCGGCGGGGCCATGTGCCCGTCCTCGCGCTCTACAACACGCCCGGCCGTGACTGCGGCAGTTACTCGGCGGGTGGCGCGCAGGGCACCGCCGAGTACCGGAAGTGGATCGACGCCGTCGCCCGGGGCATCGGCCACCGGCGGGCAATGATCATCTTGGAGCCCGACTCACTCGCCCTGTTGCCCTCCGACTGCGGCCGCGGCGTGAGCGCCGGGCGCGGCGAGGACTTCGCCGACGAGTCCGAGGGCGGGCCGGACGGCGCTCAGAACGCCGAGGACGCGTCCGAGGGCGATGCCTTCGACAGCCGTCTGTTCGGCGCCGGGGCCGGGGTGCTCGGCGGCGAGCTCGCCCGCGCCGAGGCGCAGGCCGATGCGCAGGCCCAGGAGCAGATCGCGAGGCGGGGCGCCAATCGGGCCGCGGCCCCCGCCGACATCGACCCGGTCAAGGACCTGCCCGAGGAGGAGTACGCCGACACGCCGGACGAGGTGCACGCCGAGCCCGACGCGCCCGCGGACACGCCCACCGAGAGACCCACGGACATCCCCGCCGAGAACGCCGCCGAGAAACCCATCGGCAACGCCACCGACGAACCCGAACCCGTCAGCAAACCCGCGAACACACTCACGAACACGCCCATGGACACCCCCTTGGGCACCGCCCGGAAGGCACCCGCCCTCACCCCCACCGAGGCGAGGGCCCGTAACGCCGCCCGCTACGCCGAACTCAACTACGCGGTCGACAAACTGGAACCGCTGCCCGGCACCAAGGTCTACCTGGACGGCGGACACACGGACTGGCACCCCGTCAGCAGCATCGTGAGCCGGCTGCTCCACGCCGGTGTCGACAACGCCACCGGCTTCGCCCTCAACGTCTCCCACTACCAGACCGACGAGGACAACGCCTGGTACGGCCGGCTCATCTCCTCCTGCCTGGCCTATGTGGCCGACGGCGGCAACCCGGCGGAGTGCCCCGACCAGCGGTGGCCGCGGCTGCGCGCCGAGCGGTGGCTGGAGATCAATGTGCTCAACGAGCCCGACGAGATGAAGCACTTCGTCACCGACACCAGCCGCAACGGCCGCGGCCCCTGGCTGCCCCGGGCCGGCAGCCACGCCGACCCCCAGTCCTGGTGCAACCCTCCCGGCCGCGGCCTGGGCATGCGTCCCACCACCAAGACCGGCGATCCGCTGCAGGACGCCGCGCTGTGGGTGAAGACCCCCGGCGAGTCGGACGGCCAGTGCCTGCGCGGTACGGAGGGGCCCCATGACCCGGAGCGTGGGATGGTGGACCCGGAGGCGGGCGAGTGGTTCCCCGAGCAGGCCCTCGAACTGGTCCGCAACGCCCAGCCCTCCCTGTGACGGATCGTCAGGCGGCTGCCGACACCCCCGGTACGGTCACTCCGGCCGGGGGTGCCGTCGGCAGTGGCGGACCGCGCCCTCGCTGAACGTGGACGTCCGCCGGGCCCGGCCGCCCGGTGATCCCCACGAGCGAGACGCCGCGCCCAAGCGCCCGGCCCGACAGCGGGCACAACGTCTCACTCGCATGCGACTTTCGTAGCGTGGGCGGTACGCTGCGCGCCGAGCCCGAGCCGGACGGCGGCTTCGGCGTCGAGGCCACGCTGCCCTCGTATGTGCCGACGGCGGATGTGCCGACGGAGGAGACGGTGGGGTGAGACCGGTGGTCCGGGTAGTGGTCGTGGACGACGAGCCGATGGTGTGCGTGTTCCTGCGCACGATCCTCGGTTCGGCCGAGGACATCGAGGTCGTGGCCGAGGCACACGACGGCGCGGCCGGCGCCGAGGCGGTCGAGCGCCACCGGCCGGACGTGGTGCTCATGGATCTGCGCATGCCGGGCGTGGACGGGCTCACCGCGATCGAGCGCATCAGGGAGCTCGCCGATCCGCCGGTCATCGTGGTCCTCACGACCTTCGACGCCGACCAGTACGTCCTGCGCGCGCTGCGGGCCGGTGCGACGGGCTTCCTGGTCAAGACCACGCCGCCGGAGGACCTGATCGGCCTGGTGCGGGTGGCCGCCGAGGGCCACACCGTGCTCTCCCCGGCCGCCGCCCGCCGGCTGGTCGCGGCCTCCTCCGACGGCCACTCGGCGCGCGACCGCGCGCGGCGGCTGGTGGAGTCGCTGACCGAGCGGGAGGTCGAGGTGCTGGCCGGGCTCGGCGAGGGGCTGTCGAACGCGCAGATAGGGGCGCGGCTGTATCTCTCGGAGGCCACGATCAAGGGTTATGTGTCCCGGCTGCTGGACAAGCTGGGCTGTGTGAACCGCACCCAGGCGGGGCTGATCGCCCACGAGGCGGGGGTCGGCTGACAGGTCGCTTACGCAACCCGACCACGGGCAGCGCCAGGAGGGCGCGGGCGGCGCCGATCCACAGCACGCTCGTGGTGGCGATGGTGTCGACTGCCAGTCCGCCGAAGAGCGCGCCGAGCGCGAGGAGCGGCATGGCCAGGGCCCAGCACCACACAGATGCCGACCACGGTCTGCCGAAGCCGCTTGGCGATGAGCGCGCCGGCGATGAAGCGCCGCCATTGCCCTTGAAGACCTTCGGCAGGTCCGCGAACGCGATGGTCCGCTCCGCCGGCACCTTCGGCATCAGGAAGACCATGCAGACCAGGGAGGTCAGCCCGAGGACGTCCACGGCGGCGAACGCGGTGCGCCAGTCGCTGAGGTCGCCGATGAACGTCCCGGTGGGACCCCCAGGACGGACGCGGTCTCCACACCGCCGAAGATGACGGCGGTGGCCCGGGGGACGTGCTTCTCCGGTACGAGCCGCAGCGCTATGCCGCAGGCGACCAGGCCGGGAACGGTCACCATCAGTCCCGCGGTGCCCTCGGAGACGTGCAGCGCGGAGCCGACCGGAGTGAGCAGGCCCACGGGCAGCAGTTCGGAGGTCATCAGGGAGAAGATGCCCAGCGTCACCGCCAGGACGGCGAGCCAGCCCTTGACGGGTGAACGGCCCACCGCGGCGGGCACTGGGGCACCGGGGTGTCGACAGTGGTCACGGCTGGATCAGCCCTTCATGAGGAAAACGGTCCGTGGCATGCCATGGGCGGTGGCCGCAGCAGGTGGTCCCTGCGGCGGCCACCGCCCATGGGAACTGTCGGCTACTGGGTGCCGGGCGTCTTGCGCGTGGTGACGTTCATCCGGTTCCACGTGTTGACCGTGAAGATCAGCGCGATGAGGTGGGCGAGCTCCTTCTCGTCGAAGTGCAGAGCGGCCTCCTCGTACACCGCGTCCGACACGCCCTCCGGCAGCCGGGTGACGGCCTCGGTCAGCGCCAGGGCGGCCCGCTCCTTCTCGGTGAACAGGCTCGACTCCTCCCAGGCGGAGAGCTGGTAGATCCGCTCCTCCGACTCCCCGGCCTTACGGGCGTCGGTGGTGTGGTAATCGATGCAGTACGCGCAGCGGTTGATCTGCGAGGCGCGGATCTGCACCAGTTCCAGCAGGACGGGGTCGAGCCCTTCACGGGCGGCGGCGTCGAGGGCGAGAACGGCCTTGAAGACCTTGGGGGCGACGGTGGTGAAGTTCATGCGCTGAGGCACCTGGAACGTGGTCATGCCCCGACCCTAGGAGCGGAAACGACCCGAGATGTGGTGCATTTCCGCGCCGTAAACATGGGTCAATATCTACGCCGCCGGGTTGTGCCGGATGAGGGTGTCGACGAGGCCGGAGACGGTGTTCGGAAAGTCCATCGGCACCACTCCGAGGCCGGTCCAGCCGGTGGCCTCGGAGCTCTCCAGGAAGCTCTTGACCTGCGGGTTCAGCCGGTCAGCGTTGGAGCGTGGCGGGAGCAGGGCGGCGGTGGAGACATAGTTGAAGAAGAGCTTGCCTGGCTGGGCCGCGGCCTTGCGGAACTGGGCCTGGATCTTCGGGTACTTGCCGAACGGCTCCGCCATGTAGTCGTCCTGGATGTCGAAGAGCCCCGCGTCGGCGTACCGCACCCCCGGCATGTTGTCGGAGTCGGCGAGCAGGACGACCTTGCCGCGGGCCTGGCCCAGCGTCGGCAGCGTGGCGTCCAGGCGGAACAGCGACCGCCAGCCCTTCCCGTCGAGGTAGGTGTCGAAGATACGGCGGAACTCGGCCGCGCTCTCCTCGGAGTACTCCTGCTTGACCCGCATCAGTACGGTCTCCGACGGGTGCGCGGTCAGAAAGGAGCGGCAGGCGGTGAGGACGTCGTCGAAGTTGAGGTGCTGGTAGAAGGCCCCGTGGTGGATGGGGAAGGCGCCTTCGAAGGCGCGGCAGCGGATGTCGAGGAAGCGTATGCCGCTGTTGAGCTGGTCGCCGATGGTGGTGTTCTGGCACTCCGTCCAGGGTCCGCCGTAGCGGGCGCCGGAGTCATGGGTGCCGGGCAGCGTCAGCCGCTGGACGGGGGTGGCGTCGGCGATACCGGACAGCCAGTCCTGGGGCGCCAGCGGCCTCGGTGCGGCGGTCGCCGTGGCCGTACCGCCCATGGCTGAGACCAGTCCCGCGGCGGACACCGCGGCCGCGCCCCTGAGGAACCCTCGCCGGTCCATGCGCAAACTCCCGTCGCCGTCGCTCGCCTGTGCGTGCCGGACGGCATCGAACCACAAGTCAGCTTGGGAAACTGCTAGTTGTGGTTGCTCGTGATCAAAATAGTGTGCCAAGCGACCACTTGTGATCGGCTCGCTCGAACTCTCACGCTGCGGTGGGGCCCCGGCATGCCGCCGCGGCCCCACCTGAAGCATCAGACCCGGCGAACGACACCGCACTGGGCCAGCGCGCGGTTCACGGCTGCCGCCATGGCCTGCTCACCCTGTGCGTTCGGGTGGGCCGGCGCCGCCGGAGTCTCAGGAGCGAGGGTCTCGATCCAGCGCTCACCGACCGGTTGGCACATGTCGTGGCCGATGGTGGGCTTGTACGTGTCGACGTACCCGGCCCTGCCGAGCTCTGCCTGGTGAGCGATCATGGCGTTGAGCGACTTCGTCTTGTCCCGCAGATAGCCGAAGTCGCCGGCCGCGAAGGGGACGCTGGGGCTGGTGCAGCCGACTCCGCTGTCCGGGAAGAGCGACGGATAGCCGACCATGACCACCTTGGCGCGCGGGGCCCGACGGTGAACTTCGGCGATCACCTGGGAGATCTTCGGCGCCGTGGCGGCGATGCTCTGCTCCACCTGGTCGCTGCCGCCCTGGGTGAGAGCGTCGCGGCACGGGCTTCCGGACGGGTTCCCAGCGCCCAGCGTGGCGCAGCGTCCCAGTACGGCGGAGAAGCCGATGTCGTTGCCGCCGATGCTCACGGTCACCAGGTCGGTGTCGCGCTTGAGGGCGTCGTATTGGGCGGGCGCCGTGTCCGTGGCGAGGGCCAGGTCCGCAGTGGTCGCCCCCGAGCATGTGACGTCCGTCAGCCGTGCCGTGTTCCGCTCGGCCACGAGATGTGGGTAGTTGGCGTTGGAGCGGGCGCACGCGGTGTCGATCTGCTCGGGGACGCCGGGCGCCGCGGCGTAGGAGTCTCCCAGGGCCACGTAGTCGAGCGATCCGGTGTGCCGGGGCGCGGCGTTCGCCGGTACAGAGGACGTCATCGCGAAGGCCAGCGCGCCGGCGGCGGCTATGGCGCCGAGGGCGGCCGTGCGTTGACGTGGGCTGTGCGTGGAATGTGGTTTCACCCGGGCAAGTATCGCGAACGCGCTCGTATCCTCCAAGCAACTCACCGGCCGCGCGTGGGACTTGGGAAGAGGCGGAGACCAGGACAGAAGCTGACCGCAAGGACCCGTAGCGTGGAGCGCATGACGAACGACGTGCTCGGCCCCCGAGCGCTCAACAGGGCGCTGCTGGAGCGCCAACTGCTGCTGGACCGATCAGGGTCCCTCACCGCTCTCGAGGTGATCGAGCGGCTTGTGGGCATGCAGTCCCAGGCGCCCGGCGCCCCGTACATCGGCCTGTGGACGCGCCTGGACGGCTTCGCGTTCGAGGAGCTGGCGCGGCTGACGCAGGAGCGGGAGGTGGTGCGGATGGTGCTGATGCGCGGCACCGTGCACCTCGTCTCCGCGGCCGACGCGCTGCGGCTGCGGCCGCTCATCCAACCCATGCTCGACAAGCAGTTCCGTGGCACGCCCTTTGCGCCCGGGCTGACCGGTGTGGCGCGGGAGGAGCTGGTGGCGGCCGGGCGGAAGCTGCTCACGCGGGGTGCCCTGAGCCCGGCCGAGCTGCGCGCCGAACTCGGCCCCCGGTGGCCGGACGCGGACCCGGGCGCGCTGGTCGACGCGGTGCGGGTGTGGGCGCCGCTGGTGCAGGTGCCGCCGCGCGGGCTGTGGGGGAAGAGCGGGGGGCCCCGGTACGCGACCGTCGAGGACTGGCTGGGACGGCCGATGGAGGCCGAACCCTCCCTGGACGCCGTGGTGCTGCGCTATCTCGCGGCCTTCGGGCCCGCGACCGTCGCGGACATCCAGAAGTGGTGCGGGTTGACCGGGCTGCGTGAGGTGGTCGAGCGGCTGGGGCCCGGCCTGCGGAGGTACCGGGACGAGAGCGGGCGCGAGCTGTACGACCAGGCGGACGCGTCGCTCCCGGACCCCGGCCTGCCCGTCCCCGCCCGCTTCGTAGCGGACTTCGACAACCTGCTGCTCTCGCATGCCGACCGCGCCCGCATCCTCGCCGATGAGTACCGGCGGCCGGTGATGGGCGTCAATGGCATCGTGCGCGGCACGATCCTGGTGGACGGCTTCGTCGCCGGGATCTGGAAGGTCGAGCGCGCCCGCGGTGTGGCGGTGCTGCGGGTGACCCCGTTCGTCCGGCTCGGCGCCGCCGACCGGGAGACCCTGGAGGCCGAGGGCGCGCGGCTGCTGGCGGTGACCGACCCGGCGGCGGGGGAGCGGGATGTGCGGTTCGAGCCGGTGACGGTCTGATCGATGCCCTGACCGGTGCCGGCGCACCGCGCATGGCTCAGAGCCAGCCGCGCCGCTTGAACACCACGTACAGGCTCAGACAGACCACCGCCATCAGCAGGATCGCGAAGGGGTATCCGAAGGCCCAGTGCAGCTCCGGCATCTCGCGGAAGTTCATGCCGTAGATGGTGCCGACGAGGGTGGGGGCGAAGAGGATGGCCGCCCAGGCGGAGATCTTCTTGACCTCCTCGTTCTGCTCGAAGCCCGCCTCGGCCAACGCCCGCATCTCCGCGTTCTGCTGCTGGGTGACCAAGGTGGCGTTGACCGCGAGGATGTCGCTGAGGGCCGAGCGGAAGCCGTCCACGCGCTCGCTGGTGTGGGTGACGTGGTCGGCGACGTCCCGCAGATAGCGCCGCAGCTCCTCGTCCGTGCCGTACTTGTCGAACCCGGCCATCAGGCCGTGCAACATCCCCACCAGCGGACGGGTCGCGCGCTGGAACTCGACCATCTCACGGGAGAGTTCATAGATCCGGCGGGAGACCTCGGGGTGGCCGCGGAAGACCTCGGTCTCGATCTCGTCGATGTCGTTCTGCACGCCCGCGACCACCGGGGCGTAGCCGTCCACGACCGAGTCCAGGATGGCGTACAGCACGGCCTCAGGACCGAGCGCCAGCAGCTCGGGCGCGGCCTCCATGCGGCGGCGCACCGCCGACAGATCGGGGGCGGCGCCGTGGCGTACGGTGATCACGAAGTCGGGGCCGACGAAGACATGCAGCTCGCCGAAGTCGACCTCCTCGGGCGCGTCGAGGTAGCGGGCCGCGCGCAGCACCACGAACAGCGTGTCGCCGTAGCGCTCCAGTTTCGGCCGCTGATGGGCCTCCAGCGCGTCCTCGATGGCCAGCTTGTGCAGGTCGAACTCGTCCGCGAGCGACAGCAGCTCCGCCTCGGTGGGCCGCAGCAGCCCGATCCACGCCATGCCCCCGGGCTCCTCGCGCAGCCGCCGGTACGTGGCGGCCAGGGAGCTGGGCGTGCCGACCCGGCGTCCGTTCCGGTACACCGCGGCGTCGACCACGCTGCGGTCGTCCTCCGCCGCGGCCTGGGCACCCGGGCCTCCGGAGTGCGGCTCTGTGTTCGGCGGGTTCGGCGGTGTGTCCCGCGCCGAGCCGGAGCCCTGTGCGGCACGCAGCCAGGAGGGTTTCCGCGGTGAGCGCGGGGACCGGGGAGGGTGCTCTTCGCTGTGCATCGCGGACCTCACCTCCTCAAGCCTGGGCGCGCGGGCACGGGGCGCTGACCTCAGGGTCTCAGGGAAGGATATACCTCCCAAATGACCCGGACCGGACCGGGGCGGGCAGGGGAGAGGGGCCTCTACGGCAGTAGCCCGGCGCGCCGGGCCTCCACCACCGCGTGGAGCCTCGTATGCGCCCCCAACTTCCGCATCGACGAGCGCAGGTAGCTCTTCACGGTCTCCGGCCGCAGCCCCAGCCGGTCCGCCGCCGCCGAGTTCGTCGCGCCCGACGCCACGCACGCCAGCACATCCACCTCGCGCGGCGACAGCTCCACCCCCGGCCGCGCCGCCGTGTCCGCCGTGCCGCCCGAGGAGGCTTTGGCCAGCCGTCCGCAGGCGCTGAGGATCCGCTCCCGCAGCTGCGGGTCGGTGACCTGCTGGGCCAGCGCCCGCAGATCGCCGTGTGCCTCCCGTACCTCTTCCCACAGCGCCGGATCCGCCTCGGGCTGCTGTTGTGTGACGGTGATCAGCCGCTGTGCCTCGTCCTGCACCGCCAGCGAGTGCTCCAGTTCGCGCGCCGCCTCCATCGCCGCGTTCAGCGCCCGGTCGCCGAGCGCCAGGGGCTGGCGCAGCGCGCCGTACAGCACCCCGCGCACCCGGCCGCGGACCACGACCGGGACCGCCAGCATCGAGCGCAGGCCCTCGGCGCCGACCGCCGCGTCGTACTCATGGCTGATGGCCCGGGAGACCGGGTAGTCGGCCACCGAGATCGGCCGGGACATGGTGAGGACCTTGCCGCCAAGACCGTTGCCGGGGGTGACGGCGAGCCCGCGCAGGGAGTTGGTCGTGGTGCCGGTGAGTTCGGAGATACGGAACTGCCGCGCGCTCGAGAACAGCCCGCCGAAGGCCACGGGCAGCCCGCCGCGCCGCCGCATCCGTAGCAGGGCCGTCCGCACATCCACCGTCCGGTCCGATTCCGCCACGGCCACCTCCCCGAAATACCACCACCCCCGTCCGGGGGTGGTGAGACTCAGATCACCCGTCGCACGATGCTAGCGAGCGCCATGGCAATCAGGAGGAGATGTGACAGCAAACGGCCCGACTCAGAGTTTCCGGGCGGCACGGGATTTCCTCCTGGCCCACGGAGACGACTACGCGACGGCGTACGAGGGTTTCAGATGGCCGCGCCCGGCCGAGTTCAACTGGGCGCTCGACTGGTTCGACCAGATCGCCCAGGGCAACGACCGTACCGCGCTGCATATCGTCGAGGAAGACGGCCTGGAGACGCGGATCAGCTTCCAGGACATGCGCCGCCGCTCCGACCGGGTCGCGAACTGGCTGCGCGCCCAGGGCGTGCGGGCCGGTGACCGCATCGTGGTCATGCTCGGCAACCAGACCGAGCTGTGGGAGACCGCGCTGGCGGCCATGAAGCTGCGGGCCGTGGTCATCCCCGCCACCCCGCTGCTGGGCCCGCTCGACCTGGTCGACCGGGTGGAGCGCGGCCGCGCGGCGCATGTGATCGTGCGGGCCGAGGACACCGCCAAGTTCGCCGAGGTGCACGGCGACTACACCCGCATCGCGGTCGGCGGCGCGCCCGACGGCTGGCTGGCCTACGCGGACGCGGGCACGGGTACGGGCACGGGTACGGGTACGGGCACGGAGACCGGCGGGGGCGAACCCTTCGTGCCGGACGGTCCGACCCTGGCCACCGACCCCCTCATGCTCTACTTCACCTCGGGCACCACCGCCCGCCCCAAGCTGGTCCAGCACACCCACATCTCGTACCCCATCGGTCATCTGTCGACGATGTACTGGATCGGGCTCCGGCCCGGCGACGTCCACCTCAACATCTCCTCCCCGGGCTGGGCCAAGCACGCCTGGTCCAACCTGTTCGCCCCGTGGAACGCCGAGGCGACCGTGTTCGTGCACAACTACACGCGCTTCGACCCCACCCGCCTCATGGCCGAGATGGACCGCTGCGAGGTGACCACCTTCTGTGCCCCGCCGACCGTATGGCGGATGCTCATCCAGGCCGATCTGACCCAGCTGCGCACCCCGCCCCGCGAGGTCGCCGCGGCCGGGGAACCGCTCAACCCGGAGGTCATCGAGCATGTCCGGCGCGCCTGGGGGGTGACCATCAGGGACGGCTTCGGCCAGACCGAGACTTCCGTGCAGGTGGCCAACACCCCGGGCCAGCCGCTCAAGGTCGGCTCGATGGGCCGCCCCAGCCCCGGCTTCGCGGTCACCCTGCTCGACCCGGTCACCGGGCAGCCGGGGGACGAGGGCGAGATCTGTCTCGATCTGTCGGGTCCCTCCGGCCGGCCCGTCGGCCTGATGACCGGTTACGAGGGTGACGAGGAGCGGACCGCCGAGGCGACGGCGGGCGGCTACTACCGCACCGGGGACATCGGATCGCGCGACGCCGATGGCTACATCACCTATATCGGCCGGGCGGACGACGTCTTCAAGGCATCCGACTACAAGATCTCGCCGTTCGAGCTGGAGAGCGCCCTTCTGGAGCACGAGGCGGTGGCCGAGGCCGCCGTGGTCCCGGCGCCCGATCCGCTGCGGCTGGCGGTGCCGAAGGCGTATGTCGTGCTGGCCGAGGGGTGGGAGCCGGGGCCCGAGACCGCGAAGGTCCTGTTTGCTCACTCCAGGGCGGTTCTTGCGCCGTACAAGCGTGTCCGTCGACTGGAATTCGCAGAACTTCCCAAGACCGTGTCCGGCAAAATCCGCCGTATAGAGCTACGCGAGCGCACGCTGCGCGGCGATGGTGTCGAGTTTCATGAGGAGACCACCTCATGACCGACCCGCACTCACCACGCGATCACGAGGAGCACTCATGACCGACCGCCCGGCCGACCCATCAGGTCCACCGGACTCATCAGGCCCACCGGACTCATCCGCGACCACCGCCGCGCTGTCGTACGCGAGCGGGGCGGGCGAGGTCCCGCTGCTCGGCGACACCATCGGCGCCAACCTGGCCTGCGCCATAGAGCGGTTCGCCGACCGGGAAGCGCTCGTCGACATCCCCACCGGCCGCCGCTGGACCTACGCCGAGTTCGGCCGGTCCGTCGAGGAGGTCGCGCTCGGGCTGATGGCCAAGGGCGTCGGCAAGGGCGACCGGGTCGGGATCTGGGCCGTCAACTGCGCCGAGTGGGTGCTGGTGCAGTACGCCACCGCCCGCATCGGCGCGATCATGGTCAATATCAACCCCGCCTCCCGCGTCCATGAGCTGACGTTCGTGCTTCGGCAGGCCGGTATCTCCGTACTGATCTCCTCGACCGAGCACAAGACCAGCAACTACCGCCGCATGGTCGAACAGGTGCGCTCCGAGTGTTCCGCCCTGCGCGATGTCATCTACATCGGCGACCGCACCTGGGACGGTCTTGTACGCGCCGGCGCCGATGTGTCACGGGAGCGGCTGATCGAGCGCGAGGCCCGGCTGACCTGCGACGACCCGGTCAATATCCAGTACACCTCCGGTACGACCGGCTTCCCCAAGGGCGCCACGCTCTCGCACCACAACATCCTCAACAACGGCTACTCCGTCGGGGAAACGCTCGGCTACACCCAGCAGGACCGCGTCTGTCTGCCGGTCCCCTTCTCCCACTGCTTCGGCATGGTGACCGGCAACCTGGGCGCCACCAGCCACGGCGCCTGCATCGTCATCCCCGCCCCCACCTTCGACCCGGCCGCCACGCTCCGGGCCGTCGAACAGGAGCGGTGCACCTCGCTGTACGGCGTCCCGACGATGTTCATCGCCGAACTGGGGCTGCCCGACTTCGACTCGTACGACCTCTCCTCCCTGCGCACCGGGATCATCGCCGGATCCACCTGTCCGGCGGAGGTGCTGCGGCGCGTGGTGGACGAGATGCATATGGCCGAGGTGTCGATCTTCTACGGCATGACCGAGACCTCGCCGGTGTCCACCCAGACCCGGCGCGACGACGATCTGCGCCATCGCACCGGTACGGTCGGCCGGGTGCTGCCGCACCTCGAGATCAAGGTCGTGGACCCGCTGACCGGGGTGACGGTGCCCCGCGGCACCCGCGGTGAGCTGTGCACCCGCGGCTATTCGGTGATGCTCGGCTACTGGGAGGAGCCGGAGCGGACCGCCGAGGTGATCGACGGGGGCCGTTGGATGCACACCGGCGACCTCGCGATCATGGGCGAGGACGGCTATGTCCGGATCGTCGGCCGGATCAAGGACATGATCATCCGGGGTGGGGAGAAGGTGTACCCCCGGGAGATCGAGGAGTTCCTGTACACCCATCCCAAGATCGCCGATGTGCAGGTCGTCGGCGTACCGGACGAGAAGTACGGCGAGGAGATCCTGGCCTGCGTCATCCTGCGGGAGGGCGCCAAATCGCTCACCCGCGACGAGCTGGCCCGCTTCTGCCGGGGCCGGCTCGCCCACTACAAGGCGCCCCGCTATCTGCGGGTCATGGACGCCTTCCCGATGACCGTCAGCGGTAAGGTCCGCAAGGTCGAGCTGCGCCAGGCGGGCATCGCCGACGCGGTCCGGCTGCGGAACTCCCGGACGGAACAGGCGGACGCGAAGGCCCAGGCCACCCCCCTGCGCTGACGCATCAGGCGCACACCCGGCGCCAGAAGCATGTCCGGCGGCAGCCTCACCCGCTGCCGCACGGCATTGAAACCGCACCCCTGCTCCCTGCTCCCTGCTCCCTGCTCCCTCTCCGCCCGGCCCGGGCGGCGGCTCTGTCAGTGCCGCGTGATGGACTGTCATCGGTACGGCAAGCGGTATGGCGAGGCACCACGGGGGCACTGATGACAGGGCGGCGTTCGGCACTGGCCGGGATCGACACACTGCGCGGGCTTTCGCGGGGCGCCCCACCGCTGCCCACGGACGAAGGCGTACTGCGCCGCCTGGCCGCCACGCATGTCACCTTCTGGCCGGGCGCTCGGTTCCCGGCCTGGGTGCGCGACGCCTGGGAAGCGTGGGACGGCCGCGGGATCGCCGACCCGCTGCGGCTGGTGCCGGAGCCCGACACCCACCGGGTGCTGGGCAGGCTCCGCGAGGACCGCGCCTGGAGCGACCGGCTGGGGCTCAAGGACTCGATCCGCGACGAGCTGGACACGGCCTGGTTCGCGGGCACGGTCAGCGGCCCGGACCTGCTCTCCGTCATTCCCGCGCGGTACACCATGCCGGTGGAGTTCCGCGCCGAATCCCCGGCCATGCACGGGCTGGAGCGGACCTTGGGCTCCTTCCTGGCCGGTGCGCTCGGCACCGACACGGACGGCTGGCTGCGGCTGATGACCGCCGTGGAGGAGGTGCGCACCCTCCCCGGCGCGGACCGCGACGCCACCTGGCCCGATCTGCTGGCGCGCGCCGCCGCCACCGCTCCCGACCCCCGGCGGATCGTCCCGTACGCCAAGGTGACCGGCCGCGCCCGGGAGAAGCTGCTGCGGGGCGAGTGGACCTGGCCGGCCGGGGAGGTGCTGCGGCGCGCGCCCGACGCCAAGATCCTGGACGCCCTGATGCCGCTGCTGCCCGACCACACGGGCTGGCTGCTCGCGCTCTACGTGATCGCCCAGCGGCAGGCCGCGCCCGAGGCGGTCGTCGAGCATCTGGTGCGGCGCGGTGACCGTGAGGCGCTGATGATGCTGGCTGAGTGGGTCGACGTGGACCGGCCCACCCAGCGCGCGCTGCTCGCCCTCGGCGACCCTGAGATCCACCTCGCCCTGCTCGCTCCGCACCTGTACACCGGCCCGGAGGTGGCCCGGCGGGTGCTGGACGGTTCGGTGCCGCTGGCCCCGTACGAGGCCACGATCCCGGGCAACGCCTACCCCGATCTGTTGCACGCGGCCGAACCGGAGCTGATCGAGGCCGCGTTCGCGCACGACCGCGGGCGGTTCAAGACCCCCGAGCAGCTTGTCGGCTGTCTGAACATGCTGCGGCGCGGCGGTCCGCACCGGCTGTCCGCGCTGCTGGCCACCGGGAGGGTGGGCCCGGCCGTCACCAAGATGTGCCGGCAGGCCCTCGCCTCCGCCGACCCCCTTGCCGCGCTCGAAAAGCGGGCGGAGCGCGAGCTGACGACGAAGAAGCTGGCGAGCCGGCTGCGCGGGGCCCGGGTCAAAGCGGGCTTCAGCGACACCGAGCGGCTGCTCGCCCTCTTCCCGGACATCGACTGGGCGTATCTGGAGGCCGAGCACGCCCGCGAGCCGTTCGAGTTCTGGTCGGTGGTGGTCGGCCGCGCCACGACCCCCTCCGCCGTCGCCGCCCGCCACGCCGACGCGATCCTGGGCGACCGGCGCGGCAGCTACCGCCGCCGTCCCGTCCGGGACCCCGAGATCGCCCGCGGTATGGCCCGGCACGGGCTCAGGGCCTCCGACTGGAGGGCGATCACCCTGCGCGCCGACCGGCTGCTGGCCGACGGCCTGCTGACGGACCGCGACCTGGTCTCCGTCGCGGCCCCCGCCGACCGTATCCTCGGCTACCTCGGCAGCGCCCTCCGCCGCCCCGACGCCCCGCACCAGGCCCGGGCCGCCACCGAGCGGATCGCCGAGCTCGTCGCGGTCCACCTCGACGGCAGCGCCGACCCGGACGCGGCCTGGCAGCGGACGTACGCCCGGCTGACCGGGCAGGACCCGCGGTGGCCGCGGGCCGGCAGCATCGAGGCCACCCTCACCGAGGGCTGACACCGCCGGTCCGTCATGAGCGCGAGCGCAGACCGGCGGTGAAGGAGCGGATCAGCCCGGCGACCGCGTTCGGGCGTTCCAGGAGCATCGCATGCGACGCATCGAGGGTTTCGAGGCTGACGTGGGGGTGTGCGGCGGCGAGCTCGCCCAGGTCGCGGTCGAGGCCCTTGACGTACGCGGCCATCAGCTCGTCGAACCACGCCAGCGGGCCGCCCTGCGCCACCAGTCGCCCCGCGCGGACGATCAACACCGGGCGGGTGAGGCGGCGGTAGACCGGGAAGAGGTCGAGCGCGTTCATCTGGCCGAGCATTTCCAGGCCCCGCTCCCGCTCCGGCCGCATAAACAGCTGCCCCTCCGGGGTCTCGCCGAGCGCGCGCCGGATGCCCTCGTCGAGCACTTCGGGCGCGATCCCCAGCGCCTGGGCCATCGCCGCCCGCTGGGCGAGCACGGTGGTCTCCAGCTCCTCCGGCGGAAAGGTCCGGCCCATCGCGGCGGCGGAGAACTGCTGGGCGCGGTCGAGGCCCTGGACCACGGTGTCCCGGTCGAGGCCCACGTACTGCTCGGGGCGGCCGTGGCCGACGCCGTCGAGGTTGACCGCGGCGGGGGTGTGCGGATGGGCGTCCGCGTACAGCGCGGCGGCCATGCCGCCGAGGGAGTGGCCGACCGGTATGGCCTCCGCGATGCCGCAGGCATCGAGGACGGCCTTGATGTCGTCGAGCACGGCGGGGAACGTCCAGGGTGTGGAGCCGGGGCCGGAGCGGCCGTGGGCGCGCAGGTCCATCGAGACGACGCGGTGGTCCGTGGCGAGGTCGGCCGCCGCGACCGACCAGTCGGCGAGGGTACGGGAGGCCCCGTGGAGCAGCAGCAGCGGGGTGCCGGCGCCGCCGTGGTCGCGTACGGCCAGCGGCACGCCGTCGCGCTCGACGGTGAGCTCGGTGGGGGAGGCGGGGGAACCGGGGGAATCGGGGGAGGCAGGGGCGGATGAGGGCATGGGATATCGCTCCGTAGCGTCGCGGAAAGGCGCGGAAGGCGCGGAAAGGGGATCGACCACCGACCGGGGCCGACCACCACCGTAGGGCGCTTCGGAGAGCCGAAGATCATCCCCGAAGGGGAGGCCCGAGGGCCCTCCGCCGGGTCATAATGAACAAGGCCCCAACACAGAGCGGTCCAACACAAAACAGGGGCTCACCGCTTGGGCGGCCCCACCCGGATCAGCGTGTCCGCCGGGTCGTTGATGGGCTGTGGGGTCCCGGTCAGATCCATGATGAAAAGCGGCAGCTGCAGCGCGTCGGCGCGCGCCCGCGCATCCCGCGCGTAGCCCGCGAGCGAGAAGAAGACGCCGGCGGCGGATTCGTTGAGCCCGTTCAGCCACAGGCATTCGATATCGCGCAGCGCGGTGGGCCGGGTGGTCGGGTCCACCTGGGCGACCACACCAGGACCGCGCAGATCCACCCCGGAGGCATCCTGGCCCTCCGGCCGCCGCACACCGCCGAAGCCGAGCCATTTCAGATACTGCGCGGCGGCCGTCACCGCGTCCCGCGCCGTACGGATCGTCACCGGCCGGAACGCGGGCCGCAGCACGGGCCGGCCCGGTGGTCCGGCGGCCCCCGTCGCCGGGTCGCCGGGGCGGGCGGTGGCCGGGGCGCGCTCCGCGGGGTCGGGCGCCGGCGCCACGGGGACGCGGACCAGCGCCCCGCACGCGCAGCCGAACTCCGGCTGGGGCCAGTGGCCCTGCCGGCCGCACATGGCGCAGTTGGCCGCCACCCAGGTGTCCTCCCAGGTGCGGTGCTCGATCTTCTGCGGGGCGCCGTCGCGCACCACGGGGAGGGTGAGCGGCGCCCCGCACGAGCACGGGTAGGTGGGCGGAGTGAACGACTGCTCGCGGCGGCACGAGGGGCAGCGCACCGGCACGCTCTCTGTCATCTGTTGCTCCGAGGTCCGAGTTCCGGGAGAGAGGGTCTGTGCCCATGCTCCATGAAGCGCGGGGTCGGGGGCGGCGACTTGGGGGTTCTTGGGGGTTCTGCGTCCGGCGGGCCGACCGCCGTGGGACGCTCGTGACGTCTCCTGTGCGGGAGCAGTAGGTTGGCGGCGTGAGACTGAGGGTTGAGTTCACCACCGAGCCGTTCGACCTCGACGAGGTGCCGCCGCACGCCGTGGTGGCCCGCGACATCGTCCAGGGCGCCCCGTTGGACTCCGTCGACGTCGGCCCTTTCGGCAACACCGCGGAGGGCGGTGCGGAGCACGTCCTGGCCGCCGTCCACGAACTGCTGCGCGAGTCCCTGGAGGCGGGGGCGACCCGCATCTCGCTCCAGGTCAACGTCCTCCCGGAGTCGGCCGCGGCCACGGGCGAGGCGGGGGAGGGCGGCAGGTGACCCGTCCCGCCGACGACCCCTTCGTCACGGCGGTCAGGCCGCTGGTGGATGCCATCGGCGGCGAGTTGATCGCCCCGGACAGCGCCGAGGGTGACGATGTGATCCTCTCCTGGGAGGGCCGGGAGGTCGTGGCCGTACGGCTGCCGCACCTCTCCGACTCGCTCGACCACATCCTCGCCGAGCTCCGCCGCCGCCACGGCGTCCCGCTCGCCGATCTCGACCGCAAGACCAAGCAGTCGGTCGTCCGTCTCCTCGAACAGCGCGGCGCCTTCTCCATGCGCCACGGCGTGGAGACGGTCGCGAGCGCGCTCGGCGTCAGCCGCTTCACCGTCTACAACTACCTCAATTACGCCGATGAGCAGCGGGCCAAAGCGCGTGGGGGCGGTGAGCGGCCGCGGCAGGATGACTGACCCGGCGCACCGGGACGATCAGGTCGGTTGAACCGCGATCAGGCAGGTGTCGTCGTCGGTGTTGGCGATGTCGCAGGACAGCAGGTCGTCCAGATAGTCCTCGAGGTCGTCCACCGGGCGGCCGGCGGCGGCGAGGAGCTGTCCAAGGGCTTGGTCGATGCCGCTGTCGCGGCGCTCGATCAGGCCGTCGGTGTACACCAGCAGGATGTCGTGCCGACGCAGCTCGTGCTGGGTCTCCTCGTACGAGGCGGCAGCGACAGCGCCCAGCAGCACACCGTCCGGCGGCGTGAGCGCTTCGGCCTTCCCGCGGCTGACGAGGATCGGGGGCACATGTCCCGCGTTGGCCCAGCGCAGGGTCCGGGCGGCGGGATCGAACAGGCCGCAGACGACTGTCGCGGTGACCTGCTCGGAGAGGCAGCAGGCGACGGTGTTGAGCCAGGAGAGCAGCCGGCCCGGCCCGGCACCGGTGACGGCCAGGCCGCGCAGGGCGTTGCGCAGGACGACCATGCCCGTCGCGGCAGCGATGCCGTGGCCGGCGATGTCACCGACCGTGAGCAGCACCCGGCCGTCGGGCAACTCGACGGCGTCGTACCAGTCTCCGCCGACCCGCTGGTCCTCCTCCGCCGGGCGGTAGCGCACGGCGACCCGCAGCCCCGCCCGGTACACCGGGTGTTCCGTCGGGGGCATGATCGCCCGCTGCAGCTGTCGGGTCAGCCGATGACGCTCCGCGGCCTGCTGCTCGGCACCGGCAAGCCGGTCCCGGGTGGCGGCCAGCGCGACCTCGGTCCAGCGGTGGGGAGAGATGTCCTGGTAGGCGCCGCGTACTGCGACCAGCAGCCCGGAGGCGTCGCAGAGGGGTTCGGCGACCACCCGCAGATGGCGGACCACCCCGTCGGCGCGCCGAAGCCGGAAGGTGATCGCGCTCTCCTTCCGCTGATGCAGCACGCTGCGCAGGAAGCGCCGCACGGCGCCGGTGTCGTCGGGGTGCGCATGTCCGGAGAGCTGGTGCAGCGGCACCGGGGCCGCGCCGGGCTCCAGCCCGTACAGGGCGGACAGCTGCTCGGTCCAGGAGATCTCACCGGTGGTCAGGTTCTCCTCGAAGGCGCCGATCCGGCTGAGCCGCTGGGCGTGTCCCAGCAGGTCGGCCAGTCGGGCGTCGCCCTCCGGGAGCCGCCAGCTGAGCAGCACCACATCGCCGAAGCGGGCCAGCCCCACGGCAGCTACCACGGCCGGTGGCGCCGCGCTGCCCGGGAACCTGAGCACCGTGCTCCGGCTGCGATACGGAGCCCCAGTGCTGTGCACCCGCTTGATCCGCTCGAACAGGCCGCCCTCCGCGGCGAACAGCGGATACGCCTCCAGCAGCGGGAGCCCGGTCAGCGAGCCACGGGGACGGCCGGCCGGGTCGGTGAAGCGCGTGTTGGTGTGCTCGATCATGAAGTCGGTGATCCGGCCGTCGCGGTCCCGCAGCGGGCGCAGCAGGGCGGCGGAGTCCAGTAGGCCGTCGAGCAGTCCGACGAGCCAGGCGGCGGCCCCGCCGGGCGGGCTGCCCGACTCCAGGCCGTGGTCGGAGAGCGACAGGGCGCACAGCTGGGCCAGGGCGTCCAGCTGTCGTTGGAGGGCGGGCGCGGGGTGGGGGCCTGGCCAGTGGACCTCCAGGACGCCCACCCGCTGACCGCCGGCTTGAGCGGGCACGACGGCCCGTGTGCCGCCGCTGCCGCCGCCGATGGTGGGCGGCGGAGGGTCGCCGGACTCGTTGATCCACAACGTTCGGTCCTCGGTGATGGCCTGCTGGGCCGGGGTGCCGAGCCCGGGCGGGACATAGCGCCAGCGGGCGGCCTCGGCGGGGCCGAACCCCGCCTCTCCCGCCAGTGTGAGGGAACCGTCGGGGGCGGCCGACCACACGGCGGCGGCGGTGGCGCCCAATGGTCTCAGGGCCCGGTCGAGGAGGCCGCGGGCGAGCGCCTGGGTGTCGTCACCGGCCAGGATGGCGGCGGCCTCCGCCGTACGCAGCCGCAGGGCGGGCCCTTCGCGCCGCGGGCCCGCGGCTTCCCCTGCGGTTCCCTCTGCCGTACGGCCGGTGCCGGACGTGGCGGCCTGCGCGGCACGGGCTTCCGCGACCGCGGCTGCGGTGGCGTCCGAGGAGGCCTGGTTGATGATGTCGGCGGCCAGCTCGGGCAGGGGCATCCGGGCGTCGGAGGCGAGCGTCCGCAGCTGCTGCGCGGCTTCGGCCGGAGCGCAGTTCAGCCGTTCCACGAGGACGCCCTCGGCGAGTTCCACCAGAACCCGGGCCTCGCGGTCCTCCCACAGGGCGCGAATCTCGGTGCTCAGCCGGTCGACCGTGGCCGCCAGCCCGGCCGTTCCGGCGTCACCGTGTGGTGCGGGACGCACGGCGGGTTCGGAAGCGGCGGGTTCGGAAGCAGCGGGTTCGGAAGGGGGCCGCTGCCGCGTGGGCTCGTGCTGCTGCTCCACCATGGGGTTGCTCCTCGGCCCGGGGATCCGGCGGGCGGTTGCTCTGCTCGCCCGGTGCCCACCCCAAGCACATCACAGGTCGAGCCAGCGGCGCATGCAGTGGACCAGCTGCTGTGCGTCGACGGGCTTGGGCACGTAGTCGTCCGCCCCGGCGGCCAGGCACTTCTCCCGGTCACCGGACATGGCCTTGGCAGTGACCGCGATGATCGGCACACGGCGACGCCCGGGCATGACACGGATTGCCGCGGTGGCGGCGTAGCCGTCCATCTGCGGCATCATCACGTCCATCAGGACCAGGTCGATGTCCTCGTCGGCCAGCGCCTCCACGCCTTGACGGCCGTTCTCGGCGTGCACGACGCGCATGCCGTGCAGTTCCAGGATGCCGGTGACGGCGAAGACGTTCCGGGCATCGTCGTCGACGATCAGTACGGTGTGGCCGGCCAGCGGGTCGGCCTCCGGGGGTGCGGGCCCTGGCCTGGTCTTCGGGGCGTGGACCAGCGGCAGGGCCTCGCCGGGGTGCTCGGCGGTCAGGTGCAGCACGATGCGTGTCCGCAGCTCGTCCAGGCTTGTGAGCACTTCGAGGGGCTGGGCGCCGGCCCGGGCCCGGAGCCGGTGCTCCTCCTCGGCCGAGGGCGCCTGGTGGCCGCAGTGGACCAGGACGGGGACGTGGCGCAGGGCCGGGTCGGCGTCGGCGTCGAGGAGACGCAGCAGTTCGCCCGCGCCCTCGCGGGGCAGACCGCAGTCCACCACCGCGCAGTGGTGTGTCCGGCCGGCCAGTGCGGCCGCCGCCTCCTCGGGATCGGTGGCAGTGTCCACCCGGACGGGCGAGGGGACCCCGGGCAGGTCGGCGACAGCGCTCTCGGCCAGCAGGGACAGCAGCCCCCGCGGCCTGGCCTCGACGACCAGCACGCGGCGCCCTGCGGGTGGCACGCTGTGGCGGTCCGCGGCGTGGTCGGCTTCGCCGGGGCGTCCCGGGCCGTCGGGTGCGGTGCCGCGGTGGTGGCGGGGCGCCGCGCCGGGCACCGCCGCTGCGGGGGCCGCGGTGGCAGTGTCCGGCGGGTGCGGTGCCGCGGTGTCCTGGACGGTGGGGTGCACGGTCGGCAGGTACAAGGTGAAGCAGCTGCCCTCGCCCTGGGTGCTCCGGGCGTGGATGGAGCCGCCGAGCAGGTAGGCGATCTCGCGGCAGATGGACAGGCCAAGGCCGGTTCCACCGTACTTGCGGCTGGTGGTGCCATCGGCCTGCTGGAAGGCGCCGAAGATGCCCTCCAGGTGCTGTTCCGAGATGCCGATGCCGGTGTCGCTGACCCGGAAGGCCAGGGCGGGGCGGCCGGAGCGGCGGACGGAGTCGGGCAGGTCGGCGGCGGACTCCTCGACGCGCTCGATCCGCAGTTCGACATGGCCTGCCTCGGTGAACTTCACCGCGTTGGAGAGCAGGTTCCGGAGCACCTGGCGCAGCCGGGACTCGTCGGTGACCAGTTCGGACGGGACTTCGGGCGCCGTGACGACCTGGAACTCCAGCCCCTTCTGGGAGGTCAGGGGGCGGAAGGCGGCCTCCAGGGAGTCCAGCAGCCGGCGCAGCCGGAAACGCTCGGGGCTGATGTCCATCTTCCCCGCCTCGACCTTGGACAGGTCGAGGATGTCGTTGATCAGCTGGAGCAGGTCGGAGCCGGCGGAGTGGATGACTTCCGCGTACTCCACCTGCTTCGGGGTGAGGTTGCGGCTGGGGTTCTGGGCCAACAGCTGGGCGAGGATGAGCAGGCTGTTGAGCGGGGTCCGCAGCTCGTGGCTCATGTTGGTCAGGAACTCCGACTTGTACCGAGAAGCACGGGCGAGCTCCCGGGCCCGGGCCTCGAGCTCCTGCCGTGCCTGCTCGATCTCCTGGTTCTTCGTCTCGATGTCCCGGTTCTGGCTGGCCAGCAGCGCGGCCTTCTCCTGCAGTTCGGCGTTGGAGTGCTGCAGTTCCTCTTGGCGGACCTGGAGTTCCTCCGAACGTGCCTGAAGCTCGCCCGCGAGGCGCTGGGACTCGCCCAGGAGCTCGTCGGTGCGGGCGCCTGCGATGATGGCGTTGACGTTGCCGCCGACGGTCTCCATCAGCTGGTCCAGGAAGTCCCGCTGCACCGGGGTGAAGCGGCCGGTGGAGGCCAGCTCGATGACGCCGAGCACCTGCTCCTCCGCCATGACGGGCAGCACGACCAGGCTGGCGGGGGCCGCGCCGCCGAGCCCGGAGGAGATGACGTAATCGGCTGGGACGTCGTCCACCGCGATGGTGCGCCGGCTGCGGGCGGCCTGACCCACCAGCGACTCGCCGAGCCGGAACCGCGTGGGGCGGCGGGAGCCCTCGGGACGGCCGTAGGAGTCGATGAGGCACAGCCGCACGCCTTCGTGAGTGTCCTCGGCGAGGAAGAAGGCGCCGTACTGGGCGGAGACCAGCGGTACCAGCTCGTCCATGATCAGCCTGGCGACGTCGGCGAGATCGCGGCGGCCCTGTATCAGGCCGGAGATCCGGGCCAGGTTGGTCTTGAGCCAGTCCTGCTCCTGGTTGGCCCGGGTGGTCTGGCGCAGCGACTTCACCATGGCGTTGATGTTGTCCTTGAGCTCGGCGACCTCTCCGGAGGCGTCCACGGTGATGGAGCGGGTGAGGTCGCCCTCGGCCACCGCACTGGTGACCTCGGCGATCGCGCGGACCTGCCGGGTGAGGTTGCCGGCCAGCTCGTTGACGTTCTCCGTGAGCCGCTTCCAGGTGCCCGAGACGCCCTCCACTTCGGCCTGCCCGCCGAGGCGGCCCTGGCTGCCGACCTCGCGGGCCACCCGGGTCACCTCCGCGGCGAAGGAGGACAGCTGGTCGACCATGGTGTTGATGGTGGTCTTGAGCTCCAGGATCTCCCCGCGGGCGTCCACGTCTATCTTGCGGTGCAGGTCGCCGCCCGCGACGGCGGTGGTGACCTGGGCGATATTGCGGACCTGGCCGGTCAGGTTGTTCGCCATGGAGTTGACGCTGTCCGTGAGGTCCTTCCAGGTGCCCGCCACATGCGGCACCCGGGCCTGGCCGCCGAGGATGCCGTCGGTGCCCACCTCGGAGGCCACCCTGGTCACCTCGTCGGCGAACGCGGAGAGCGTGTCGACCATGGTGTTGATGACCCCGGCGAGGGCGCCGACCTCCCCCTTGGCCTCGACGACGATCCGCTGGGAGAGGTCGCCCCGAGCGACCGCGGTGGCCACCTGCGCGATGTTCCGCACCTGGCCGGTGAGATTGGACGCCATGACATTGACGTTGTCGGTGAGGTCCTTCCAGGTGCCGGAGACCCCGCGGACGGTGGCCTGGCCGCCGAGGTTGCCCTCGGTGCCCACCTCGCGGGCCACCCGGGTCACCTCGTCGGCGAACGCCGAAAGCTGGTCGACCATCGTGTTGATGGTCTCCTTGAGCTCCAGGATCTCCCCGCGAGCGTCCACGGTGATCTTCTGGGAGAGATCGCCGCAGGCCACGGCGGTGGCCACCTGCGCGATGTTCCGCACCTGCGTGGTGAGGTTCCCCGCCATCGCGTTCACCGACTCGGTGAGGTCCTTCCACGACCCCGACACGTCCGGCACCCGGGCCTGTCCGCCGAGGCGGCCCTCGCTGCCGACCTCGCGGGCCACCCGGGTCACCTCGGAGGTGAACCGTGACAGCTGGTCCAGCATGCCGTTGAAGACGGTGGCGATCTCACCGAGCAACCCGTCGCCGTCTTCGGGGATCCGGGTGCGAAAATCGCCGTCCCGGACCGCGGTGAGACCGTCGAGCAGGCGGCGCAACCCGGTCTCGTCCATCTGGCAGGCCACGCTCGCAGTTCCGTCCCGCGCGGCCGCACCGAAAGCCTCGGCCATCTCCGCTCCCGCCGTACTGATCCACCACCGACCGACCGGCCGACCGGCCGGAAGGCTGCCTGGAGGTCGCGGCCCCTCGGCCGCCGGAGGCCGCCCGGCGGTCGCCCCGTCGTCTCCAGTGTGCCGCCGACGATCGCATGACGGGCAGCGCGGCCCGAGGTGCCACTGTGCGCCTGCGCGCCGGCACCCGAATTTTCAACAAACTGTTGACGTCTTACGGGGGCGGCTCCTAGCTTGCGAGTGTGACTACCAGCGCTCCGCCGGGACTCGCCCGGTTCAACGCAGCGGACAGGCCGGGCGTCGCCGCGCTGCTGCACGAGGTGTGCGCCAGCCGGGCGTGGGCGGCGGCGGTGGCCGCCGGGCGGCCGTACGGCAGCGTCGACGCGCTGCTGACCGCCGCCGAGCAGGCCATGGCGGGGCTGACCGACGCCGACCTCGCCGAGGCGATGGCCGGGCACCCGCCCATAGGGCGGCCGAAGCCCGGCGACGCCACCTCGGCGCGCGAGCAGAGCGGGGTGGGGGAGGCCGAGCGCGCGCGGCTGCTGGAGCTGAACCGCGCCTACCAGGAGCGCCATGGGCATGTCTTCCTCATCTGCGCCACCGGGCGCGGCGGCGAGGAGATGCTGGCTGCTCTCAACGAGCGGATCGGCAACGACGCCGACACCGAACGCGAGATCGTCCGTACCGAGCTGGGCAAGATCAATCGCAACCGGCTGGCCCGGCTCATGACCAGGGACGAGGAGGGAGGGGAGCGGTGACAGCCAAGACACCCGGTACGCACACCACCTCGCACCCGCCGCACCCGCCGCACCCGCCGCACATGTCGCACACTTCGCACACCCCGCACACCCCGCACACCTCCGTGTCCACGCACATCCTGGACACCGCCCTCGGCCGCCCGGCCGCCGGAGTGGCCGTCGAGCTGTCCGTCCGCCCCGCGGGCGACGCGCCCTGGGCGGCCCACGCCGGCTCCAGCACGGACGCCGACGGCCGCTGCAAGGACCTGCCCGCCCTCCCCGAGGGCACCGCGCACGTACGGCTGCGGTTCGAGGTCGAGCCGTATCTCGTGCGCGCGGGACACCCATCAGCCGAGGGGCAGCGGAACGGAGCGTTCTTCCCGGAGGTGGCGGTGGTCTTCGCCGTTGAGCCCGGGGAGCACTACCACGTGCCCCTGCTGCTCAACCCGTTCGGCTACTCCGTATACCGAGGGAGCTAGCACCCGATGCCCACGCTCGGCCAGAACCAGTACGGCAAGGCGGAAACCCGCGTCGTCCGGATCGTGCGGGACGGAGCCGTCCACCACATCAAGGACCTGAACGTGTCGGTGGCGCTCTCCGGCGACATGGACGACGTCCACCTCTCCGGCAGCAACGCCAACGTCCTGCCGACGGACACCACCAAGAACACCGTGTACGCCTTCGCCAAGGAACACGGCATCGCCTCGCCCGAGCAGTTCGGCATCCTGCTCGCCCGCCACTTCGTCACCGGCCAGGACGCCATCCACACCGCGCGGATCCGGATCGAGGAGTACGGCTGGGAGCGGATCGAGACCGCGGGGGCGGCCCGCCACTCCTTCGTCCGTACGGGACGGGAGACCCGCACCGCCCAGGTCACCTTCGACGGAGAGCGGTGGGAGGTGATCTCCGGGCTGACGGGGCTGACCGTGCTGAACTCCACGGACTCGGAGTTCTGGGGCTTCGTCAAGGACAAATACACCACGCTGCCGGAGGTGCGCGACCGTATCCTCGCCACCGATGTGCACGCCCGGTGGCGCTACGGCTGGTGTGCCGATGACGACGATGGTGGCGCGCCTGAGCCGGACTGGGAGCGGGGATACGCCGGGGCCAGAGACGACCTGCTGGCCGCCTTCGCCGAGACGTACTCGCTCTCGCTCCAGCAGACGCTGTACCAGATGGGCGCCCGCGTGATCGAAAACCGGCCCGCGGTCGACGAAATACGGCTCTCACTGCCCAACAAGCACCACTTCCTGGTCGACCTGGAACCCTTCGGCCTGAAGAACGACAACGAGGTGTATTTCGCCGCCGACCGGCCGTACGGCCTCATCGAGGCCACGATCCTGCGGGACGGCGTCCAGCCCCGGATCGCCACCGACTGAAGGGCGCCACGACAGACATGAACCGGACCGCAGAACCGAACCGCACCGCAGAACCGAACCGCACCGCGGCAGCGAAGCGCATCGTCATCGAGAACTGCGCCATCGCGACCGTGGACGCCCACGACACCGAGTACACCAGCGGCCACATCGTCATCGCGGGCAACCGCCTGGAGTCGGTGGGACCGGGCCCAGCGCCCGCCGGCCTCGACGGGGTGGTCCGCAAGGTCGACGGCACCGGCCATCTGGCGACCCCCGGTCTGGTCAACACCCACCACCACTTCTACCAGTGGATCACCCGCGGCCTGGCCCAGGACCAGAACCTCTTCAACTGGCTGGTCGCCCTCTACCCGATCTGGGCGCGGATCGACGAGCCCATGGTGTACGAGTCGGCGCGCGCCTCGCTGGCCATGATGGTCCGCGGCGGCGTCACCTGCGCCATGGACCACCACTACGTCTTCCCGCGCGGCGCGGGCGACCTGCTGGGCGCCGAGCTGCGCGCGGCCAGGGAGCTGGGCGTGCGGTTCACGGCCGCGCGCGGCTCCATGGACCGCGGCGAATCGGACGGCGGGCTGCCGCCCGACTTCGCCGTCGAGACCATCGAGGACGCGCTGCGCGCCACCGAGGAGGCGATCGACGCCCACCACGACCCGTCGTACGACTCCATGCTGCGGATCGCGGTCGCGCCCTGCTCGCCCTTCTCGGTCTCCACCGAACTGCTCCGCGAGGCCGCGGTCCTGGCCCGCCGCAAGGGCGTACGGCTGCACACCCACGGCTCGGAGACGGTGGAGGAGGAGAAGTTCTGCCACGAGCTGTTCGGGATGGGCCCGACCGACTACTTCGAGTCGACCGGCTGGCTGGGCGAGGACGTGTGGATGGCGCACTGCGTCCATATGAACGACGCCGACATCGCGACCTTCGCCCGCACCGGCACGGGCGTGGCGCACTGCCCCTCGTCCAACGCCCGCCTGGCCGCCGGCATCGCCCGCGTCCCCGACCTGCTGGCCGCCGGCGTACCGGTCGGCCTCGGCGTGGACGGCACCGCCTCCAACGAGTCCGGCGAACTGCACACCGAACTGCGCAACGCCCTGCTGATCAACCGCCTGGGCACACACCGCGAGACGGCGCTGAACGCCCGTCAGGCGCTGCGCCTCGGCACCTACGGCGGGGCGCGGGTGCTCGGCCGCCACGAGCAGATCGGCTCCCTGGAGCCGGGGAAACTGGCCGACCTGGTGCTGTGGAAGCTCGACGGCCTCGGCCACTCCACGATCGCCGACCCGGTCGCGGCGCTGGTCCTCGGCCCACCGGCGCCGGTGACCCTGTCGCTCGTGGACGGCCGCCCGGTGGTGGAGTCGGGGCGGCTGCTCACCGCCGACGAGGACGACATCGCGCGCCGCGCCGGCGACGAGGCGCGCCGGCTCGCCCGTATCGCGGCTGACGGCTGACCCTTCCTGCGATCGAGCTCTCCTGGAACCGAGGGCGCGCATGCCGGGCCCGGTCGGCGCGAGGGTGCGCGGGCCGGTCGGCCCGGGGCCGGGTCAGCGCAGGGCGCTCTTGGCCCGCCACTCCTCCCAGCCGACGTTCCAGTCGCCGAAGCCGTTGTTCAGCGCCACCTGCCCCTTGGTCTCCGCGCCCTTGACCTCGAACGGGTCGCCGATCCGCGCCTGGCCGTAGAGCCATGCGGCGTCGGCGTCGCTCATGCCGATGCAGCCGTGGCTCCTGTTGGCCTTGCCGAAGTAGGCGGCGTTCCAGGGCGCGGCGTGCGCGTACGTACCCGACCAGGTCAGCCGCATCGAGTAGTCGACCATCTCGTCGTAGGCGTTGCCGAGGCCGACGGTCTCGGAGTTCATCCGGATGGTGCCCTCCTTGGCCATCAGCACCTCCGTGCCCCGCCAGGAGCCGGTGTCGGCGCCGGGGGTGCCGCCGGAGACCGGGAAGGTCCGTACCGCCTTGCCGTCGCGCTCCAGGGTGAGCCGCTTGCTGTCGAGGTCGACCTTGACCACCTGCCGGGCGCCGACGGTGAAGCCGAGCTTGTAGTCGCGTACGAACCAGCCGCCGCCCGTGCCCGAGTCGGTGCCGTTCAGCCGGGCGTCCAGGGTGACCCGGGTGCCGGGCCGCCAGTACTCCTTGGGCCGCCAGTCCACCCGGTCCTTGCCCGACCAGTCCCGCAACCAGCCCCAGGAGCCCTCGGTGTGGTTGGAGGTGGTGACCTTGAGCTGCTTCTCCACCGCGGCCTTGTTCGCCACCGGGCGGTCGAAGACCAGGGAGATCGGCTGCGCCACGCCGACCGTGGTGTCGCCGCCCGGCCGCCAGTCCACCTTGTTGACCTGGTCGGCCGCGGCGGTGGTGAAGGTGGACTTCGCGTTTCCCGCGGTCCCGCCCTCGGCGCGGGTGGCCGCCTTGACGGTGTAGGTGGTGCCGGGCGCGGCGTTGCGGTCCGAGGTCCAGGTCCGGCGGTCGTCCGACACCGCGCCGCCGAGCCTGCCACCGCGGCCGTCGGTGACGGTCACCGAGGCGAGGGTCCCGCCGCTCGCGGCGACCTTGACCGGCTCGCCCGCCTTCCGGGGTGTGACGGTGACCGTCACCGCCTTGCCGCCACCCGAGCCCCCGCCGCCGACCTTCGCGTCCGCCTTCGCCGGGGCCGACCCGCCGGAGGAGCAGCCGGTCAGCGCGGCGGTCAGCAGGGCGGCGGCGGCCGTGGCCGCGGCGGCGGGGCGCACACGTATCTGGCGCAACGGAAACCTCCGTGAAAGCAGGGGAGATGACGGGACGCTCGGGACTCTAAGCCGCGAAAAGCCCGGGAATCGGCCTTCGCGCCCATGTGACAGCAGCTGCAGAGGAACGGTCATCGTCCGGTCACATTCGCCGAGCGGCGCGGTCATGGGCGGCTGTGAATCTTCCTTGCGTTCCCATCAACGGCACCCGAGGAGGCGCAGTGTCAGCGCTGCTCGTGACGGTGAGCCCTCGTCCGCGGCAAGCCCGGTTGGGGCCCATCAGCCCCGAGGCGTACCGCGCCTTCCTGGCATCCCGCACCGGCTCCGCCCTGGGCCCCGGCTTTCTGCAGTGCCCGTCCTGGGCCGCGGTGAAGGACGGCTGGCAGGCCCAACTCCTCGGCTGGGGCCCGGAGCCCGGCCCCAGGGCGAGGGAGGAGGCGGGGGCGGGGGAGTTGAGCGGGGTCGCGCTGGTGCTGCTGCGCCAACTGCCCGGCACCCGGAAGTACTTCGCCTATCTGCCCGAGGGGCCCGTCGCCGACTGGACCGACCCGGACATCGACGGCTGGCTCGACCCGCTGCTGCGCCATCTGCGCGCCTCCGGCGCATTCGCCGTGCGCATCGGCCCCACGCCCGCCTACCGCAGCTGGACCGCCGCCGCGCTCAAGGCGGCAACCGGCCCCGGGCGCCACCTGTCCGACGTCCTCACCTGCCAGGTCGACCCGCTGGGCACCGTCGTGACCGAGCGGCTGCGCACCCGCGGCTGGCGCCGATGTGGCGACGACGGAGACGGGGCCGGGGACGCGCAGCCCCGCTATGTCTTCCGGGTCCCGCTGGCCGGCCGCACCCGCGAGGACCTGTGGAGCGGGCTCAACCAGGAGTGGCGGCGCAACATCCGCCGCGCCCACAAGTCGGGCGTACGGGTGGAACTGGGCGGCCCCGCCGAACTCCCCGAGTTCTACCGGCTGCTGCGGATCACCGAGGAGCGAGACGGCTTCCGCCTCGGCCGCTCCCTGACGTACTACGAGCGCCAGTACGCGGCCCTCAACGCCGAGGCGCCGGGCCGGATGAGGCTCTACCTCGCCCGGTACGAGGGCGAGATCCTGGCCGCCCACACCATGATCACGGTCGGTCAACGGGTCTGGTACCAGACCGGCTCCTCCGCCGACCACCGACGCGAGGTACGCCCCTCCAACGCCCTGCAGTGGCAGATGATGCTGGACGCTCACGCCCAGGGCGCGGAGGTCTACGACATGCGCGGGGTACCCTCCACACTCGACCCCGACGAACGGCCGTTCGGGCTGATGCGCTGGAAGCTGGGCACCGGAGGCCAGGTCGTCGAGACGCTGGGGGAGTGGGAGACACCATTGAGCGGCACCGCCAACCACGCGCTCTACCGCGCCTTCCAGCTCTACCTGGGCCGCCGATGAGCGCCCCCGCGAACGCGGCGAACCCGGCGGGTCCGGTGGGTCCGGTGGGCCGGGCGGCCTCGGCGGTTGGCGCGCCCTCAGCGGCCGACGCGGCCCCGACGGCCGACGTGGCCTCGGTGGTGGGCCTGGCACCGGCGGCTGACGCGCTCCCGGCGGTCGGTGCGCCCTCGGAGGCGGGCGTGCCTTCAGCGGCTGGCGCGCTCCCGGCCTCCGACGCGACGCCGGCCCCCGACGCGACGCCGCCCGCCGGCGGGGGCCGGGCGGCGGCGTCCGTCGGCCATCGCCCCGCCTCCGTGCTGCGCAGCGGGGCCGTCATGGCGGCGGGGTCCCTGGTCTCTCGCGCCACCGGATTCGTGCGCTCCGCTGTCGTCGCCGCCGCGCTCGGTGTCGGGCTGGCGGCCGATGGGTACGCGGTCGGCAATTCCGTACCCAACATCGTCTACACGCTGCTCCTCGGCGGTGCGCTCAACGCCGTGTTCGTGCCCGAGCTGGTCAAGGCCGCCAAGGAGCATGCGGACGGCGGGGCCGCGTATACCGATCGGCTGCTGACCGTCTGTACCGCGGCCCTGTTGCTGATCACCGCCGGGGCGGTGTTCGCCGCGCCCGCCATTGTCGCGGCGTACACCGACTACACGGGCGGGCAGGCCACGATGACGGTCGCCTTCGCCCGTTACTGCCTGCCGCAGATCTTCTTCCTCGGCCTCTTCACCCTGCTGGGCCAAGTGCTCAACGCCCGGGGCCGGTTCGGCGCGATGATGTGGACCCCCGTCCTCAACAACGTCATCGTCATCGCCGTCTTCGGCCTGTATCTGGCGACGGCCGGCACCGGGGGCACACTCACCCCCGGCGAGACCGCGCTGCTCGGCTGGGGCACGACCGCGGGCATCGCCGTCCAGGCGCTGGCGCTGCTGCCGTCGCTGCGTGCGGCGCGTTTCCGTTGGCGGCCGCGGTTCGACTGGCGGGGCAGTGGGCTGTCCCGGCCGCTGCGTTCGGCGGGGTGGCTGGTGCTGCTGGTGTTCACCAACCAGCTCGCGTACTGGGTGGTGACCTGGCTGGCCACGATGGCCGGGGAGCGCGCGGCGGCCGCGGGGACCGACGGCGCCGGGTTCAGCGCGTACAACAACGCGTATCTGCTGTGGGCCGTGCCGCACGGGATCGTGACCGTCTCGCTGGTCACCGCGCTGATGCCGCGGATGAGCGGGGCGGCGGCCGACGGTGACACCGCGGCCGTGCGGCGGGACGTCTCGTACGCCCTGCGCAGCAGCGCCGCCGCCGTCGTACCCGCCGCCTGTGTGCTGTTGGCGCTCGCCGAGCCGGTGATGGCGGTGGTCTTCCAGTACGGCAGGACCGGCGCGGACGATATCGCGGTGATGGCGGGGGCGCTGATGGCGTTCGCCCCGGGGCTGGTGGCCTTCTCCGGGCAGTACGTCCTCTCGCGCGCCTTCTACGCGCTCTCCGACACCCGCACACCCTTCTTCCTGAACCTGGTGATCTCCGGGCTCAACGCGGGGCTGTCCGCGGCCGCGTATCTGCTGCTGCCCGCGCGCTGGGCGGTGACCGGCATGGCCGGGGCGTACTCGGTGGCGCTGTTCGGGGGCTGGGCGGCCACCGCGTACGTACTGAACCGCAGGCTCCGGCCCGTGCCCCTGGCGGCCGGGCAGGAGAGGGTGGGGGCGCGGCGCGGCGGGCTGTGGCGCTCGCCGTCCGTGGCCGCCCTGGCCCGGCTGTTGCTGGCGGCCGTCCCGGCCACCGCGCTCGGTCAGTTCGCGGCCACCCGCACGGCCCCGCTGGGCCCCCTCGCCGCCACGACGGTGGGTGTGGTGGCCATCCTGCTGGTCTTCGCGACCCTGGCCCGCCCGCTGCGGCTGGCCGAACTGGACGCCGCGCTCAAGGCCGTACCCCGCAAACTGAGCCGCCGGACCTGAGCCGCCGGACCTGATCGGTCGCCGGATCTGAGCCGCCGGATCTGAGCCGCCGCCCCCTCACCTGCCGAAATGGAATACTCCGCACATGCCACGCGTCCTTCTCATCGAAGACGACCCCTCCGTCCGCGAAGGGATCGAACTCGGCCTGCGCCGCCGCGGACACGATGTGCGCACCGCCGCCACCGGGGAGACCGGGCTCACCGCCATCCGCGAGTTCGGGCCGGATCTGCTGCTCCTGGACCTGATGCTGCCCGGTATCAACGGAGTCCAGGTGTGCCGCCGGGTCCGCGAGTCCAGCCAGCTGCCGATCATCATGCTCACCGCGCGCGGCGACGACTTCGACGTCGTGGTCGGGTTGGAGGCCGGGGCCGACGACTACATCGTCAAACCCGCCCGTACCGAGGTCATCGAGGCCCGCATCCGGGCCGTACTGCGTCGGATCGAGGAGCCCGGGGGCCGCCCTGCCGTCGAGTTCCACGGCGACCTCGCCATCGACCGCGCCGGGCTGGCCGTGTCCAAGGCCGGGGAACGCCTCGCGCTCGCGCCCTCCGAGCTGAAGCTCCTGCTGTATCTGACCGCCGCGCCCGAGCAGGTCTTCAGCCGTCAGCAGCTGCTCGAACAGGTCTGGGAGCACAGCTACCACGGCGACGCCCGCCTGGTCGACGCCTGCGTACGACGGCTGCGCCACAAGATCGAGGACGTGGCCGGCAGCCCGCGCTACATACAGACCCTGCGGGGCTTCGGCTACCGCTTCGGACCGCTGTGAGCCCCCGGTGACCCGCTGGAGAGCCCGCATCGGGCTGCGCACCCGGCTCGTGCTCGCCTTCCTGCTGGTCGCCGCGGTCAGCGCGGGCACCACCGCGACCCTCACCTACCGCAAGGCGCGCACCGCGATCCTCGAACAGGCCCAGGACACCGCCGTCTCCTCCTTCCGGGACCGGGTCAGCGACATGGGCATCCCGCTCCCCGTCGAGTCCAAGTCCCTGCAGGAGCAGCTGCGCCAACTCGCCCGGCAGGGCAAGCCGCACCCCTGGGTGGTCTTCGCCGAGTACGGATCGGTCCGGGTCTCCTCCGGCACCAGCCCCGTCTCCACCGTCATCACCCCGCAGCTGCGCCGCGCCGCGCTCGCCAGCCCGCGCAGCGGCAGCTTCCAGCGGGTCGAGAAGCATGGCGACCCCTGGCTGACCGTCGCCGTACCGACGGTCTTCCGGGCCGGGAAGACCGTACGACCCACCGGTCTGGTGCTGTACGCCGTGATGCCGCTGACCGACGAGGAGGCCAACGTCCGGGCCATGGTCACCGCGGCCCGCGACGGGGCCCTGCCGGGGCTCGCGGTGGCGCTCGTTCCCGCGCTGCTGGCCGCGCGCAGTGTGCTGCGCCCGGTGCGCGATCTGCGGAAGGCATCGCAGAGCATGGGCCGGGGCCGCCTCGACACCCGCATCCAGGTCAAGGGCAGCGATGAACTCGCCGACCTCGCCCGCACCTTCAACGAGTCCGCCGTCGCCCTCGAGCGATCCGTGGGCGAACTCCAGGACGCCGAGGCGCGCGCCCGCCGCTTCGCCTCCGATGTCTCGCATGAGCTGCGCACCCCGCTCGCCGGGATGCTCGCGGTCACCGAGGTCCTGGACGAGGACGCCGCCCGCCTCGCCCCCGACACCGCGGCCGCCGTCCGGCTGATCAGCGCGGAGACCGGCAAACTCGCGGTCCTCGTCGAGGACCTGATGGAGATCTCCCGCTTCGACGCCGGGGCCGCCGAGCTGAACACCGACGAGGTCGACGTCGCGCAGACCATCCGCAAGACCCTGACCAGCCGCCACTGGACCGACCCCGACGAGATCGTCACCGACCTGCCAGACGGCATCCGGGCCCGGCTCGACCCCCGCCGTTTCGATGTCGTCGTCGCCAACCTCGTCGGCAACGCGCTGCGGCACGGCGCCGCGCCGGTCGTCGTACGCCTGCGGACGGAGACGGGCACGGGTACGGAGACGGGGCCGGAATCGGGGCCGGAATCGGGTACGGGTACGGGTGCGGGGGCGGAGACGGGCGGAAGGGGGACGCGCCTCGTCACCGAGGTCGCCGACAGCGGCCCCGGCATTCGCCCTGACGCGCTGCCGCATATCTTCGACCGCTTCTACAAGGCGGACTCCGCCCGCACCCGGTCTGAGGGCAGCGGCCTCGGCCTCGCCATCACCCTGGAGAACGTACGGCTGCACGGCGGCACGATCCGGGCGGCGAACGGTCCGCAGGGAGGCGCCGTCTTCACCGTGGAGATCCCCCGGATGAGTGGGACGAGCGGGGAGGCGACGGCGTGAAGCGTCTGGGCAGCCTGCGGCGCCTGGGCTCGGCCACGGTGGCGGCCGCGCTGCTCACCGGCTGCGGGGTGCGGCAGAGCGATGTCGTCGAGGCCGGCGGCCCGGCCACCGTCACCGTCCTCCCCGACGCCGAGCAGCGGGTGCTTCTCTTCTTCGTCTCCTCGGGAGGCCGTCTGACCCCGGTGTCCATGGGGTTCTTCCTGAGCGAGGAGGGGGAGTACGTGGTGCCCGGCGACAAGGTCCTCACCATGCTGCTGGCCGGCCCGAGCGCGGACGCACGCGCGGCCGGGCTCCATACGGAGCTGCCCCGGTCGACGGGGTTCGTGGAGGTGAAGTCGGCCCCGGACCAGGTGTTCGTCAGGGTTTCGATCGCGGTGCGCGGCCTCAACAAGACGGCCGTGCGCCAGCTGGTCTGCACGGCCGCGTACGTCGACGGCGGCGACGGCGACGCGGAGGTGATCATCGCCGGCGACGACGGCAGGCTCCCGGCTGTGCACTGCGATGCGTGACGCCGAGGGGCTCTGCGCCCAGCCCCGAGGGGCGGGACACAGAGCCCCTGTGCGGCTCCGCCGGGTGCGGGCCGCGGGCCCGGCTCAGCGCAGCAGCTCGTACGCCGGCAGCGTCAGGAACTCCGCGTAGTCCTCGTCCAGCGCGACCTTGAGCAGCAGATCGTGGGCCTGCTGCCAGTTGCCCGCGGCGAACGCCTCCGCCCCGATCTCCTCGCGGATCGCCGTCAGCTCCTCAGCCGCGATGGTGCGGACGAGACCGGCCGTCGCCTTCTCGCCGTTCTCGAAGACGACGCCCGCGTTGATCCACTGCCAGATCTGGGAGCGGGAGATCTCGGCGGTGGCGGCGTCCTCCATGAGGTTGAAGATGGCGACCGCGCCCAGGCCGCGCAGCCAGGCCTCGATATAGCGGATGCCGACCTGGACCGCGTTGCGCAGCCCCGCCGAGGTGGGCTTGGCGTCCAGGGAGGCGATGTCGATCAGCTCGGCGGCGGTGACCTGGACGTCCTCGCGCAGCCGGTCCTTCTGGTTGGGCTTGTCGCCGAGCACCGCGTCGAACGAGGCGCGGGCGATCGGGACCAGGTCGGGGTGGGCGACCCAGGAGCCGTCGAAGCCGTCGTTCGCCTCGCGGTCCTTGTCGGCCCTGACCTTCTGATACGCGACGGCGTTGACCTCGGGGTCGCGGCGGGAGGGGATGAAGGCCGCCATGCCGCCGATCGCGTGGGCGCCGCGCTTGTGGCAGGTGCGGACCAGCAGCTCGGTGTAGGCGCGCATGAAGGGGGCGGTCATGGTGACGGCGTTGCGGTCGGGGAGTACGAAGTCGGGCCCGGCGTCACGGAAGTTCTTGACGATGGAGAAGAGGTAGTCCCAGCGCCCCGCGTTCAGCCCGGAGGCGTGGTCGCGCAGCTCGTAGAGGATCTCGTCCATCTCGTACGCGGCGGTGATGGTCTCGATGAGCACGGTGGCGCGGATGGTGCCCTGGGGGATGCCGAGGTGGTCCTGGGCGAAGACGAAGATGTCGTTCCAGAGGCGGGCCTCGAGGTGCGACTCGGTCTTGGGGAGGTAGAAGTACGGGCCCTTGCCCTGGTCGAGCAGGCGCTGAGCGTTGTGGAAGAAGTAGAGCCCGAAGTCGACGAGGGCGCCGGGCACGGCGCGGTCGCCGGCCCGCAGATGGCGCTCGTCCAGGTGCCAGCCGCGCGGCCGGGCGACGACGGTGGCGAGCTCTTCGGCGGGGCGCAGCGCGTACGCCTTGCCCTCGGGGGTGGTGAAGTCGATGCGGCGCTGGTAGGCGTCGATCAGGTTGAGCTGGCCGTGGACGACGTTCTCCCAGGTCGGCGCGGAGGCGTCCTCGAAGTCGGCGAGCCAGACCTTGGCGCCCGAATTGAGCGCGTTGATGGTCATCTTGCGGTCGGTGGGGCCGGTGATCTCCACCCGGCGGTCGTCGAGCGCCGCCGGGGCGGGGGCGACGCGCCAGTCGGCGTCCTCGCGGATGTGGGCGGTCTGCGGGAGGAAGTCAAGGGTGCCGGTTCGGGCGATCTCGGCGCGGCGTTCGGCACGGCGGGCGAGCAGTTCGTCGCGGCGCGGGGTGAAACGGTGGTGGAGCTCGGCCAGGAAGGCCAGGGCCGAGTCGGTCAGCACCTCTCCCTGCCGTTCCAGCGGCTCGGCGTCGACGATGGCCAGCGGGGACGGTGCTGGTGCGGACATGGGCGGTCACTCCTCGGGCGACACAGGGCGAGACATTTGGGCTTCTGCGACTTCTGCTTAGTGGATACTAATTTCCTCATGGCGGAACTTCAACGTTCTGTTGGACTCACTCCAGCCGTTTCAGGTCCTCCGGGGTGTCGATGTCATCGGGCCGGGCGATATCGGAGCAGTCGACGAGCGTGACCTCCGACTGATGCTCCTTCAGATAGGCCCGTGCCCCGCGATCGCCCACCGCACTCGCCGCGACCTCCGCCCAGCGCTCGGCGCCGAACAGCACGGGATGGCCCCGCCGTTCGCCGTACACCGCCGAGGCCAGGCACGACGGTCCGTCGTACGCCGCCGCCACCCGGGCCACCGCCGCGGCCCCGATCCCCGGCTGGTCCACGAGCATCACCAGCGCCGCCCCCGCCCCCGCCCTCGTATCGGCCAGTGAGGCGAGCCCGGCCCGCAGCGAGGAGCCCATGCCCTCGGCCCAGTCCGGGTTGTCGATCAGCGTGCATCCCGGGAGTTCGGCCTTCGCCCGTACGGCCTCGGCAGCCGCGCCCAGCACGATATGCACCGGTTCGCAGCCGCCCTCCCGCAGCGCCCGCACCGCGTGCTCGACCAGCGGTCTGCCCCGGTGGGGCAGCAGCGCCTTCGGTCGCCCGCCCAGCCGCCTGCCGCCGCCGCCGGCCAGCAGCAACCCGGCGACCTGCGCTTTGTTGTGTGATGTGTGACCTGTTGGCATTGCCTACCGCTCATCCCTTCTTGATCCCCCTATGTCTCCCCCTATCGCACCCGGTCTGATTTTCGCTCTCCGTATGGCGTGTCGCGCACAGAGTGGCGTTAACTGATCCGCGGCCTCTCGCGTCCGATCGACGCGTCCAGGGGTCATGGGGAGAAGGGGGCAGGCTTCGTGCAGAGGGGTGCGAGGGCGAGCAGGACAGTCATGTCCGACGATCACATGAGACGCCGGGGGATGCCCGGCGCCTGGTCAGTGGAGGGCGCCGCGGTCGTGGAAGACAGGCGAGTGGCCGGCACCGAGGAGGATCCCAGAGCGGCGGAGCTGCGCCGGGCCGTCGCCCGGCTGCGGCGCGAACTCGCCGCCCACCCGGCCGACTTGCCGGACCGGGCCATAGCGGATGACGAGCTTGCCGCGCTGGACGCCATGGCGTGCGAGGGAGTGCCCGAGGTGCCCCGGCTGCGCCGCGCCCTGCTGCTCATCGCGGGCGCGCTCGGTTCGGTGAGCGCACTGGCGCCGGCGCTGAGGGGGGTGCGTGCGGCGATCGACCTGTTCGGCGATGTGCCGCAGGCAGGGGGGAGGGGCTGAGGGGCCGGGGCGGGACCCCCGGGAGGGGCTGAGACGGGAAGCGCCGCCGGTACGGCTCGACACGGCACCGGCGGCGCGCCAGTACCGCCGCCGTCAGGCGGAGCCCGTGCTGGCGAGCGCGGTGGACAGCTCGGCCGCGACCTCCTTGAGGATCGGCACGATGTCCCGTGTGGCCTCGTCCGTCACCCGCCCGGCCGGGCCCGAGATCGAGATGGCGGCCGCCGTGGGCGAGTCGGGCACGGACACGGCGAGGCAGCGCACGCCCATCTCCTGCTCGTTGTCATCCACCGCGTAGCCCAGCTCACGCACCTGCCGCAGCGCCTCCAGGAAGGCGTCCGGCGAGGTGATCGTCTTCTGGGTGGCGGCCGGCATACCGGTCCGGGCCAGCAGCGCGCGCACCTCGTCGGCGGGCGTGTCCGCGAGCAGCGCCTTGCCGACGCCGGTCGTATGCGGCAGCACCCGCCGCCCGACCTCGGTGAACATCCGCATCGAGTGGTGCGAGGGCACCTGCGCGACGTACACCACCTCGTCGCCGTCCAGCAGCGCCATGTTCGCGGTCTCGCCGGTCGCCTCCACCAGCCGCGCCAGATAGGGCCGGGCCCAGGTGCCCAGCAGCCGGGAGGCGCTTTCGCCGAGCCGGATCAGCCGGGGGCCCAGCGCGTAGCGGCGGTTCGGCTGCTGGCGTACATAGCCGCAGGCGACCAGGGTGCGCATCAGGCGGTGGATGGTGGGCAGCGGGAGCCCGCTGCTGCCGGAGAGCTCGCTCAGCCCGACCTCGCCCCCGGCGTCGGCCATCCGCTCGAGCAGATCGAAGGCGCGCTCGAGGGACTGGACGCCGCCGGAGTTGGCAGCGGCGGTCTTGGGCTCGGCGGACGGCACGTCGACGGTTCCTTTCGCGGCAGGTGAAACCGGCCCCCGTATGGCTTAGACCGTCCGGCAGTAGGGCCCGCGGCGTCGCGTGCCGATGGGCGGCGCCTGGCCGCACCCCGCTCGTCGCACGCAGCGCCGCTGCGCTCTCCTCACGGGGCACGCCCATGCTTGCCCCTCGACCCGCTCCTTCTCCCGCGCTCCCTACTGCCGGACGGTCTCGCCCCGGCCGACCGGCCAACGGGCAGCCTACCCTTCCCCAAGCTCTCGGCTCCGCTCGAGCGGGGGAGACCCCATCTCGGCCGGCCAGGTTCTGCGCTCCGAAAATCGCCTTCCATTCTATGTACGGCCGTCTTGTGCCGGGGGCGCGGCCGGTGGGGTCTTGACCCGGCGGGCGGCTCGGTGAACACTCCTGGAACAGAAAAGTGTTTCCGCTTCGCGGAAAAATCGTGCTGATCTGAAGAGTCTGCCAAGGCTGAACCGAAGAGTCTGCCAAGAAGAGTCTGCTGAGAAACGGAGGGCGCGGGTGTCAGACGCGGATCCGGACCTGGACCTGGTGTTGCGCTCGACCCGCGTGGTGACCCCGGAGGGGATGCGCGCGGCATCGGTCGCCGTCTCCACGGCCGACGGAACGATCTCGGCCGTCCTGCCGTACGACGCGGCCGTCCCGCCCGGGGCCCGTCTGGAGGACTTCGGGGACGACGTCCTGCTCCCCGGTCTCGTCGACACCCACGTCCATGTCAACGACCCGGGCCGCACCGAATGGGAAGGGTTCGCGTCCGCCACCCGCGCCGCCGCGGCCGGCGGCGTCACCACCCTCGTCGACATGCCGCTCAACAGCATCCCGCCGACCACCACCGTCCGCGCGCTGGAGATCAAGCGGGCCGTCGCCCGCGCCGCGGCCCATGTCGACATCGCCTTCTGGGGCGGCGCGGTCCCCGGCAACCTACGAGACCTCAGGCCCCTGCACGACGCCGGAGTCCTCGGCTTCAAATGCTTTCTGCTCCACTCCGGCGTGGACGAGTTCCCCCAGCTCGCTCCCGCCGAACTCGACGCGGCGCTCGGCGAGATCGCGGGCTTCGGCGGCCTGCTCATCGTCCACGCCGAGGACCCCCAGCTGATCGACGGGGCCCCCAGCCCCAGCGGCCCGCGCTACGCCGACTTCCTCGCCTCACGCCCGCGCGAGGCCGAGAACCGGGCCATCGCGGGACTGATCGAACTCGCGCGGAAGCACGCCGCCCGCGTGCACATCCTCCATCTGTCGTCCGCCGAAGCGCTCCCCCTGATCACCTCCGCCCGGAGCGAGGGCATCGAGATCACGGTCGAGACCTGCCCGCACTTCCTCACCCTGACCGCCGAGGAAGTCCCCGACGGCGCAACCGAGTTCAAGTGCTGCCCGCCCATCCGCGAGGCCGCCAACCAGGACGCGCTGTGGCAGGGCCTGGCCGACGGCACCATCGACTGCGTCGTCTCCGACCACTCGCCGTGCACCGCGGACCTCAAGGTCGGCGACTTCGGGCAGGCATGGGGCGGCATCGCCTCCCTCCAGCTCGGCCTCCCCGCGGTCTGGACCGAGGCGCGGCGGCGCGGCCGTACGCTCCCGGATCTCGCGCGCTGGATGTCCACCGCCCCCGCCGCACTGGTCGGCCTCGCGCACAAGGGGGCCATCGAGCCCGGCCGCGACGCCGACTTCGCGGTCCTCGCGCCCGAGGAGACCTTCACCGTCGACCCGGCCGCGCTCCACCACCGCAATCAGGTGACCGCCTACGCCGGGAAGACTCTGCACGGCGTCGTACGGTCCACCTGGCTGCGCGGCCGGAAGATCGCCGACCACGGCACCCCGGCCAGCCTCACTGAACCCACCACTGACCTCACCGACCCCACTGGACCCACCAAATCCCCCACACCCCATGGCCGACTCCTGGAAAGGCAGCACCGCACATGACCGCGCCGATCCCCCGCTTCACCGGCGACGCGAGCCCGTACGGCGGCGGCGACCCGTACGCCGACTACCGCACCGCGGACCTCCCCTTCACCCATCTCGCGGACCTGGCCGACCGGCGGCTCGGCGGAAGCGTCATCGCGGCCAACGACGAGTTCTTCGCCGAACGCGAGAACCTGCTGCGGCCCGAGGCCCCGCACTTCGACCCCGAGGACTTCGGCCACAAGGGCAAGGTCATGGACGGCTGGGAGACCCGCCGGCGGCGCGGCGCCTCGGCCGAGCAGCCGCACCCCGCCGCCGACGACCACGACTGGGCCCTGATCCGCCTCGGCGCGCCCGGCGTCATCCACGGCGTCGTCGTCGACACCGCCCACTTCCGCGGCAACTACCCGCAGTCGGTCAGCGTCGAGGCGACATCGGTGGAGGGCTCCCCGTCCCCCGAGGAACTGCTCGCCGACGAGGTGGAGTGGACGGAGCTCGTCCCCCGCACCCCGGTGGGCGGCCACGCGGCCAACGGCTTCGCGGTCGCGGTGGCGCGCCGCTTCACCCACCTCAGGCTCAAGCAGCACCCCGACGGCGGGATCGCCCGGCTGCGCGTGCACGGCGAGGTCGCCCCCGACCCCGGCTGGCTCACCGCCCTCGGCACCTTCGACCTGGCCGCCCTGGAGAACGGCGGCGCGGCCGAGGACGCCTCCGACCGCTTCTACTCCCCGCCCGCCAACACCATCCAGCCCGGCCGCTCCCGCAAAATGGACGAGGGCTGGGAGACCCGCCGCCGCCGCGACCAGGGCCACGACTGGGTCCGCTACCGGCTCACCGAACAGGCCCGGATCCGGGCCGTCGAGATCGACACCGGCTGCTACAAGGGCAACGCGCCCGGCTGGGCCACGCTGTACGTCCTCGACGCCACCTCCGGCGCCGACCCGGCCGACCACACGGCCCCCGGCTGGACCGAACTCCTGCCCCGCACCCGCCTCCAGCCCGACACCATCCACCGTTTTCTGCTCGACGCGGCCCCACCCGCCACCCACGTCCGCATCGACATCTTCCCGGACGGCGGCGTCGCCCGCCTGCGGCTGCACGGCACGCTCACGGAGGCGGGCGCGAGCCGGCTCGCGACGCGCCATACGGAGCTGAACCGGGGCTGACCAGGGCTCAGATGGGATGATGCGGCGGGCACTTGGGGCCGGGGGCGTTGTCATACCTCCCCTATAAGGTGCCTGACATGGAAGCCGTGGCCCTGGAACAGACCCTGCGCGATCACACCGACGATCTCGGCGCGTGGCGTGTCTACGGTGACCGGCTCGTCGAGCAGGGCGACGCCCGGGGCACGCTGATCCCACTGGAACAGCGCCGCGCGCGTGCCCGCCCCGCCGATCGCGAGCCCCTGGAGCGCGAGATCGCCGCGCTCGTGGACGAGCATCAGCAGAGCTGGGACGCGGCGCTGCCACTGGGGGTGACCGTCGTGGCGCGCCGGTACGGCTTCGCCACGACGGTCGCCGTCGAATGGTCCGACGACGCGCCCGGACTGATCGAGCAGGCCCTGCGGGAGCGTTTCGTGACCGCGCTGCGGATCACACCGCCCGCCGAGGCGGACGAGGACGACTGCGACGACTGGGACTACGACGAGGAGGAAGACGAGCTGACGCCGCCGCCCATCGAGGCCGGGGCTCTCGCGTCGCTCGACCTCAGCCGGCTCGTCGCGCTCGACCTCTCGTACCTCCGTATCGGCGACCCCGGCGCCAAGGCGCTCGCGGCGGCGACCGGGACGGGGCGGATCCAGGCGCTCGACCTGCGATACTGCGGCGTCGGCGACACCGGGCTCGCCGCCCTCGCGGCCTCCCCGGGCCTCGGCGAACTACGTCGTCTGCACCTCCAGAGCAACGGGCTCACCGCTGAGGGCGTGCGCTCGCTGCGGCGCTTCGTACACCTCACCGAGCTCGACCTCCGCTACAACCCGATCGGCGCGGAGGGGGCGGACGCCCTGCTCGCGGCGCCCTTCATCAGCTCGCTCACACGGCTCCTGCTGTACCGCGCCGATGTCTCCGACGCGGGTGCGCAGAAGCTGGCGCTCGCCCCCGAGCTTCCGTCCGTGCTGCGCAGCTTTTGGAGGAGTGTGTGAGCGCCGAGCTCCGCGACCGTTTCTTCGCCCTGTCGACCGGCGGGGCTCCCGCGGACGAGGTCGCCCGCTATCTCGCCGAGGTCGACGCGGTCGACACCGAGCCCGCCGCGACGCTCGACGGGCTCGGGATCTCCTGGCACCCGACGGTGCGTTTCAAGGCGGTGCGCTTCGTCGACGCCGAGCGCATCGACGCCGATGTGCGCGAGCTGTTCGCCCGGCCCAGCCAGGAGGCCCCGTACCTGGCCGCCGTCTTCGTCGACCCGCGCGAACTGTCGTTCCGCACCTTCGAGAACATCGTGCCGCTCGACCGTCTGCTCGCGGACACCCCGCTCGACCTCGATCTCACGCGGCGCGCGGAACTCGCGGAGGGCGCGTACTCGTTCTCGCTGCGGCTTCCCGCCGCCGCCCGTGGCCACCTCGAGCGCCTTGACGCGCTCAACCTCTACGTGCCGCCGCTCAACTCCGGCTCCCGCGGCGGCGAGCGCTTCATCTTCCACTCCGCGCAGCTCGCCGAAGCCCTCACCAAGGCGGTGGCCAAGGCGCTGCCACAGCCGCTGCGCGACGGCTTCTCGCATGTGAACCCGGTCTTCCGGTGCAACCGCTTCGAACCCGGAGACGCCAACTTCCACCGCCACCGCGACACCCCGTACTACGACGCCGAGCGCCACCACGTCTCCCGCTACACCCTCCTGCTCTACCTCACCGGAGGCTCGGCCACGCCCGCCCTCGACCTCACCGGCGGAGTGGCGCTCGCTGAGATCGAGCCCTTCACCTGCGTCATCTTCGACCAGCGGTACGAACACGAGGGCGCGCCCTACGACGACGGCCGCAAGGTCTTCCTGCGCACCGAACTCATCTTCACGTTCACCGAGTCCGAGGTCACCCACGATCCCGAGATCGGCGCGCTGTTCGGCAAGGCCTGCTACTGGACCGGCGAAAGCGTCTTCGCCCCCGAACTCGCCCGCCACGCCGACGCCTACTACAACCAGGTCGCCGCCGCGCACTGGAGCGCCCTCACCCCCGGCGCCGACCGGGAGCCCTTCGTCCACAAGCAGTTCCGCGGCGTGCATTTCGTGGCGAACGGCTATGACTTCTGGTTCGCCAAGAGCGACAAGCTCTCACTCGCCGAGTGCGCCGCGATCACCCTGCTCGACTACTTCAACTGCAAACTCGGCGACACCTCCTTCCGCGCCCTGTGCCAATCGGAGGTGATCGAGGCCGACGAAGCCGACGCCGCCGCCTGGATCCCCGGCTTCCTTCAGGACAAGCGCGGCGATTCCGCCGTCCCGCCGATCGACAAGTCCCTCCTCTTCCCCGAACCGGAAGAAGCCAACAACGAGTGCTGCCCGTTCCACAGCTGGGCGGCTTTCGACGCCACGCGCAGCGAAGACGTCATCGAGCTGTACACGCAAGCTCAGACCTTCGCGAAGGCGCACATCCTGCCGGCGCCCATCGTGATGCTCGGCGAGGATGTGCTCCTCGACCCCGACAAGTTCGTGATCCGGGGCAACTCCATCCACGTCCTCGGCAAAGAGTCACTGACCCCGGTGAACTTCGCCGCCTGCTGGAACGCGGGCGGCCTCCCGGGGAACTACATCGATATCGCGGCCACCGTCGACACGGCACACTTCCTCGTCCCGCCGATCTTCTTCACCGAGTCCGACGACTGCTACCACTTGCGGTTCGACTTCTTCCGCAACTCCTGGATGGTGAAGCACCAGCAGGTCACCATCCCCGTCCCCATGGTCCAGGACGGGGTGTGCGACGACGGCGATCCCTACCCCTGGAGGTACGCCGTCGACGAAGTCTCTCTGTTCACCGACAACGCCTCTGACCGGGGGAAGGCGGACCTCTGGTGGGTGGACAATCCGGCGGTGGAGGACGAGATGCGCGACGTGTTCGACTGATCCGAGCTCACAGGTAGCGGAGCTGTATGCCCGGCCCGAGGTGGTGAGTGCCCGTGACGACCTGCCCCTGGCCCACGTCGACGGTGAGGCGGGGGTGGGCCGGGCGGCCTGCCAGCGAGGACAGGTCCAGCGGGCCGGGGTGCGGGCCATGGCACATGCCGAAGAACACCGAGGTGAGCGAGGAGATCGCATGCAGGGGGCTGAGGTCGGCGGGAAGGGCGCAGTCGTAAAGGCCCAGCTTCTTCACACCGAGACCGGCGGCGGGCAGGGCGCGAAGCCACTCGGTCAGATCGAATCCAGCCAGACGTAATTGCCTGACGCTGGCGATCACGGCCGAGTCCATCATTCCTCGCAGTCTCCCCGTGCCGTCCAGCGAAAGGTAGTCGAGTTGCGGCAGACGGTCGAGGAATCCCAGATGAGGATCGGCCGGAAGGTTTCCCAGCGCGAGGTGGCCCAGCGACTGCGGTAGTGGGATCTCGGTCAGCGGGGGCAGAGCCGACCAGTAGTTGAGATGCAGGTGCCGAAGGCGGGTGAGCCCGCCCAACGCTTCGGCGTTCCTCAAGGGGCCGTTTCCATTGACCACAAGATAGGTCAGCTCTGGACGGTCGGCCAGTGGGCTGAGATCGTTCTCGTCCACGAGCCGAGGGATCGACAGCGAGGTAAACCGGGGAAGTTCCTTCAATGCGGCAAGCCCGGAAGCGAACGGAAAGTTGATCCCTATCCTCCGCGCTGACCGCAGTCGCGTGGCCGCGCCCCACTGGCTGGGATGGGAGAGATGCAGGGCGATGTCATCCAGCGCAAGCTTGGCCAGCACGCGTCGGGCGTACTCATCGGGGTCGAAGTACTGCCAGGCCTGGACGAGTTCCCGATGTACGTCGATGCGCGCGTCCTCGGCGTAGCCATTTAGCAAGTCCAGCGCGGCCCCTCCGCCGATGAGTGCCGCGGTGCGCACCGCCGCCCTGGCCGCGGTCTCGCTGAGCCCGTCGAGCGTGCTCGGCAGCCTGCCGAGCACCGGATCCCCCACGGCCGCCAGCGACTCAGCGTCGCGCCGTCGCCGTGGCGGCACCAGCACGCCGAGATTCACGTCCAGCCGTTCGTCCAGCCCGACGGGCACCGACTCCATCGTCTCCAGACAGGACGCCGCCAACAGCCGTAGCCCCCGCGCATGACGGCGCTCCGCCTCCGCGCGGTCGAGGATGCCGGTGATCAGCTCCTCCCGCTGGCCGCGGTTGGCGTGCCCGGCGGCCATGATGATGGTCTCCCGCCAGGTGTCCAGATGGGCCCGCTCGATCAGATTGCCGATGCGGTCCTCCTCCGCCGCTTCCTCGGCCGCCAGGTACTCCTGGAAGCTGCGGTGCAGGAAGTCGATGCGGTCGTCGGCAGGGGCGCGGAGCACTCCCGAGCGGGTCACCAGATGCTCCAGGGCGTGCCCGCCCTCGATGTCCAGATGGCGCATGGACCTCAGCTTGGCCGCCACGTGGTCGAGCGCCTTCTCGCGGGCGATCTCGCTGCGGTTGTTGTCCGACAGCCGCCAGGCCAGATCGCGCAGCAGGCACAGCTTGTCGGTGAGGCTCAGCCGTACGTCCAGGGCGCTGGGCACCCCGCGCTCCGCGTCGCGGCGCTGCACCAGCAGCTCCAGGGCGATCCGGTACAGCTCCATGCGGTTTCGCGGCAGCCGGCTGCGCCGCCCCAGGTGGAGCGCGCACAGCAGGGCGGCCAGCAGCGGGTTCGCGGCGAGCGCGAGCAGATGGGGGCGGTCCTGGAGGCTGGCCACGAGCGCCCGTTCGTAGTGCGGCAGCTCTTCCGGTGCGCATGGGGCGTCGCCGGAGTGGAGTTGTACGGCCTGATGCCACTGCTGGACGAAGGCGCGCAGGTCCGCGGGGGTCATCCGTTCAAGACCCACCGGGGCGAAGCCCTCCGACCGCAGCCAGTCCCCGCCGGCGGCCGTAGGCCGGGTCGTCACCACGGCGCGGGTGTCCGGGTAGGCGCTGAGCAGCAGCCGGAGCCAGTCGCGGACCTTGCGCCGTTCGCTCGCGACGATTTCGTCAAGACCGTCGACCAGGAGCAGGATCCGGCCCGCCTGGAACTGGCGGTCCACCCACGCGGCGGGCATATGGCCGGTCAGTGGCCCGGCGGCGACGTCCAGCAGCTGTTCGAGGCGGGGCAGCTCGCGTGTGGCGTAGTGGCGGAGCTTGACGAGGACGGGGACCAGGCCGTTCCAGTCGGCGAGATCGCCGCCGAAGGAGCCCCGTGCCGCGGTGACGGCCAGCCAGTTGAGCAGCGTCGTCTTGCCGGAGCCCGCTTCCCCGCGCAACAGCACACGCGGCGACTGTTTCAGCGCCGCCTCGACCCGTACGGTCGCCGACGACTCCTGCTCGGCCGTGTCCCATGCGCCGATGCCGGTCCGTAACCGGTCGGCGGACCCATGGCCGGTCCGCCGGGCCGACCGCCCCTCGTCCGTGCTGACCCGCAGACTGATATAGGCGACGGACAGCTTGGTACGCGGAGCCTGCCCCGCCGTGAAGCTGAACAGCTCCACCTCGTCCATGGTGCGGCTGATGAACTCCAGATACTCGTGACGGAAGGCGGCGTCCTGATCCGCGCCCTGCGGCGCGTACAACGATCTGACGGGCAGCCGCTCCAGCACTCGGCTCAGCTCCGAGCCGAGCTCGCCGACCCGCCCCAGCAGCTCGGTGACGCCCCGTTCGGTGAAGACCGGCAGACGGCGCAGGGTCTGCACATAGCAGTCGCAGCACTCGGCCAGCAGCAGCTCGTAGAAGCGCGTCTCGACCTCGCCGAGACCGGTCGGCGGGGGAGCGGCGGTACGGACGCGCCGGGCGAGCTCGGCGGGGTTGGCGTCGGACCCGAGGATCGCGGTGTCGGACAGGTCCGCGTGGGCGAAGGCCGCCGTCACGGCATCGAGCGCCGCCTGCCGTCCGCCCTCGTCCAGGCCGCGGAACTCATGCCCGCAGATCGGCTCGAGCCGCGCCGCGACCGCGTCCGCGATCTGCTCGAACTGCCGCTCCACGCCCCGCTGGGCCCGCAGCCCCGGTATCCGCCGCCGGATCAGCGCGGACATGTCCATCCGGCTCTCCTGCTCGCGCGTACGCGGGTCGAGCCACATCCGAACGGCGCGCGTCGCCAGCGTCCGCCCCAGGTTGATCGCCGCGACCTCAGCGCTCACGCCACTCCGCCCCTTCGAGGTGATTGTCGAGTACCAGGATTCCCACGTACCAGGATTCCCCGGAGGGGTGGCGCGCGTCACATCGACCTCATGTCACGTTCGGCCGGGCTGCTTGCATCCCGTGGTCGTCATCAGCAAATGAGGGAGGACGGAACGATGAGCGCACACCGTGTGGTGGTTCTGGGGGCGGGGTACGCGGGGATGGCCGCGGCGGTTCAGCTCGGGGCTCGGGTCAAGGGGCGCGAGGATGTGCGGGTGACCGTGGTGAACGCGCAGGAGCGGTTCACCGAGCGGCTGCGGCTGCACATGACGGCGACCGGGCAGCCGCTCGCCGAGCTGAGCGTCCCGGAGTTGCTGGAGGGGACGCGGGCGGGGTTTGTACGAGGCTGGGTGACGGCGATCGCCGCCGACGCGAAGAGGGTGCGGGTCGATGATGACCGGGTTCTGGAGTACGACACGCTGGTGTACGGGCTGGGCGGTGTGGCGGACACCTCGGCGGTGCCGGGGGTCGAGGACTACGCGTACACGCTGAACAGCGCGCAGGATGCCGAGGTGTTGGCCGACCGGCTGGCGCGGCTCGGCGGTGGGACGGTGGTGGTCGGGGGCAGCGGGCTGACTGGGGTCGAGTCGGCCGCGGAGATCGCGGAGCGGCATCCGGAGTTGAACGTCGTGCTGCTGGGCCGGGGCGAACCCGGTGCGGCCATGAACCCGAAGGCCAAGGCGTATCTGCAGGCCGCGCTTCAGCGCCTGGGTGTCGAGGTGCGCAGCGGGGTCGAGGTGGCGAAGGTGCTGCCCCATGCGGTGGAGCTGGCGGGCGGGGAGAGCGTCGCCGCCGATGTGGTGCTGTGGACGAGCGGTACGCGGGTGTCGCCGCTGGCGGCTGCCGCCGGGCTGACCGTCGACGAGCGCGGCCGAGTCGTCACGGACACCGCGCTGCGTTCGGTGTCGCATCCGGAGGTGTACGCCGTGGGTGACGCGGCGGCGATCCGCCAGGGCTACGGCGTGATGCACGGCACCTGCCAAGGGGGCATGCCGACCGGTGTGCACGCCGCGCTGTCGATCGACCGTGAGCTGAAGGGCAAGCAGCCCAAGCCGTTCCGCTTCGGCTACTACCACACGCCGGTGAGCCTGGGCCGTAACGACGCTGTTGTGCAGTTCACGCACCCCGACGACAGCCCCCGGCGGATATATCTGACCGGTCGCTTCGCGGCCAGGTATAAGGAGACGGTGACTGCTTCGCCCTGGCCGACGTATGGCCGTATGAAGAAGATGCCCGCTTCGGGTGCGTTCTGGCCGCACGGTGGCCGCTTCACCCGGATCCGGGGGGCGCGGTGAGCCACCCTTTCCCGGACACCTCCCCGGACCCGTCCCCGGACCCGTCCCTGGAACCGTCGCTGGGTCCCTTCGTGGGCCCCGACCAGCAGGTGTTCAACCAGCATCGCAAGCTGCTGTTCTCCGTGGGCTACCGCATCCTCGGCGTCGCGGCGGATGCCGAGGACGCGGTCCAGGACGCCTGGATCAAGTGGTCGGCCGCCGACCGTTCGCAGGTCGCCGACCCCAAGGCGTATCTGACGCGGATCGTGTCGAATGTCGCGCTGGCGCGGCTGCGTTCCACCCAGCACAAGCGTGAGACGTATGTGGGACCGTGGCTTCCGGAGCCGATCCTCACCATCGGCGACACCGCCGAGACCGTCGCGGACGCCGAGTCGGTGTCGATGGCCATGCTGGTGGTGCTGGAGACGCTGAGCCCGCTGGAGCGCGCGGTGTTCGTGCTGAAGGAGGTCTTCGACTTCAGCCATGCCGAGATCGCGGAAGCGGTGGAGCGCTCCGAAGCCGCGGTGCGGCAGGCCGCGCATCGCGCTCGTGAGCATGTACGGGCCAGGCGGCCGCGCTTCACCGCGGACCGGGGACGGCAGCGCGAGGTCACCGAGCGGTTCCTCGCGGCGGCGACCGGGGGTGACGTCAACGCCCTGATGGAGTTGCTGTCCCCGGACGTCACCCTGTGGACCGACGGCGGCGGCAAGGTCCGCCAGGCCATGCGTCCGGTCGTGGGCGCCACCACGGTGGCCGCCTGGTTCGCCGCCATCGGCTCGGTCACCTACCAGGGCATCGAGCCCGCCGATATGAAGGTGGAACTCGTCGAGGTCAACGGCGGGCCGGGCGTGGTGTTCAGCGGGCCGGGCCGCGTGATCGCCACCGTCACCTTCGATTTCGACTCCGACGGCCGCGTCACCGCCATCCACAACGTGGCCAACCCCGACAAGCTCCGGGCCGTCGCCACCGGCACCGCCCATGACGTCGGGACCCAGTGAGCCCGTGAGCCCGTGAGCCTGTGAGCCGGGTACGAGGTCACCCCGTCGGTTCGGGGACCCCGATCGGGTTGGGGAAGCGGAGGGCGGAGCCGCAGGCGGTCGCGAGGGGGGCCAGGAGTCCGACCAAGTCCGCCGTCTCGTCGGGGCCGAGCGCCTGCCAGGGGCGCTCGGCCGCCCGGTCCGTCGCCGCCTCCGCCGTACGCAGCGTCTCGTGCCCGGCGTCCGTCGCGGAGCGATCCGGGGCGAGCAGGCCGCGTTCGAGCAGGCGGTGTTCGGCGGCCTGCCACTGCCGGTCGGTCCAGCCGCGCTTGGGCTGGAGTTCGGCGCGCGGGAGGTCCACGGCGGCGCGGAGTGCGAGCGTTTCGCAGCCGTCGAGGCCGGCGGCGACGAGGGCCGCGACATGGCCGTCGCCGCGGTGTTCGCGGAGCACGGTGGTGGCGTGCCAGAGGCGTTCGAGGGGGGCGTCGGGGAAGTCGAGCGAGCCGTTCGCGGCGGCCAGTACGCGCCCGGCGCCGTCCAGGTCCGCGGCGCGCTGGGCCAGGGCCTCGGCGGCCCGCTCCACCTCGCGCTCGTGCCCGGCGAGCAGCCGGGCCAGCGAGGCCGCGGCGCCGGCGCGGCGCAGCTCCAGGGCGCGCTCGGGGGTGACCAGGGCCCAGATGGCGGGGAGGGCGCGGGCCACCATGGGCGGGGCGAAGCTGAAGAAGGCGGCCACGACGGGCTCAGGCCCGACCGGGCCGAGGGGCGCGGCGCGGCCCGCGAAGTAGCCGCGCCAGAAGCCGCGGAGGCCCGCGTCCTCGTACGCGGCCAGCGCCTCCGGCGCGAAGTACGTGACCGCGTGGATCGGCTCGAACAGGGTCCACATCGTGCGGGCCGTCGCCGCCGGGGTGGATTCCACGGTGGTGCTCCCTTCGGGGTCGGGGCGGGTCATCACAGGCCGTGCTCCACCATCGGCGGGTAGCGCCGGGTTTCGTGTGTCCGGGCCGGATGGGGTCAGTTCTCCGGCTCCGGCTCCGGCTCCTGCGCCTGTGCCGGTTCCGGATCCGGCTCGCGGACGATCGCGAGGATCGTCAGTGCGGTCCGCGCCAGCTCCTCGTCCCCGCGCACCGTGGCCCGGCGCCGCGCCTCCCGCGGCGTGATCCCGCGCGTGGCCAGTCGCCACAGCGTGTCCGGGGCGAGTTCGACCTCCACGGTCGCCGGGGTGGTGGGGTGGTCGTCCGGGGTAGCGGGGGTACGGAGCGCCCAGCGGTCGTCCTCGCGTACCGCCGTCCACGCCCCGCCGGCCGGTCCGGGCACCAGGACCCGTACCACCGCGCCGGCGTGGGCCGGATGGGCGCGCAGGGTGTGCGGGAGGGCGCGCAGAAAGGCGTCGAGCACCGGGTGCAGCAGCTCGGGGCCGGTGGCGCCCGGCCGGTCCACGGCGTCGCGGATCTGCTGCTGGTGGACCCAGAACTCGGTGTACTCGCGGGTGGTGTCCAGCCAGTTCGGGGCGGGCGCCCCGGGGGCCGCCCAGGACACGTCGAGGCCGGCGGGCGCGGTGGGGTCGAGGCCCGCCCAGAAGTCGTCGAGCCGCGGGCCGAGCGTGGCCAGCAGATCGGTCAGCACGCGCGGGCTGAGCTGCCGGGATGCGCGGACGAAGTCCTCGTTGGTCCGCGTGATGAACCGCGGCAGCGTCTCGCCGGGGCCGAACGGCGGCCCCGGGTGCCCGTCGCGGCCGCCGGACAGCCGACGGAGGTGATCGTGGAGGAGGTGGGCCACCACGTCGTGCACATCCCACCCGGGGCAGACGGTGGGGCGCCGCCAGTCGGCCGGGTCCAGGGCGGTCAGCAGGTCGAGCAGGGCGCGGCGGTCGCGGGGGAAGAGGGGGCGTACGTCAAGGGGCGGCCCCAGCCGTGCCCAGTCCATGCCTGCGCCTGTGCCTGTGCCGGTGCCGGTGCCGGTGTCCATGATCGGGATTATTGTGCGGTCAGCCTGTGACCGCTATCGCGTTTTTCCGGTGGAACCCAGGGCTTCGGGTCGAACGTTGAGCAGGCGTTCCCCTGTCCCTTTGCGATATTTCCGCCATGTCCGTACCGAGGAGTCCTGCTGTGACCCTGCGCCAAGAGATCGTCGGCAACGCCATGCAGATGGCGGTCTGCAGCCTCCAGCCCGGCCAGACCGTCTACTGCGAGGCCGGAAAGTTCCTGTTCAAGACGGCAAACGTGACGATGGAGACCCGGCTGTCCGGGCCCGGGTCGGGCGGCGGCGGCCAGGCCGCCGGGGGCAACGGCGGCGGGGGCGGTGGCGGCGGTGGCATGGGCGGCATGCTGCGCCAGGCCATGGGCACCGCGATGCAGGTGGGCCAGCGGGCCCTGGCGGGGGAGTCGCTTGCCTTTCAGTACTTCACCTCGACCGGCGGCGAGGGCACCGTCGGCTTCGCGGGCGTGCTGCCCGGGGAGATGCGCGCGCTGGAGCTGGACGGCGGCCGTGCCTGGTTCGCGGAGAAGGACGCCTTCGTGGCGGCCGAGTCGACCGTGGAGTTCGGCATCGCCTTCCAGGGCGGCAGGACGGGCCGCAGCGGCGGCGAGGGGTTCGTCCTGGAGAAGTTCACCGGGCGCGGCACGGTGATCATCTGCGGTGCGGGCAATTTCATCGACCTCAACCCCGCCGACTTCGGCGGCCGGATCGAGGTCGACACGGGCTGCATCGTGGCCTTCGAGGAAGGTATCCAGTACGGCGTCCAGCGCATCGGCGGGCTCAACCGCCAGGGCCTGATGAATGCCGTGTTCGGCGGCGAGGGCCTGTCCCTGGCCACGCTGGAGGGCAATGGCCGGGTGATCCTGCAGTCGCTGACCATGGAGGGCTTGGCCAACGCGCTGAAGAAGGCCCAGGGCGGCGACAAGCAGGGTCCGACGGGCGGGCTGTTCTCCACCCACGCGGGGTGACAGCTGCCGCGGGGTGACAGGACGGCCTGTGGACGGCCGGGCTATTTCGCTCCGGCCAGGTAGAACAGCAGGAAGAGGAACGCGGCGATGAAGTGGACGCCGACGAGGTAGATGAAGACGCGGATGGTGAGCCCCATCGGCGCCCGGTCCTCCTCCCGCACGGGCTCGCCGCGCGGCGCCGCCCCGTGTGCCGAGCCGTCGCCACTGGTCGTCGCGCCACCGGTCGTCGTGTGGTCCAGGGTGTTGTCGGAGTCCGTCATGGTGCCTGGTGTCTCCCTCCGCGAACGGCGTCGCCGAGACACAGGTCGGCCGTACCGCTCTGCAGCAGCGTGTGGACGAACAGCAGATCCGTGCCGCCGGGCGAGGCGGCGGCTATGCGGTGCGGGGTCAGCGAGTCGAAGTGGGCCGCGTCGCCGACGCCGAGCACATGGACCGTCTCGCCGAGCGTCAGCCGCAGCCGCCCCTGGGTGACGTACAGCCACTCCTCGCCCGGATGGACCCGCACCAGGTCCTCCTGCGGGCCGGTCCCCGCCGGTACGTGCACCCGCAGCGCCTGCATGGCCCGGCCGGGGCTGCCGGTCCGCCAGTACGTCCAGCCGCCCGCCTCCCAGGCCGCCGTGTGGTCGGCCCGCAGGATCGGGTCCCGCTCCGGCGACACCTCGCCGAGGAGGTCGGATACCGTGGTGCCGTAGGTACGGGCCAAGGCCAGCAGCATGGGGAGGGACGGCTGGCGCCGGGCGGTCTCCAGGCGGGACAGATGCGCGGGTGAGAGCCCGGCCAGCCGGGCGGCGGCTTCGAGCGTCAGGCCGCTGCGCCGCCGCAGATCGCGCAGGCGCGGGGCGACGGAGGGCAGCTCGGCGGGGGGCCCGTCGGCGGGCCCCTCGGGGGACGAGGTCATGTCTCCGGTATAGCCAGCATTCGCCTCATGGGCAAAAAATTTGCCTGTCAGGCAAACGGGCATCGAAGCGGCGCCGCCGGGCCCGAGGTGGCGTGAGCGTTACGTCTTCATTACTTCTCCCGGCGCTTCGCGCGGGTCTTGTGAACTCCTGGGGAACTCCCTTCATTTGGCATTGACATGTCAGGGTCTACGCGCGTCATGCTGTGAGGCATGAGAATCCCCCCACGGATCGCCCGCATCGGTGTGCTCGGCGCCCTCGCGTCGAGCCTTCTCATCGGCGGCCCGGCCGTCGCCTCCGCCACGGCCGCCCCGGTCGCGCCCCAGGCCGCCTCGTCGGTCCTCCAGATCACGGCCGTCGGCGATATCTGCTACTCCGACCTGCCGTCACAGGCCCATGACACGCTCGACCTGATCGCGTCCGGCGGCCCCTTCCCGTACCCGCAGGACGGGACCGTCTTCCAGAACCGGGAGGGCATCCTTCCGTCCCAGGCCAGCGGCTACTACCACGAGTACACCGTCAAGACCCCCGGCTCCGACACCCGCGGTGCCCGCCGCATCGTGACCGGGAAGCAGACGGACGAGGACTACTACACGGCCGACCACTACGCGTCGTTCGACCTGGTCGACTACAGCTGCTGACCGCCGAAAACCGCCACCCCCCGCACCGCGGCCGCTGCCTGCTCGCAGGCAGCGGCCGCCGCGTTGTACACCCGGCTTTCGCCGTGTTGTACGCCCGCTTCCGCAGGCCACAACGGCATTGCGTACAACGGGATTTGACGGGCCGATAAGTGGCCTGAACCCCGCGGGGGCGGCTGTCGGTGCCGCCAGGTAGCGTTTCCGGGAGAAGGGGACGGGCGGGGAGCAAGGGGAGGCATCGGTGGCGAGCGGCCCTGAAGTGGTCACATGCGGTGAGGCGATGCTGTTGTTGCTCGCCGAGCCCGGGGTTCCCCTGGAGCAGGCCGTGCACTTCCGCCGCTCGGTCGCCGGAGCGGAGTCCAATGTGGCCACCGGCCTGGCCCGGCTCGGCCACAGCGCCCGCTGGCTGGGCCGGGTGGGCGCGGATCCGGCCGGCCAGGCCGTGCTGCGCGAGCTGCGCGCCGACGGCGTGGATGTGGCGTTCGCCGGGGTGGACGAGCAGGCTCCGACCGGGCTGCTGCTGCGCGACAGCCATCCGCACCGTGCCATCGATGTGCAGTACTACCGCTCCGGCTCGGCCGGCTCCCGGCTCGCGCCCGAGCACATGTCGGCCGAGGCCGTCAGCGGCGCCCGCCTCGTGCATATCTCCGGAATCACCCCGATGCTGTCGCCGACCGCGGCGGCCGCCACGGACCGGATCATCGAGCTGGCCCGTGCCGCGGGGGCGGAGGTCTCCTTCGATCCGAATGTGCGGCGCAAGCTGGGCGGCGCGGCGCAGTGGGCCCAGACGGCCGGGCCGCTGCTGCGCGAGGCCGAGCTGGTCCTGGCGGGCGAGGACGAGCTGGAGCTGCTGACCGGCAGATCCGCCGACGAGGCCGCGGCGGAGCTGCTGGACGGCCGGGCGCATACCGTCGTCATCAAGCGCGCCGACCGCTCGGCGACCGCCGTGACCGCGGACGGGCGCTGGGACCAGCCGCCCTATCCGGTGCCGGTGGCCGACCCCGTGGGCGCGGGAGACGCCTTCGCGGCGGGGTACCTGTCGGGGCGGCTGCGCGGGCTGCCCGAGCCCCAGGCGCTCGCGGAGGGCGCCTGCGTCGCCGCGCTGGTCGTCCAGACCGCGACCGATACGGACGGGCTGCCCAGCGCGGCGGGGCGTGAGCGGGCCCTCGCCGCGTTCACCGGCGTCGCCGACTCCATCCACCGCTGAGCCAGCGCCCCCCACGCAGTGCTTCCCCCGCATCGACAACCGCAAAGCGAAAGGCCGCATATCCCGGAGGCACCCCGGGGCGGCATCTCCAGGAGACCCTTCTGAGAGGAAAGGCGGCGAATTGCCGTGTACCGCTGGGAGATCACCCGGGCCGCGCTCGCACAGCGGATCTTCGCCATCATCCGCAGCGACAGCTACGACCACGCGACCGCGACGGCGGACACCCTGCTCTCCGCCGGCCTCACCACCGTGGAGTTCTCGCTGACCACCCCCTTCGCCCTGGAGGCCGTCACCACCCTGGTCCGCGAGGTCGGTGACGAGGCGGTGATCGGCGCGGGCACGGTGCTGGACGCCGCCTCCGCCCGGATGGCGGTCGACGCGGGCGCCCGGTTCCTGGTCTCCCCGAGCCTGGACCCGGAGGTGATCCGCACCGGCCACCGCTACGGCCTGCCGGTCTTCCCCGGCGTCGCCACGCCCACCGAGATGGTGCGCGCGCTGGAACTGGGCGCGGACGCCCTCAAGCTGTTCCCGGCCTCCGCCCACAGCCCCCGCTGGGTCAGGGACGTACGGGCCGCCCTGCCGCAGGCCGCCCTGCTGCCCACCGGCGGGGTGACCGTCGCCGAAGCGCCGGAGTGGATCGCCGCCGGAGCGGTCGCCTGCGGGATGGGCTCGGCGCTGTCGGAGGGCGACCGGGACGTGGTCGCCAAGCGCGCCGCGGAACTTCTCGCCCGGCTGCAGGACGTCGCCCCGGCCGACGTCTGCTGATTCCGGGGTGGTCGAACCCGCCGACTCCGCTTCCGGCTGGGTCTGCTGACGTTCCATCAGTCGGCCCCTCTGATGTAGGGGCGGCCGGGGCGGCGTTTCAGCAGCTGATCAACGGGTTCCGCCGGGCGGGCTCTTCTGCCACCCTGAGCGCGCTGTGATCACGCGCGAGTTCCCACACCGCCGGTGCGGCCCGCGCGTGCCGTCCCATGCCGCTCGCCGCGGCCTGTGCGAAGGAGTCGCCATGCGACGTTCCGTCACGCTGTCCGCCCTGGCCGCCGTGCTGGCCGCCACCGCCGCCGGTTCGGCCCTGGCCGCCGGCCCCACCGCCGTGCCCGCCGCCACGGCCAAGCACCAGCGCGGCACCCTGCTGGACCGGGTGCCCGAGCGCGGCGTGCTGCGCGTATGCACCACGGGCGACTACCGCCCCTTCACCTACCGCGACCCCAAGACCGACGACTACACCGGTATCGACATCGACATGGCCCGCGACCTGGCCAAGAGCCTCGACGCCAAGCCCGCGTTCGTCGCCACGACCTGGGCCAAGCTGGTGGACGATCTGGCGGCCGGGCGCTGTGACGTCGCCATGGGCGGGGTGTCGGTGACCCTGGCCCGGGCCCGTAAGGCGTACTTCAGCGACCCGTATCTGACCGACGGCAAGACCCCGGTGGTGCGGTGCGAGGATGAGCAGAAGTACCAGACGCTGGAGGACATCGACCAGCCGGGCGTGCGGGTGATCGTCAACCCGGGCGGTACGAATGAGCAGTTCGCCCGCGCCCACATCAAGCAGGCCACGCTCACTGTCCACCCCGACAACACCACGATCTTCGACGAGATCATCGCGGGCCGCGCCGATGTGATGATGACGGACGCCAGCGAGACCCGCTACCAGGCGAAGATCCACCCCGAGCTGTGCGCCGTCCACCCCGACAAGCCGTTCTCCTTCTCGGAGAAGGCGTATGCGCTGCCGCGCGGCGACGGCGAGTTCAAGGAGTACGTCGACCAGTGGGTGCACCTGGCCACGCACGACGGCACGTACGCCAAGTACGAGCGAGACTGGATGAATTGACGGCTCCCCCTGACGGAGGACTTCTGGCTCAGGCAGCTCGGCCGCACTGCGTGCGGTCGAGTCTTACGCCCGCGCAATGCGGCCGGCAGCGGGGAGGGGGAGGGGCGGCAGGCGCCGTCGCCGGTCGGCCGACCGGCTTTCGGAGTCAGCTTGCGGTGGCGGGGGATGTTCCTCGGTGACGCCCCGGCCGACGGGGCCGCTCGAAGCACCGCGTGTCCCGATCATCGCGGGGCCGCGCCGCCGCCCCTCGCCGTGGCTGCGCGGCCAGGCGGCCCCGCCGGTTTCAGCTGTGCAGCCGCAGCACCCGCACCCCGTACGGCTCCAGGACCACCGTCTCCGCCGGGGAGCCGTCCAACGTGGTGAGCCTGCCGTCGGCCACCGCCGGCTTGACCGACAGCTCCTCGCCCGCCTGGCTGACCAGCCAGACGAAGACCCGGCCGTCCTCGTGGACCAGGCGGTCCACGGCGATGCGGGGGTCGGAGGCGGTGACCGGGCGGCGGACGCCGGCGTGGGCGGCGAGGGCGTCGTACAGCGTGCTGGTCGCCTCGGGGTTGACGCGGGGGGTGACGGCCGCCATGTGCTCGATCGGATAGGTGCAGAAGACCACGCACCCCTCGCCGGTCTCGCGCAGCAGCAGCGCCGGGCGGCCGTGGCCGTCGACCGCGAGGACCTGCGCGCCGTCGGGTTCGACGGGGAGGAAGACGCGGCTGTTGTCGGTGCCCGCGGCGCGGAAGGTGAGCCGGGCGCCCTCGGGGAGGGTGCCGAAGGCGTGGGTGAGGGTGAAGGTCACCTCGTCGTCCTCGATCGGGTCGACCAGGCCGTACTCCAGCTGGTGGCGGACGCCGAAGAGCTCGTTCAGATGGGCGTACCAGGGGCCGCGCTGCTCGTCGTGGGCGCCGGGGGAGTACGAGACGTAGACCGTGGCGCCGTCCCGGGCCCGGCGCTCCAGCTCGTACCAGGTGGGGGAGAGGAGCTGCTTGGTGGAGGGGACCAGCCACAGCCGTACGTCGGTGGGCAGAGCGCCGTCGCTTTCGCGCACCACCGCCGCCGGGGCGTCGGCGAGCCGGGCGGCGAGCCAGGCCTGGCGGCCGGTCTGCTGGACGTAGCCGCGGTCCTCGGCGCGGGTGAACGGGTAGAGGGTGTCGAGGTAGGAGGAGACCAGCAGGGCCGTATCGGTGTCGGCGCGGCGGCAGCGGGGGAAGTCCACCGCGCTCAGCACCTCGGAGAAGGCGCGCAGCTCGCGCAGTTGCGGCTTGGGGACACCGGCGGTGTCGGTGAGGCCGAAGTGCATCTCGAAGGCGTGATGGCGGTACGGGGGCTGCTCGCTCAGGTTGTCGTAGTCGGTGTTGTTCCAGGCGACCCAGCCGGTCGCCCCGGCCAGCAGGCTGTTGTGCAGGGTCTGCCGGTAGTAGCGGGCGGCGCCGGGGCCGGAGGCGAAGTCGGAGCTGACGCCGAACTCCTCCAGGACGACGGGGCGCTGGAAGGTGCCGGTCAGCTCGCACACCCAGGCGGCGGCGTAGTGCTGCCGGACGGGGTCGTTCTCCATGCGGTAGACGTGCGGGCCGAGGAAGTCGCACAGCTCGGCGGTGTCCTGGAGCCGGAAGCCGTTGTCGTGGCCGGAGTTCTCCAGGCCCCAGGCGCCGTCGCCGAGCGAGACGGGCTGGGTGCCGCCGCCGGCCCGTACGGCGTCGACGAGGATCTGGGCCCAGGCCGCGACCGCCTCGCGCTCCGCGGGCACCTGGCCGGAGCGTGCGCCGGGCTGGCGGCCGTAGATGGGCATCTCGTTGGAGACCAGCCAGCCGGCCACCGCGGGGTGCGCGGCGAAGCGGCGCACCGTCTCGCGGGCGAACCACGCCTGGCGGGACACCAGCCATACATCGCTGTACAGGTCGCGGTCGCCGCGCCAGGCGGGGTCCCAGTTCTCGCCGGACATATGGCCGACGAGGAAGGTGGGGACGGTGGTCATGCCGAGCGCCTGGTGGCGGTCGAGGAAGTCGGCGAAGCGCGCGCACAGCTCCGTATCGAGGCGGTCAGGGGCGGGCATGAAGTCCGGCCAGTAGAAGAACGACCGGGTCATGTTCAGCCCGTGGTCCCGAAGTACGCGCAGCTCGGCGTCGACGACCTCGGGGTCGTACGAGCGCCACATCAGCGGACCGCCGGTGCGCGACCAGTAGTTGGCGCCGAGCCAGATGACGGGTTGGTCGCCGACGGTGAGCCGTGCGGACGTGCGCTGCATCTGCGAACTCTCCCTCAGGCAGGGGGTGTCAGGGATGCGGCCCGGTGCGGACGGGCGGTGCCGCGCAGCAAGCAGTGAACGGCTTTACCGGTTTAGTGTCAACACTTCGGACAAGGTTCGTACGCATCGCCGCCCGGCGGTCTTGATCATCCAACTTTGGCTGTACGGGGCGGCTTTGGGCCGGGACCTGGGTGTTCGACGGGTTCGACTGGTCCGGTTCAGTGACGGTGTCGTGTCAGCACTATTGACACCCTCTTCCGGGCGCCCTTAATTTCGCGGCCCCGGAGGTGCGCGGACCGCCGTCCGGCATTCGCCCTGTGAACCCGCACCGCTTCGACCCGCACAGCGAGGGGAACCCATGATCTCGACGACAACGGCCGGTCCGCGCCGCGCGCTCGCCGCCGGGGCCGCGCTCACGCTCACCGTCACGCTCGCCGCCTGCGGCGGGGGCAAGAACAACAACGGCGGGTCGGGCGGGGTGCTGACCGTTGCCACGGGATCCACGGGCAATTTCATCCGGAACTTCAATCCGTTCGCCCCGCAGCCCCTCCAGGCGACGAACGGAATGATCTACGAGCCGCTGTTCCACCTGAACGCGGCGAAGGCCGGGGAGATCGAGCCGTGGCTGGCCACCAAGTACACCTGGTCGGACGGCGGCAAGACGCTCCGCGTCACGGTACGTACCAACGCCACCTGGAACGACGGTAAGCCCTTCACGGCCGAGGACGTCGCCTGGACCTTCCAGATGGCGAAGGAGAGCAAGGCGCAGAACATGTACGCCCTTCCCATCGCCTCGGCGAACGCCGAGAGCAAGGACACGGCGCTGATCAAGTTCTCCAAGTCCGCTTACACCAAGGAATACTTCATCCTCGGCAAGATGAAGATGCTGCCCAAGCACATCTGGTCGAAGATCCCGGTCAAGGAGCGGGCGACCACGCTCAACACCAACCCGGTGGGCACCGGCCCGTGGAAGGTGAAATCCGTCAAGGGCACGACCATGGATCTGGTCGCCCGTGACGACTATTACTTCAAGGGCCTTCCGCACTTCAAGACCATGCGGTACCGGTCCTTCACCGGAAACAGCGCCGTCACCGCCGCGGTCACCTCCGGCCAGATCGACTGGGGCGGCGGTTTCATCCCCGACATCAAGAAGAACTACCTCGCCAAGAACAAGAATTTCGAACTCGTCAACATCCCCCTGGCGACCACGTTCTTCCTGCCCAACGCCAAGCAGGGCCCGACGGCCGACGTCAATGTCCGGAAGGCGATCAGCGCCGCCCTCGACCGCGAGTTCATGAACCGGAGCGTGTACGACGGCCAGGCGCCCGTCGCCAACCCCATGGCGCTGCTGCTCCCCAACTACGAGTCCGTCCTCGATCCGTCCCTGAAGGACGCCGTGATCGAGACCGGCCAGGGCAAGGTCGACCAGTATCTGACCGCCTCCGGATACACCAAGTCGGGCGGCTCGTGGGAGAAGGACGGCAAGAAGCTGTCCGTGACGGTCGAGCTGGTCTCCGGCTGGACCGACTACGTCAGCGTCGCCCAGCTGGCCAAGCAGCAGCTCAAGAAGGCCGGGATCGAACTCGTCGTCAAGGCCGAGTCCTACGCGCAGTGGTCCAACAACCGCGCCCGCGGCCAGTTCCAGATGCTGCTCGACAACAGCGGCTACACCCCCGACCCGCGCGCCTATTACGCCCAACTGGTGGACAGCACCATTCCGCCGAAGATCGGTGAATCCACCAACGTCGGCAATTTCGGCCGCTATTCCAACCCGGTCATGGACAAGGCTCTGGACGAGATCGCGTCCACCAAGGACCCGGCGAAGCAGAAGCCCTGGTACTACAAGATCCAGCAGGAATTCGTCAAGGACATGCCGGCCATCCCGCTCTTCTACGGCCAGAACGAGCAGGAGTTCAACGGCAACCGCGTCACCGGATATCCCACCGAGGACAATCTCTACGCGGCCCCCTCCATCTGGCTCGACCCCGACGGCGGCTGGGTGGCGGCCCGTATCAAGCCCGTCAACGGCAAAGCCGGTAAGTAAGGGCGCGGCAGCGTGCGCTACGTACTGCGGAAACTCGGCTTCTACGCCGTGGCCGCCTGGATGGCCGTCACCGTCAACTTCTTCCTGCCCCGGCTCATCCCCGGTGACCCGGTGCAGCTGATGCTCACCCGGATGGCGCAGTCCGGGCCCGTGGAGTCCGGCCAGGAGGAGGCCCTGGCCAGCATGCTCGGGCTGGGCCACGGCAATATCGCGGTCCAGTACTGGGACTATCTGGGCTCCGTGGTCCACCTGGACTTCGGGCTCTCGGTCACCTATTTCCCCAGCCCTGTCACCGACGTCCTCAAGGACGCCCTGCCCTGGACGCTCGTCCTCGTCGGCGCCGCCACCCTCATCAGCTTCGTACTCGGCCTGACGCTCGGCACCCTCGCCGGCTGGCGGCGCGGCAGCTGGCTGGACTCCCTCGTCCCCTCCACCACCTTCCTCGCCGCCGTCCCCTACTTCTGGCTCGCGCTGCTGCTCCTCTACCTCTTCGGCCAGGTGTGGGGCGTGCTGCCACTGGGCGGCGGCTACGACGAGACGCTGGACATGGGGTTCAACGGCGACTTCCTCTCCTCCGCCGTCGAACACGCGGTGCTGCCCGCCGCCACCATCGTGCTCAGCTCGGTCGGCGGCTGGATGCTCGGCATGCGCAACATGATGGTCTCCACCCTCGCCGAGGACTACGTCACCGCCGCCGAGGCCAAGGGGCTGCGCCCGCGCACCGTCATGGTCGGCTACGCCGCCCGCAACGCCGTACTGCCCTCCGTCGCCGGCTTCGCCATCTCGCTCGGCTTCATCGTCAGCGGTTCGCTCGTCATGGAGATCGTCTTCTCCTATCCCGGGATGGGCTTCACCCTCCTCCAGGCCGTCGAGAACACCGACTACCCCCTGATGCAGGCGGTCTTCCTCGTCATCACCTTCGCCGTCCTGGCCGCCAACTTCCTGGTGGACCTGGTGTACGGCTTTGTCGACCCCCGGACCAGGCAGGCCCGATGACCGCCACCCTCCCCACCGCCACCACCGCCCCGGAACGCCCGGTCGCCGGCCCCTACTTCTGGCTGGCGCTGCTGCGCCTGGCGCTGCGCTCCCGCCGGCTGGCCCTCGGCCTCGGCATCCTCGCGATCTTCGCGCTCACCGCGCTGATCGGCCCCTGGCTGGTCGACGACCCCGACGCGGTCAGCGTCGACCTGGGCCAGGGCCCCTCCGGGGCGCACTGGCTCGGCACCACCCAGACCGGCCAGGACGTCTTCGCCCAGCTCGTGGTCTCCGCCCGCGGCACCCTGCTGATCGGCGCCGCGGTCGCCGCCCTGGCCACCGCCGTCTCCGTCGTCGTCGGCATCGGCGGCGGCTTCCTCGGCGGCGTCGCCGACGAGACCATCTCCCTGATCAGCAATGTCTTCCTGGTCATCCCCGGGCTGCCGCTGGTCATCGTGGTCTCGGCGTACGTCAAGGGCGGCGGGCTCTCCGCCACGATCTTCGCCATCGCCCTGACCAGCTGGGCGGCCTCCGCCCGGGTGCTGCGCGCCCAGACCCTCTCGCTGCGCACCCGCGACTACGTGCTGGCCGCGCGGGTCTACGGGGAGAAGCGATGGCGGATCGTGCTCGTGGAGATCGTCCCCAATGAACTGGCGATCATCGTCTCGCAGTTCATCCACGCGGCGATCTTCGCGGTGCTCACCCAGACCGGCCTGGCCTTCCTCGGCCTCGCCGACCTCTCCCATCTCACCTGGGGCACGATGCTCTACTTCGCCCAGGGCGCGGAGGCCCTGGCCGGCGGCGCCTGGTGGTGGTTCGTCCCGCCGGGGCTGTGCACCGCCCTCCTCGGCACCGCCCTGTCCCTCGTCAGCTTCGGCCTCGACGAGGTCCTCGACCCGCGGCTGCGCACCCGCCGCCCGCGGCAGCGGCAGCGGAAGGAAGCGCGATGAACGAGAGCGCCGCGAGAGACGACGTCGTGCTGCGTGCCGAGCACATCGACGTCGCGTACGAGGCGTACGACGGCGCCCGCCCGACCCGGGCCGTCCGCGACGTCAGCTTCGAGCTGCGCCGTGGCGAACTGCTCGGCATCGCGGGCGAGTCCGGCTGCGGCAAGTCCACCCTCGCGTACGCCGTCGCCCGCTGTCTTCAGCCGCCCGCCCGGCTCACCGCCGGCTCCGTGACCTTCCACGGCCGAGACGGCGGCGAGAGCGATCTGCCGGCGCTGGAGGGCGAGGCGCTGCGCGCCTTCCGCTGGAACAAGCTGTCCATCGTCTTCCAGAGCGCGATGAACGCCCTCAACCCGGTGACCCGTATCGGCCGCCAGTTCGACGACATCTTCCGCGCGCACCGCCCCGGTATGCCCGGCCCCGAGCGCCAGGAGCGCGCCCGCGCCCTCCTCGACATGGTCGGCATCGACCCCGCCCGGATCCGCGCCTACCCGCATGAGCTGTCCGGGGGCATGCGCCAGCGCGTCGTCATCGCCATGGCGCTCGCCCTGGAACCCGAGGTCGTCATCATGGACGAGCCGACGACCGCCCTCGACGTGGTCGTGCAGCGGGAGATCCTCGACGAAGTGGAGCGGCTGCGCGAGGAGCTGGGCTTCAGCGTCGTCTTCATCACCCACGACCTGTCCCTGCTGCTGGAGATCAGCGACCGGCTGGCCGTGATGTACGCGGGCGGCATCGTCGAGTACGGGCCGTGTGACCGCATCGCGCAGGGCGCGGGCCATCCGTACACCCAAGGGCTGCTGCGCTCCTTCCCCGAGCTGACCGGTGAGCGGCGCGCGCTGCGCGGCATCCCCGGCTCGCCGCCCGATCTGCGCGAGGAGCTGGCCGGGTGCCCGTTCGCGGACCGCTGCGAGCGGGCGTTCGCGCCGTGCCGCACGGTCGCCCCGCGCCAGGTGCCGCTGCCCGGCGGGGGCTACGCCGCCTGCCATCTGCACGATCCGGCCCACGCCGCCGCCGTGGCGGGGCCGCTGCACGAGGGGAGCCAGCCGTGACCGCACTGGAGGTGACCGGGCTCACCGTCGACTTCCCGCAGCCCGGCGGACGGCCCTTCCGGGCGGTCGACGGGGTCTCCTTCGCCCTGCGGGCCGGGCGCACCCTGGCGCTGGTGGGGGAGAGCGGCAGCGGCAAGTCGACCGTCGTACGCGCCCTGTCCCGGCTGGTGACGCCCACCGCCGGGGCGATCACGCTCGACGGGGCGCGGCGCACCCGTGGCGCGGACTACCGGCGGGCCGTGCAGATGGTCTTCCAGGACCCGTTCGCCTCCCTCAACCCGGCCCACACCATCGGCCACCATCTGCACCGGCCGCTGCTGGTCAACGGGAAGGCGCGGCGCGGGGCCGACGTACGTCAGAAGGCGGAGGAACTGCTGCGGTCGGTCAACCTGACGCCGCCGGCCGATGTGGCCCGTAAGCGCCCGCATGAGCTCTCCGGCGGTCAGCGGCAGCGGGTGGCCATCGCCCGGGCGCTCGCGCCCGGCCCCCAGGTGCTGCTGGCCGACGAGCCGGTGTCGATGCTGGACGTCTCGATCCGGCTGGAGATCCTGGGCCTGCTGGACCGGCTCAAGGACGAGCGGGGCCTCGCCCTGCTGTATGTGACGCACGACCTGGCCACCGCGCGCCACTTCTCCTCCGAGGTGATGGTGATGTACCGGGGCGAGATCGTCGAGCGCGGCCCCAGCGACGAGGTGATCCTCGCCCCCAAGCACCCCTACACCCAGCTGCTGGCCTCGGCCGCGACCGGCTCCGGCGCCACGCGGGAGGAGGCGCGCGCGGCGCGGATCGCCCGGCTGGCGGCGCGGGCGCGGCGGGACGCGGAGCGGCGGGAGATCGTGGTCGGCGACGGCTGCCGGTTCCGGCCGCGCTGCCCGCTGGCCATGGACGCCTGTGCGCGCCGGCCGCCCGAGGCCGAGGTGGGCCCCGGGCACCGGGCGCTGTGCTGGCTGCACGCCGGCGAGAACAACGGGGAGGGCACCAACGCCGGCGGCGTTGACAGCGTTATCAGCAATCCCGGATAGGCTCTGCTAAGTTCTGCGTAGTTTGTCCGGACAACAGAACTTCACGACTTCCCGTCATGTGCTCGTCCGGCTACGCTCGCCCCGTGGCAATGCAGGAAGAAGGTTCCTCTGGCTCAGCGGAGGCGCTGCAGTTCAGCGTGGACCGCAGCAGCCCCGTCCCGCTGTACTTCCAGCTGTCCCAGCAGCTCGAAGCGGCGATCGAGCAGGGGCGGCTGGCCCCCGGCAGCCTGCTCGGCAATGAGATAGAGCTGGCAGGGCGGATGGGCCTGTCCCGTCCCACCGTCCGCCAGGCCATCCAGTCGCTGGTCGACAAGGGGCTGCTGGTGCGCCGCCGCGGCGTCGGCACCCAGGTGGTGCACAGCCAGGTCAAGCGCCCGCTCGAGCTGAGCAGCCTCTACGACGACCTGGAGACCGCGGGCCAGCGCCCCGCCACCCGCGTACTGCGCAACACCACCGAGCCCGCGACCGCCGAGGTCGCCGCCGCCCTCGGGGTCGCCGAGGGCACCGAGGTGGTACTGATCGAGCGGCTGCGGCTGGCCCACGGCGAGCCCATGGCCCATCTGCGCAACCACCTCCCGGCGGGTCTGCTCAAGCTGGACAGCGCCGAGCTGGAGGAGACCGGTCTCTACCGCCTGATGCGCGCGGCCGGGATCACCCTGCACAGCGCCCGGCAGACGGTCGGCGCCCGCGCCGCGACCGCCGAAGAGGGCGAGCAGCTGGGCGAGCCGGAGGGCGCACCGCTGCTGACCATGGCGCGGACGGCCTTCGACGACACCGGCCGGGCCGTCGAATACGGCTCGCATACGTACCGGGCCTCGCGCTACTCCTTCGAGTTCCAGCTGCTCGTACGCCCCTGAAATCCGCTCGTTCCCCCGCGTGAAAGGCCGCCCGAAGACGAACCGCCCCTGAAAAGCCCCCGGAAAAAGCCCCGGACCCCTGGCGTCCACCCCCTGGACCCCGGCCGTGCACCGTGACGGATACTTGGGCGGCGCCCGGGCCGATCGGTCATGCCCGGACGCCCCCGAAACGGGACGTCTTCGAGAAGGGCTGGGTCTTCGTGGCCAGGGTTGGGACAGGGGCACGTGCGTTGACCGCTGCCGTGCTTGCGGCGGTGCTGGGGTTCGCCTCGGCGGGATGCAGCAGTACGGGCGGCAAGCGCGCCGAGGAGCGGGCCGAGCAGGCGGCGAACGCTTCGGGGCGGGCGGCGGTGAACACCCCCAGGATGACCTTCGCCATGGTCACCCACTCCGGTGACGGAGACACCTTCTGGGACATCGTCCAGAGCGGGGCTGAGCAGGCCGCCCGCAAGGACAATGTGAAGTTCCTCTACGCGCACCACGAGGAGGGCAAGGATCAGGCCCAGCTCGTCCAGTCCTACATCGACCAGAAGGTCGACGGGCTGATCGTCACCCTCGCCAAGCCCGAGGCCATGCAGGCCGTGGTCAAGAAGGCCGAGAAGGCGGGCATACCGGTCATCACCGTCAACTCCGGGGCCGCGCAGTCCAAGGCGTTCGGGGCCCTGAGCCACATCGGCCAGGACGAGACCATCGCGGGCGAGGCGGTCGGCGAGGAGCTGAACAAGCGGGGCCGCGAGAAGGCCCTGTGCGTGCTGCACGAGCAGGGCAACGTCGGCCTTGAGCAGCGCTGCGACGGCGCCGAGAAGACCTTCGACGGCAAGCTGGAGCGGGTCTACGTCGAGGGCACCAACATGCCCGACGTCGAGTCCACGATCGAGGCGAAGCTCCAGTCCGACAAGGGCATCGACGCCGTCGTGACGCTCGGCGCACCCTTCGCGGCCACCGCGGCCAAGGCGGCGGACCAGTCGGGCAGCAAGGCGGAGATCGACACCTTCGACCTCAACGGCAAGGTCGCCGAGTCGCTCCAGAACGACACCCTCGGCTTCGCCGTCGACCAGCAGCCGTATATGCAGGGCTACGAGGCCGTGGACCTGCTGTGGCTCTACCACTACAACGCCGATGTCCTCGGCGGCGGGCAGCCGGTCCTCACCGGCCCCCAGATCATCACCAAGGACGACGCCGCCGAGCTGGCCAAGTACACCAGGCGGGGGACCCGATGAGCGCGGACGCGCCGCCCCTGACCAAGGACGACCGTCTGATCCGCCGCTCGCTGCCGCGCCGCCTGGCCGGCCGCCCCGAGCTCGGCGCGATCGTCGGCGCCATCGCCGTCTTCGTCTTCTTCTCGGTCGTCGCCGACAGCTTTCTGCAGTGGTCGAGCTTCAGCACGGTGCTGTACGCCGCCTCCACCATCGGGATCATGGCGACGCCGGTCGCGCTGCTGATGATCGGCGGCGAGTTCGATCTGTCGACCGGGGTGATGGTCACCTCCTCCGCGCTGATCTCGTCGATGTTCTCGTACCAGATGACGGCGAACGTCTGGGCCGGCATCGGAGTGTCCCTGCTGGCCACCCTCGCCATCGGGTTCTTCAACGGCTTTCTGCTGGTGCGCACCGGACTGCCGAGCTTCATCATCACGCTGGGCACCTTCCTGATCCTCCAGGGCTGCAACCTCGGCTTCACCAAGCTGATCAGCGAGACGGTCTCCACCAAGACCATCGCCGATATGGAGGGCTTCCCCGAGGCCCACAAGGTCTTCGCCTCACACCTGACGATCGGGGACGTCGATCTGCAGGTCACCGTCCTGTGGTGGCTCGGCCTGGTCGCGCTCGCCACCTGGATCCTGCTGCGCACCCGCGCCGGCAACTGGATCTTCGCGGTGGGCGGCGCCAAGGAGGCGGCCCGCGCGGTCGGCGTGCCCGTGAACCGCACCAAGATCGGGCTGTACATGGGGGTCGCCTTCGCGGCCTGGATCTCCGGGCAGCATCTGCTGTTCAACTACGACGTCGTCCAGTCCGGCGAGGGCGTGGGCAACGAGTTCCTGTACATCATCGCGGCCGTCATCGGCGGCTGTCTGCTGACCGGCGGCTACGGCTCGGCGATCGGTGCCGCCGTCGGCGCGTTCATCTTCGGCATGGCGAACAAGGGCATCGTGTACGCGCAGTGGAGCGCGGACTGGTTCAAGTTCTTCCTCGGCGCGATGCTGCTGCTCGCCACGATGCTCAACTGGTGGGTCCGCAAGCGGGCGGAGGCCGCGAAATGACCACGACAGATACCGCCGCCGGCACCGCTACCCGGACGCCGCTGATCGAGCTGCGCGAGGTCAGCAAGAGCTACGGCAACGTCAAGGCGCTGCAGGGCGTCTCCCTCGAAGTGCACGCCGGGGAGATCACCTGTGTCCTCGGCGACAACGGCGCGGGCAAGTCCACCCTCATCAAGATCGTGGCCGGACTGCACCAGCACGACGCCGGCAGCCTCACCATCGAGGGCGAAGAGGCCCGGCTCGGCTCGCCGCGCGAGGCCCTGGACCGCGGCATCGCCACGGTCTACCAGGACCTCGCGGTGGTGCCGCTGATGCCGGTGTGGCGCAACTTCTTCCTCGGCTCCGAGCCCCGGAAGGGCCGCGGCCCCTTCAAGCGGCTCGACGTGGAGACGATGCGCACCACGACCCGGGCGGCGCTGCTGCGCATGGGCATCGACCTGCGCGATGTCGACCAGCCCATCGGCACCCTCTCCGGCGGCGAGCGGCAGTGTGTGGCCATCGCCCGCGCCGTCCACTTCGGCGCCAAGGTCCTCGTCCTGGACGAGCCGACGGCGGCGCTCGGCGTCAAGCAGTCCGGGGTGGTGCTCAAGTACGTCGCGGCCGCCCGTGACGCGGGTCTCGGTGTGGTGCTGATCACCCACAATCCGCACCACGCCCATCTCGTCGGCGACCGCTTCGTCCTCCTCAAGCGCGGCACGATGGCCGGCAGCCACCTCAAGTCGGAGATCGCGCTCGACGAGCTCACCCGCCAGATGGCGGGCGGCAGCGAGCTGGAACAGCTCAGCCACGAGCTCGCCCGCCCGACGGAGCCCACGGAAAAGGACGCGGCGGGAGAGGTCTGAACGAACCCGGGGATACGCCGGGCGTCGCATGGCGCGATCACCCGCCCCGGGGCGGGGCTCGCCATGCGGCGCCCGGCGCGGGTGAGGCACAATCGCACGGCGGGCCCCACCCGCCACGACCGTGTACGCCGAGGCCCCGGCCTCCCGAGACCCCCGCAGGGACGACGAACTCTTGCGAGCACGCACCCGCAGCGACCGCACCCCCCACGCCTGCGCCGCCGCCCCGGCGGGCCCGCCCGGCCGGGCCCCGGCGGCCGTCGGCCCCGGCCTCGGCGACACTGGCCTCGTAGCGAGCGACCCGGTCGGAACCGACGACCCTGCCGCAACCGGCCTCGGTGAAGGGGTGAGCCGATGAGTCTCTACCGCGAAAGGGTGCACCGTGGGTCGGCCCGGGCGACCGTACTGCGCACCGTCGGCACCCGCGAGCGCCGGTCGCATCTCACCGCGCCCCGGGTCCCCACCGTCGGCATCGACATCGGCGGCACCAAGGTGATGGCCGGGGTCGTCGACGCCGACGGCAACATCCTGGAGAAGCTGCGCACCGAGACGCCCGACAAGTCCAAGAGCCCCAAGGTCGTCGAGGACACCATCACCGAGCTGGTGCTCGACCTCTCCGACCGGCATGACGTACACGCCGTCGGCATCGGCGCCGCGGGCTGGGTCGACGCCGACCGCAACCGCGTCCTGTTCGCCCCCCACCTGTCCTGGCGCAACGAGCCGCTGCGCGACCGCCTCGCCGGGCGGCTGGCGGTCCCGGTGATGGTCGACAACGACGCCAACGCCGCCGCGTGGGCCGAGTGGCGGTTCGGCGCGGGGCGCGGTGAGGACCACCTCGTCATGATCACGCTCGGCACCGGTATCGGCGGCGCGATCCTGGAGGACGGCCAGGTCAAGCGCGGCAAGTACGGGGTCGCGGGCGAGTTCGGCCATATGCAGGTGGTGCCCGCCGGCCACCGCTGCCCCTGCGGCAACCGCGGCTGCTGGGAGCAGTACAGCTCCGGTAACGCGCTGGTCAGGGAGGCGCGTGAACTGGCCGCCGCCGAGTCCCCGGTCGCGTACGGGATCATCGACCGGGTCGGCGGCAACATCAACGAGATCACCGGGCCGCTGATCACCGAGCTGGCCCGCGAGGGCGACGCCATGTGCGTCGAGCTGCTGCAGGACATCGGCCAGTGGCTCGGCGTCGGCATCGCCAACCTCGCCGCGGCCCTGGACCCCTCCTGCTTCGTCATCGGCGGCGGCGTCAGCGCGGCCGACGACCTGCTGATCGGCCCGGCCCGGGACGCGTTCCGGCGCACCCTGACCGGCCGCGGCTACCGGCCGGAGGCCCGTATCGTCAAGGCCCAGCTGGGCCCCGAGGCGGGCATGGTCGGCGCCGCCGACCTGGCCCGGCTGGTCGCCCGCCGCTTCCGCCGCGCCAACCGGCGCCGCGTGGAGCGCTACGAGCGCGCCGGGGCCACCCCGTGGCTGGCGTCGCGCGGCCAGGGGGGCCGGCAGTGACCGCCGCCGAGCAGCGCCCCGCCGCGCCCACCGCCCCCACCAACGGCACCTCCGCCGCTCATGGGACCTCCGCCGTCTCCGCCAACGGCGCCTCGCCGCCGGGCCGGGGGAGCGGCGGGGACGTCGGGGAGCGGCCCGGCGGCGGGCCCCGCCCGCGCCGCTGGCTCAAGGCGGTGGTGGTCTTTCTGCTGATCACGATCCCAGCGGGCTATATGGTCATCTCCGCCCTCCAGAGCCGCAACAGCGGTGAGGACAAGCAGGAGAACGCCTCGGCGACCGGCCTCACCGCGGGCTGGCCGAGCAAGGTCCAGCGGCGCATCTACGACGTATGGATCCCGGGCTACTCCGACGACGTGGCGTTCTACGAGACCAACTCCTGGAAGACCAGCTCGCTGTACGTGCAGTTCGTCACCTCCGTCCAGGGCCTGGACCGGTTCCTGGTCCGGCTCGGCACCGACCGCGCGGAGCTGGAGAACGGCAGGGTCACCATCGACGCCGACGACGCGAAGAAGGTCGGCTGGCGGATCGGCGGCGACGAGGACTGGGCCGGGATGGTGCTCAAGCAGGAGGAACCCCAGCCGGAGTTGGACATCACCGTCGATTTCGAGAACCGGCGCCACCCCAAGGTGTACGTCGTCTCCACCGTCACCCCGTAGCCCCCGGCCGGCGGCCTGTCATGTGGAGGGAGCGCGGGTGTCGGCGCTCGGCTTGTGGCGTGCGGCACCGGTGGTGGGTGGGCTCTGGTCTCCTGCGGTGGTGGCTCCCCAGCTGGCGAGGAGTTTGAGCCGGTCTTCGTCGGGGGTGCCTGGTTCGGCTGTGTAGATGATCAGGGAGTGTGCCTCGCGGGCGGACACCGGCAGGTCCATAGGCTGGTAAATCAGTTCGAGAGAGCCGGCCTCGGGGTGATGGAAGCGCTTGACACCGCCGTGGTGGATGCGCACGTCATGGGCGGCCCATCGAGTGCGGAACTCGGCACTGACCGTGGACAGCTCACCGACGAGTTCGCGCAGCGCCTTGTCGTTGGGGTACCGGTCGGCTTCGGCGCGCAGTAGTGCGGTGCTGGCGCCCGCGGCGCCGTCCCAGTCGTCGACGAAGTCGTGGGAGGCGGCGTCGAGGAAGTAGTAGCGGGCGAAGTTGGGCCGACCGCGCTCGTCCACGGTGTGACTGGTGAACATGGGGGCGAACAGCGCGCGGGCGAGTGCGTTGGTGGCCACGAGGTCCAGGCGGCCATTGTTGATGAAGGCCGCGGACAGCGTCATGGAATCGAGCAGCCACTGCACGTGGGGCGGGATGTCGACGGCCTTTCGGCGGCGCCGGGCCGCGGCGCTGGGCTGGGCGGCCTTGGCCAGGTCGAACAGGTAGAGGCGTTCATACTCGTTCAGCCGCAGGGTGCGGGCGACCGCGTCGAGGACATCTTCGGAGACACCGCTGATGTGGCCCTTCTCCAGCCGCGTGTACCACTCGGTGCTCACCCCGGCCAGGACGGCGACTTCCTCGCGGCGCAGCGGCGAGCTCACGGCGGGAGGAGCCGTCCCGACCAGCAGCGGCACCGACAACAGGGGTGCCGCCAGTAGGGCCAGGACGCGCCCGCGGCCGTGGCGGGACTGCCCGCCCGGCCATGGGATGGGGTGTCTGCGCATGCTTGTCTCTCCGGGGGTTCAGAGGGGTTCGTAGCGGCCGCCGAGAACGGTGGTTTCATCGGGTTCCGGGATGTCTTCCGCACGCTCGGGGGGCAGGGCGGCAGGCGCCACCGAGTCGGCTTGCTCGCTCGCGTCGTTTGTCGCGGTGGGGGGCCGTTCGGAGGGCGGCATGCTGTCATGTGCACGCACGATGTCAGCGCGTTTGCCGCGACAGCGAGCGTCCAGATGACCTATTGGTGACGGCGGGTCGCTGTCGGGCCGTGGGAGACGAAGGCGAAGTCCTGCGCCTGAGTCCGAGCAGGTGCGCGCTTCGGCACGGCCCGTCAGGCTGATGGTGCCGGGGCTCCTCTCGGCTTGATCATGGTGCGCATTTCGGTCCGCAGACGCTTCGCTGCCCGGGGACATCTTCCAAGGTTGCCGGCCGCGGCACGCAGTGCCCGGACCATGTCGGTCCGCCGTCCCCGCGGTTCCCCTGACTCTCCGTAGCAGATACGTCAACGAAACGGATTCCTTATTAATTGATGCTCTCCTGTTTCGACTCCCGCGAGAGGTGATACATTGGTGAAACCGATTATGGGTTGTTGGGTCGGCCGGGACATGCCTGAGCGCCACCGTCACGCGTGTCCGGTACCGCGAT